>CAZZWN010000154.1:0-8654 GCA_964657765.1 uncultured Acetobacteraceae bacterium
TCGCCCTCGTGCACATGCAGCGAGACGCGCTCCAATGCCTGCGCCTTACCGTATAATACCGAGACATCCTCGACCTGCAGCAGCGGCGGACGGTCGCGCGCGGTGGCGGCCGGGCGGGAGGCGACTTCGATGCTGCCGCCCAGATAGACCCGGCGCACCGTCTCGTCCTGCATGACCGCGGCTGCGCTGCCCTCGGCGATGCGCTCGCCCAAATACATGGCGAACACCCGGTCCACCAGCGCCGACACGCCCTTCACGTTGTGGTCCACCAGCAGCACCGCGCGGCCCTCATTTCGAAAACCGCGGATCAGGTCGGAGAACACCGTGACCTCGCCGGAAGTGAGGCCGGCGAAGGGCTCGTCCACCAGCACCACCTGCGGATCGCGGGCGATGGCCTTGGCGAGCTCCAGGCGGCGCAGGTCGGCGAAGGGCAGGGTGCCGGGCCGGCGATCCATGACGCCGCCCAGGCCGACGCGCTCGGCGATGGACCGGGCCTTGGCGTCGACGCCGGGCGCGGCGGCGAGGCGGAGCAGGCTGTCGGGCAGCAAGGCCAGCTTGATGTTCTCCAGCACGGTCTGCCGGTGCAGCGGGCGCGAGTGCTGGAATACGAGGCCGATCCCCGCCCGTGCCACCCGGTGCGACGCCCAGCCGGCGACGTCCTTGCCATGCAGCTCGACCCGGCCGGCGTCGGGCCGCTCGATGCCCATGATCAGCTTCATGACGGTCGATTTGCCGGAGCCGTTGGGGCCGATCAGCCCGAGGATCTCGCCCCCCGCGATGTCGAAGCCGATCTTGTTGACCGCGACCAGGCCGCCGAACCGCTTTACCAGGCCGTCCACACGGAGCAGCGGCGCGGTCATAGCGTGTCGTCCCGGTGCAGCAGGGTGCCGATCAGCCCGTTGGGGAAGAACAGGATCACGGCGAGGGCGACGGCGGAGACGACGAAGGTGCTGAGCTGGCCCAGCGGGCGGAGCAGCTCCCCGGCGACGATCAGGAACACCGCGCCGACCGCGGCGCCAAGGATGGTGCGCCGGCCGCCCAGCACACAGGCGATGATGATCTGCACGCCGACCGCGATGTCGATGACGGTGCCGACGGAGGCGGTGCCGAAGTAGAAGATGAGCAATGCGCCGGACAGGCCGGAGAACAGCGCGCTGATGCAGAACGCGGCCAGCTTGTGCTTGGTGACGTTGAAGCCCAATGCGCCCGCGGCGACCGCATCCTGGCCGCTGGCTTGCAGGATCAATCCCAGCGCCGATCGCGACAGCACGAACAGCACGGCGCCGCTCAGCGTCATGAAGCCGAGCGCGATCCAGTAGTTGGTGGCGTCGTCGATCGACAGCACGTCCGGGACCGTCATGCCGATCTCGCCCCCGGTGACGCTCGCGAAGATCACGATCACCTGCTGCAGCAGCAGAACCGCGACTAGGGTGATGAGGCCGAAATACGGGCCATGCAGGCGCAATGCCGGCAGCGCGAGCGCCACGCCTCCAGCGGTTGCGACCACGGCTCCGGCGGCGACGCATATGGGAATCGACAGCCCGTAGCGGCTGTTGAGGATGCCGGCCGTATAGGCGCCGAGGCCGATCAGGAAGGTCGGGCCGAAGTTCACCTCGCCGGCGAAGCCGAACAGCAGGTCCCACGCCATGGCGAACACGCCGAAGTAGTAGGCGAGCGTCAGCAGGCCGAGCACGTAGGCCGACACCCAGAGTGGCAGCGTGGCCGCGACGATCAGCACGACGGCGGTGACCAGCAGCGTGCGGGTAAGCTGCGACATCGGCTGGCTCTCCTACCTGCGCCCGAGCAGGCCCTGCGGCCGCACATAGACTACGACGATCAGCAGCAGCAGCACAGGAATGGTGCGGATCGTCGGCGACACGGTGTAGGCGGTGATGGTCTCCAGATACCCCACGACGTAGGCCGCGATCAGCGATCCGGACACGCTGCCGAGGCCGCCGAGCACGACGATGGAGAACGCGCTGGCGGTGAGCGGCCCGATCCCGTCCGACGACACGCCGAGGAACATCGCCAGCAGCACCCCGGCGATCCCCGCCAGCACGCCATAGATCGCCCAAACCAGCACGTAGATGCGCGACAACTCGAACCCGAGCAGGGTGACGCCGCGGGCGTTCATCGACGCCGCCAGCAACGCCCGGCCGGGCCGGGTCCGGTTCACCAGCAGCCATAGCAGCCCGATCACCGCCCAGCAGACGGCGGCGGTCAGGAGCTCGTTCATCGGCGTGCGCACGCCCACGATGTTCATGACGCCGGCGATCAGCGGGCGCACGGTCTTCGGATTGCTGGTGAAGAAGTAGGAGATGGCCTCCTGGATCATGATGCCCCACAGCAAGGTGCCGGTCAGGACGAAGATTTCCTTCTCCTCCGTGGGGATCGCGGGGGAGCGCTGGATGGGGCGCACGATGGCGGCGTAGGTGACCAGGGCAACCGCCAGGCCGACCAGCACGCCCGCCAGCGCGCCGAAATATGGCCCGGCGCCCATGTTGCCGACCGACCACGCCGCCACCGCCGCCGCGACCATGATCGCCCCATGCGACAGGTTCAGCACGCCCGACACGCCGAAAATCAGCGTGAACCCGGCCGCGCCCAGCGCATACAGCGCGCTGATGGCGAAGCCGTCGATCAGGATCTGCAGCCCAGTCATGCCAACCCGGTCCCGGCGTACTCAGCGTGCGAAAGCGCCGCCAGCCAAACGATCAGTTCGCCGCCTGATCTATCTTCACGAACGAGGGGAAGACGAGCTTGGCGTTGGCGAGGTCGGTCGGCCACACCGTCATCTGCTTGCCGTCCTGCCATTGCACGAACAGCCCGCTGATCATGCCGACGCCATACTTGATCGAATGGGTGAACGGGTCGTCCTTGCCGTAGAACTGGGTGCGCCCGATGGTGCCCTCCCAATCGGTCGTCTCCAATGCCGCCACCAGCTTGTCCGGGTCGGTCGAACCGGCGCGGCGCACGGCGTCGGCGATGTAGTATACCTGGTCGTAGGTCGTGTATCCGGTATAGGCCGGCGTGATGCCGAACCGCTTTACATAGTTCTCGGTGAAGGGGTTGGTCTTCGGCGTGATCGCGACGCCCGGCGCCGACACGGTTTGATACAGCACGCTCTCGGACGCGCCGTTGGTGTCTTTCCAGAACGTGCTGGACGTCGCCTGCGAGCTGATGCCGAACATCGGGATCGGCACCTGCTGGCTGGTCCACTGCACGGTCGGCTGCACGCCGACGTGGCTGATGCCGGTGATGATGACGTCGGGCTTCTGCCCCTCGATCTTGTTGAAGATCGGCGTGAAATCAGTGGTGTCGGGCGAGAAGCGGATGTGGTCGAGCACCTTGATGCCGATCTTCGGCAGGCATTCCAGATAGCCGGTGTCGAGCGGCGTGGTCCAGGCGGCGTCCTCGCTCATGACGACGGCGGTCTTCATCTTGTAGTGCGTGACCAGCAGGTCCTTGGCGGCGTCGCACACCGATAGCGCCAATGCCGCCGAGGTCAGGTAGCCGTGGAAGGCGTATTTGTTGCGCTCGTAGTCCTTATGGACGGCGAGGCTGATCTCGTTGCTGGCGGCGCCGGGCGTGATGAGCGGCATCTTCAGCCGGCCCGACCAAGGCTCCAGCGCCAGCACGACCTCGCTGACGTAGCTCGCGATGACGACGTTGACCTTGTCCTGGTTCGCCGCCCGCTGGAACGCGCGGACCGCGTCGGCCGAGGAATTGTGGTCGTCGTAGGTGACGACTTCGATCTTGCGGCCATCCACGCCGCCGGCTGCGTTGATCTCGTCGGCGGCGAGCTGGGCGGCATTGGGGATGGCGACGCCCGAGATCGCGGCGACCTCGGCGATGACGCCGATGCGGATCGGGTCGGCGGCGATGGCCGGGCCGCTGTGCTGCAGCGCGCCGATGGCGAGGGCGGCGATGGCGAGGGCTGGAGAGCGGCGCCGGCTTGGATGTGTCACTTAACGTTCCCTTAACTTGATGCGCGCCCTGTGCCCGGCGCTGCGCATTATCTTAAACTCTGGATTGGCGGCTGTGTATACTCTGGCCGGCCCGGGCCGCAATGCCCGGAGGGCAGCCCGCCATGGCATCTTCCCACGCCTGCCCGTTCCAGCGCATGCTTGCCCCAGGTCGGAACAGTTCAAGTTCCGCGCAAAAGGGAAACAGGAGGGAAACATGGCCGAGCTTATGACCAGCGATGCCCCGCGCTCGAAGGTTGCCACCGTGCTCCGGGTCACGAGCGGCAATTTTCTCGAGATGTTCGACTTCTTCCTGTTCGGCTTCTACGCCACCTACATCGCCAAGGCCTTCTTCCCGGCCGATAGCGAGTTCGCCTCGCTCATGTTCACCTTCATGGCCTTCGGCGCCGCGTTCCTCATGCGGCCGCTCGGCGCGGTGTTCCTGGGGGCCTATGTCGACCGCATCGGCCGCCGCAAAGGGCTGATCACCACGCTCTCGATCATGGCCTGCGGCACCATCCTGATAGCCTTCGTGCCGGGCTACGAGACCATTGGCCTGCTGGCACCGGTGCTCGTGCTGATCGGACGGCTGCTGCAGGGCTTTTCCGCCGGCGTCGAGCTGGGCGGCGTCTCGGTCTATCTGTCGGAGATGGCGACGCCGGGCCATAAGGGGTTTTGGGTTTCGTGGCAGTCCGGCAGCCAGCAGGTCGCCATTATGTTCGCGGCGATCATCGGCTTCCTCGTCAACCGGTTCCTGATGCCCGCCGAAGTATCGGCCTGGGGCTGGCGCATCCCGTTCTTCATCGGCTGCATGATCATCCCGTTCCTGTTCTACATCCGCCGCTCGCTTGAAGAAACGCCGGAGTTTCTCGCCCGCAAGCACCGACCGACGCTTCAGGAGACCTTCGCCTCGCTCGCCCGCAACTGGCGGATCGTCGTCTTGGGGATGCTGCTGGTGGCGATGACCACGATCTCGTTCTACACCATCACGGTCTACACCCCGACTTTCGGCAAGACCGTGCTGAAGCTGTCCGACACCGACAACCTCATCGTCACCTTCTGCGTCGGCCTGTCGAACTTCATCTGGCTGCCGGTGATGGGGGCATTGTCCGACCGCATCGGCCGGCGGCCCATCCTGCTGCTGTTCTCCGCCCTGACGCTGCTCACCGCCTACCCGGCGCTTTCCTGGCTCGTCGGCAATCCATCGTTCGCCAACATGCTGGTCACGCTGCTGTGGCTGTCGTTCCTGTATGGCGCCTATAACGGTGCGATGGTCGTGGCGCTGACCGAGATCGTGCCGGCCAGCGTGCGCACGGCGGGGTTCTCGCTGGCCTACTCGCTCGCGACCGCGCTGTTCGGCGGGTTGACGCCGCTGATCTCGACCTCGCTGATCAAGCTGACGGGCAACGGCGCCGCGCCGGCATTCTGGATGGCGTTCGGCGGCGCTTGCGGGCTGGTTGCGACGTTGCTGATCTATCGCGAGGGCAGCACCCGGGTCGCCGCCGCCGAAGGCCTATCGGCCTAGCCCGCATGCATCATTGGCGGCCATTCATAACCAGGGTTGCTGCGTTCGGCTGCGCAGCCTTCGTCCTCATATCCAGCGCCGTTCAGGCGGCCGAGATCCACGTCATAAGCTCCGGCGGGTTCGCCGCCGCCTACCGCGCGCTCGCCCCCGAGTTCGAGCGCAAGACCGGCAACACCCTCGTCATCGGCTGGGGACCGTCGATGGGGCAGACGACGGACGCCGTGCCTGCCCGACTCGCGCGCAACGAGCCGATCGATGTGGTGATCATGGTCGGCTACGCACTCAATCAGCTTGTCGACCAGGGCAAGGTGTCGGCAGCAAGCCGGGTCGACCTCGCGCAATCCGGCATCGGCGTCGTCGTGCGGGCCGGCGCGCCCCGGCCGGACATCGCCAGCGTCGACGGGCTGCGGCGCACCCTGCTTGCCGCCAAGTCGATCGCCTACTCCGACAGCGCCAGCGGCGTATACATCCAGAACGAGATGTTCAAGCGCATGGGCATCGCCGACGAAATGGCGGGCAAGGCGCGGATGATCCCAGCCGAGCCGGTCGGCGCCGTCGTGGCGCGCGGCGACGCCGAGATCGGCTTCCAGCAGATCAGCGAGCTACGGCCCATCGAGGGGATCGACCTGGTTGGCCCGCTGCCGCCTGGGCTGCAGCAGGTGACGGTGTTCTCCGCCGGCGTGTTGTCCAGCAGCCACGAGCCGGAGGCGGCCGGGGCGCTGATCCGTTTCCTCGCCTCGCCGGCGGCGGCCGGGGTCATCGCCGAGAGCGGCATGGAGCCGCTGGGCGCGGCTGCGGCAATGCCATGACGCCGCCAACGGCGTTGCCGTGGCCTGCGCCATGCTGACGGTCCATCACCTCAACAACTCCCGCTCGCAGCGGGTGATCTGGCTATTGGAGGAGCTGGGCGTCCCCTACGAGGTGAAACGCTACGAGCGGGACGCCAAGACGCTGCTGGCGCCGGCCGCTCTCCGCGCCGTGCATCCGCTCGGCAAGTCGCCCGTCATCACCGACGGCCCCCGCACCGTCGCCGAAACCGGCGCAATCGTGGAGTATCTTGTCGGCGAGTTCGGGCAGGGCCGGCTGATCCCATCCGCCGGCACCGAGGAGCGGCTGCGCTACACCTATTGGCTGCACTTCGCCGAGGGTTCGGCCATGCCGCCGCTGGTGATGACGCTGCTGTTCAACGAGATGCCCAAGCGCACGCCGGCGCTGATCCGCCCGATCGCCAAGATGATCGGCAGCGGTGTGCAGAAGGGCTATCTCCGCCCGATGCTGGACGCGCATTTGGCGCTGATGGAGGCCGAACTGGGTCGCGGCCCGTGGTTCGCCGGTGACGAGTTCACCGCCGCCGACGTGATGATGAGCTTCCCCATTGAGGCGGCTGCGAGCCGCGGCGGGCTCGGCGGCAACGAACGGCTCCGGGCATGGCTGGCGCGCATCCATGCACAGCCTGCGTATCAGGCGGCGTTGAGGGCCGGCGGGCCTTACGCCTATGCGTAGGCGCCCTGCCTGACGCTGCCCGATCTTGAGCGGCCCGAGCCTTGCGGCAAGTCGTGGTCCGCCGGCCCTGTTCGGCAATTCTGGCGGAGTTGCCGGGCAGCAATCGCGCACTTATCTTGCAAGGATGACCAACAGCATCGAGCATCTCGACGTCCTCATCATCGGTGCCGGGCTGTCCGGCATAGGCGCTGCTTGCCACCTCGCGATGCGCTGCCCCGGCAAGTCGGTCGCATTGCTGGAGGCGCGTGAGACGATCGGCGGCACCTGGGACCTGTTCCGCTACCCTGGCATCCGCTCCGATTCGGACATGTATACGCTCGGCTACTCGTTCCGGCCTTGGAAAGAGGCGAAGGCGATCGCGGACGGTCCCGCCATCCTGAACTACGTGCGCGAGACGGCTGCGGCCTATGGGGTCGACAGCAAGATCCGCTTCAAGCACACCGTCAAGCGGATCGCCTGGTCGACCGCCGATGCGCTGTGGACCGTCGAGGCCGAGCAGGGCGAAGACCGCACCCCCGTGCGTTTCACCTGCGGATTCCTGTTCACCTGCACCGGTTATTACGACTATTCCGGCGGCTACACGCCTGATTTCCCGGGGGTTGCTGGTTATCGCGGCCAAATGGTGCATCCGCAGTTCTGGCCCGCTGGCCTCGACTATACCGGCAAGCAGGTAGTGGTGATCGGCAGCGGCGCGACAGCGGTCACGCTCGTGCCCGCGATGGCGCAGACCGCCGCCCATGTCACGATGCTGCAGCGTTCGCCGACCTACATCGTGTCACGCCCGGCGGAGGACGCGTTCGCCAACTGGCTGCGCCGCAAGCTGCCGAGTAAGCTCGCCTACGGCATCACTCGTTGGCGCAACGTGCTACTGACGATGTTCTTTTTCAATTTGGCCCGAAAAAAGCCGGAGAAGTTCAAGGCCGGCGTGCTGAAAGGCGTCCGTGCGCATCTTGGTCCGGACTACGACGTCGCGACGCATTTCACCCCGCGCTACAACCCTTGGGACCAGCGCCTTTGCCTGGTGCCGGATTCCGACCTGTTCAAGTCGTTGCGGAAGGGAACCGCGTCCATCGTGACAGACACGATCGAGACCTTCACGCCGGACGGCCTGCGGTTGGCGTCTGGAAAGGAGCTGGCGGCAGACGTCGTGGTGACTGCGACCGGGCTGAAAATGATCCTGCTTGGCGGCGTGGAGGTCCTGGTCGACGGCGCGCGCATCAACCTGGCCCGTACGATGAGCTACAAGGGCATGATGTTTAGCGGCATCCCCAACCTGGCCGCAGCGTTCGGCTACACCAATGCCTCGTGGACCCTGAAAGCCGACCTGACGAGCGCGTACGTGTGCCGACTGCTGCAATACATGGACCGCCGCGGCGTGCAGGTCTGCACGCCCACCAAGACGGAGGAGGTGGCGGAGATGCCGTTCCTCGACTTCTCGTCGGGCTATGTCCAGCGCGCCAGCGAGATCCTGCCTCGGCAGGGCACGACGAAGCCGTGGAAGCTGCACCAGAACTATGCGCGCGACCTGGTCGCGATGCGGTATGGCCGCGTGGACGACGGCACGATGGTGTTCACCCGCAAGGAACGCGAACGCGCGCTGGCCTGACCGCCCCGGCGCAATAGCCGGGGCGCGTTGCAGGTGCGTTATCGTCGCGTGGGTG
>CAZZWN010000155.1:0-8643 GCA_964657765.1 uncultured Acetobacteraceae bacterium
TTGTCGTTGCCGCCCACGCCCATGTGGTTCGGCACGATGTCGAGGATCAGGCCCATTTCATGCGCCCGCAACTCCGCCACCAGCCGCCGCAGCGCGTCTTCGCCGCCCAACTCGGGGTTGATCGTGTTGTGGTCGACGATGTCATAACCATGCGTCGATCCGGCCCGTGCCGTCAGTAGCGGCGACGCATACAAATGGCTGATGCCGAGCTTCGAGTAGTACGGCACCAGTGCCGTCGCATGATCGAGAGTGAACTCGCGGTGAAATTGCAGGCGGGCGGTCGAGGAGAGGCGTTTCATTGTGGCTTTCTAGGTTGCTTCCTGGCGTCGGCGAGGCCGGTGATCCGGGCTGCCACGGCTGGGGTGTCGAGCAGGGCGCTCGCGGGGCCGGGCAGGCGTCGGCGCCAATTCGGATGTTGGTCGAGCGTGCCGGGCAGGTTGGGCTGCTCCGGCAAGGCGAGGGCGTCCTCGATCGGCACGACGACCAGCTTGCAGGCTGCGCCGCCGATATGGCGCATGGCGGCATCGGCAATTCGGTCGGCCTGGTTTGGGTCGGGCTGGCCATCATCCCCAGCGCCGCTGTCGCGCATCGTGTCCCACAGCGCGGCGCGGTCGCGGACCCGCTGCTCCGCCTCATGCCGCTGGTTGGCGTCGTCGCCGAGCGCGCCGACCTTCCCGCGCCATTCGAGGTCGCGGCCGCACCACCAGCCCGCCATCGTCGGCAGGTCGTGCGTGCTCGTCATCGCCACCGCGCCCTGGGTCCAATCGCGGGGCGAGGTGAAGCGGTCGTTGTCCCGCTCGAACCACAGGACCCGCATGCCGAGCATGGCGGCGGCCTCCAGCCGTTCCTGGAACCCGTCGGGGATGGTGCCGAGGTCCTCGGCCAGCACGATCGCACGGTGCCGGTGCGACTCCAGCGCAATCAGCCGCAGCATATCGTCGATCGGAAAGGCGATGTAGGCGCCGTCGCGCGCCGAAGCGCCATCCGGCACCACCCAGAGCCGGGCCAGGCCGAGTGCATGGTCGATGCGGACGCCGCCAGCATGGCGCATGGCGCTCCGCAGCATCTCCAAATAGGCGCCGAACCCATTCAGCGCGAGGCCGCGGGGCGAGAAGGCCGCGAGACCCCAGTTCTGCCCATCGGGACTCAGCAGATCCGGCGGCGCGCCGACGGAGAGGCCGATCAACGTCTCCGCCTGACGGCTCCAACAGTGGCTCCCGCCGGAATCAGCGCCGACTGCGAGGTCCGCGATCAGGCCGATCGGCATGCCGGCGGCCTGCGCGGCGTGCTGCGCGGCGGCGAGGCTGCGGTCGGCCTGCCATTGCATGAAAGCATGAAAGGCGACCTCGGACGCGTGATCCCGGGCGAATTCGGCAACCGCCGGGTCATGCGGGTCGCGATACTGCTTCGGCCAGGTGCGCCAGTGCCAGAGGCCCTGGTCGGCGCTGAACAGATGGCCGTGCAGAGCCTCGAACCGGGCGTGCGTCTCGAGGATATCGCCCTGCTCGGCGCGGTAGGCCTCGAACTCGGCCAGCGTCGCCGGCGTAGCGGCTTCGAACATGGCGCGCAACGCCGCCAGACGCTTGCGCCCTGCCGCCGGCCAGTCGATGAGGTCGGCGGCTTCAAGCCGCTGCGTCTCCGCGTCGGCGGGCACGTCGACCGCGGTGTGCAGCACGTTGAGCAGCATGCGGCTCGATGGCGAATACGGGCTGAAACGGTCGGGATCGGCGGCGAACTGCGCGTGCACCGGGCTAATAGCGATGCCGGCTGCACCGAGTGCGGCGGCTGGCCCGATCAGGTCCTGCAGGGCGGCGAAGTCCCCCAGGCCAGCGTCGCCGGGCCGGCGCAGCGCATAGAGCTGCACGGCCAATATCCAGGGATGGCCGCCCGGAACCGCGTCCTCGATGGTGAAGCAGCGGCGCGGCGCAACCGCCAACGTCGTCTCGCGCCCGCCGATCGATAGGCGATGGTAGCCGGGCCTCTCGATCGGCGGCAGCAGGGCATAACCGTCGCGTTCCCCGGCCATATCCTCTCGGACCGTGCCATCCTCCAGGGTCAACCGATACCGGTCCGGAGCGGTCGTGAGCGGAATGGGCTCGCCAATCTGCGCCGTCATCAGCGGCGGCAGGGTCGAGGCCGCGCCGGTCAACCCCGCAAGGCTGTCCTCCACCTCATTATCCGTCGCGGCTGGCAGGCCCAGCGCTGCCAGCACCACGCGCAGCGTCTCCGGAGCAACGTCGTGCCACTCGCCGTGGAAATCCTTCCACCGCGGTGAGATCCCGGCCGCCTCCGCCAATCGGATGAGCGGCTCGTCGCTCATGCGGGCGTCACTTGCACGACGATGCTGCCCGGCGGCAAGGCGGCCACACCGGTCCCCGCGGGATGCGCGAACACCACGCCGTCGTCAGCCGCGCTGGCGGACGCCGCCGCCTGGCCAAGGTTCAGCGTGATCGCCAGCAGCCGCCCGTTGCCGAGCCGCCACTCCGCCCGCAATGCGCCCGGCGCCAGCACGTTCACATCCACGCTGCGGCAGCCCGGGATGCCCGGCACGATGTGCGTTGCCCGCAGCGCCAGCAGGTCCTGCACGAAGGTGAACATGGCAGGGTCGGCCTGGTCGACGACCGAAGCGTCGAAGGTCGAGGGCGCGTTCGGATCGGGAATCGCCTTGCGCCGCTCCTCGTCCTGGAACGCCGCAAAGTGTTTGAACTCTGAGCGCCTGCCCTCGCGGATCAGCTTCGCGAGATCCTCGTTGTGGCTGGTGAAGAACAGGAACGGGTTGCGGGCGGCATACTCCTCGCCCATGAACAGCATCGGCACGAACGGACTGAGCAGCAGCAGCGCCGTCGCGGAGCGGAGCGCCTGCGGGTCGGCAAGCGTCGTCAGCCGCTCGCCCATGGCGCGGTTGCCGATCTGGTCGTGGTTCTGCAGGCAGATGACGAACGCGGTCGTCGGCAGGTGCCCGCTGGGCTCGCCGCGCGGACGGCCGAGATGCGGCGACATCTGGCCCTGGTAGGCGAAACCGCTCGTCATGCAGTCCGCCAGCAGCGCCGTCGCATCCTGGAAATCCTCGTAGTAGCCCTCGCTCTCGCCGGTCAGCAGCACGTGCATGCAATGGTGGAAGTCGTCGGCCCACTGCGCGTCGAAACCCTCGGCGTCGGGGCCGGTGCGCAGCAGGGCGGCGCGGTTGTTCTCGTGTTCCAACACCAGATGCACATGGCGGCCCGGCTCGACCCCGGCGCGGATGGCGTGGGCGAGGTCGCGGAGAAAGCTCTCCTCCGAGATCGCATGCACCGCATCGAAGCGCAGGCCGTCGAAGCGATACTCCATCAGCCAATACAGCGCATTCTGGGTGAAGTACTCGCATACCTCCGGGCGCCGGAAGTCGATGGCGGCGCCCCAGGGGGTCGAGATATCCTCGCGGAAGAACGATTTCGCGTACGCGTGCAAATAGGCGCCATCGGGGCCGAAATGGTTGTAGACGACGTCGAGCATGACCATCAGGCCCATGCCGTGCGCCTCGTCGATCAGCGCTTTCAGCTCGTCGGGGGTGCCGTAGGCGGTGTCGGGTGCGAACGGCAGCACGCCGTCGTAGCCCCAGTTGCGGCCGCCGGGGAAGTCGGCGATCGGCATGATTTCAATCGCGGTGACGCCCAGGCGGCGCAGCTCCGGCAAGCGTTGCCGGATGCCCGAGAAACCGCCCAGCACGCCAGCGTGGACTTCGTAGACCACCGCCTCGTGCCATGGCCGGCCCTGCCATGCCGTGTTGCGCCATTCATAGGTCGAAGCATCGGCGACGATGCTTGGATCATGCACATCGGGGCCCTGCAGGCGGGATGCGGGGTCCGGCACGACCAGGCCGTCCTGCGCCCGGTAGCGGTAGCGGGCGCCCGGCCGTGCTGCCGACACGAGTTCGTGCCAGCCGCCCTCGGTCGCCTGCATGGGCGTCGGCGCCTGGCCGTCCAGCTCCAGCGACACAGAGGAGCTCGACGGCGCCCAGAGCCGGAACCGGGTTTGGCCGTCGGGCAGCAAGGTCGCGCCGAACGGAAGGGGGTGCGCGTATCGCATTCGGTCAGGCCTGCAAAATGAGGGTTGCCAGAGGCGGCAAGGTGAGGGAGAGCGAGCTGGAGAAGCCGTGCGACGGCAGGGCCTCGGCCTGGATTGCGCCGCCGTTGCCGACGTTCGATCCGCCGTAACCGCTGGCATCGGAATTCAGCACCTCGCTCCACGCGCCCTCATGCGGCACGCCGATGCGGTAGCCGTATTGCGGCGCTGGGGTGAAGTTGCATATGACCAGCGCCGCCGGGCCGCCGTCGATGGGGTTCCGCAGGTACGCGAACACCGAGTTGGTGCGATCGCCGACGACGACCCACTGGAAGCCGCGCGGGTCGCAGTCGCCCTGATGCAGCGCCGGGATGGTCCGGTATGCGCCGTTCAGGTCGCGCATCAGCGTCTGCATGCCGAGGTGCTGCGGGTTGTCCAGCAGGTCCCAGTCGAGGCCCGTGTCGTGGTTCCACTCGCGATCCTGCGCAAACTCGCACCCCATGAACAGCAGTTTCTTGCCGGGATAGGTCCACATGAACGCTAAGTAGGCGCGCAAGTTGGCGAATTTCTGCCAAGTGTCGCCGGGCATTTTGCGAATTAGCGAGCCTTTGCCGTAGACGACCTCGTCGTGCGACAGCGGCAGGGTGAACCGCTCGGAAAAGGCGTAGATCAGCCCGAACGTGATCTCGTCGTGATGGTAGCGGCGGTTGATCGGATCCTCGGCCATGTAGTGCAGGGTGTCGTGCATCCAGCCCATGTTCCACTTGAAATGGAAGCCGAGCCCGCCCTCGTCGGCCGTGCGGGTGACGCCGGGCCAGGCGGTGCTTTCTTCGGCGATCAGCAGCGCGCCGGGGCAGCGTTCGTTCACCGCGCGGCTGAGTTCCTGCAGGAACGAGACGCTCTCCAGGTTTTCCCGGCCGCCGTATTGGTTCGGCACCCACTCGCCGGGCTGGCGGCTGTAGTCGCGATACAGCATGGACGCGACGGCATCCACGCGCAGCCCGTCCGCATGGTAGTGCTCGAGCCAGAATAGCGCGCTGGCGATCAGGAAGCCGCGCACCTCGTTGCGGCCGAGGTTGAAGATGTAGGTGTTCCAGTCTTGGTGGAAGCCCTCGCGCGGGTCCGCGTGCTCATAAAGCGCGGTGCCGTCGAAGCGGGCGAGGCCATGCGCGTCGGTCGGGAAATGCGCCGGCACCCAGTCGAGGATGACGCCAATGCCCATCAGATGGCAGCGGTCGACGAAGGCGGCAAAGGCCTCCGGCGGGCCAAGGCGCGAACTCGGCGCGAACTGGCCAAGCGGCTGATAGCCCCAGGAGCCGCCGAACGGATGCTCCATGATCGGCAGCAGTTCGATGTGGGTGAAGCCCATGCCGGCGCAGTAGGGCGCCAGCCGGTCCGCCAGCGCCGCCCAGCCCGGGCCACCCTCGACCGAGGCGGGCAGCCATGAGGCCGCGTGGACCTCATAGGTGGCGATCGGGGCTGCGGGCGACTGCGCAGCGGCCCGGCGCTGCATCCAGGCCGCGTCGGTCCAGCGCCACTCGGCGGCAGAGGCGACGATCGACCCGGTCTTGGGCGGAAGCTCGGCCGCCCAGGCAACCGGGTCGGCCTTTTGCGGCAGTGGCTCGCCGTTCGGGCCCAGCAGTTCGTACTTGTAGATGGCGCCGGCCGCGATGCCCGGGATGAACAGGTCCCAGACGCCGGCTCCGCTGTGCCGGCGCATTGGATGCCGGCGGCCGTCCCAGAAATTGAAGTCGCCCACCACCGCGGCGCGGCTGGCATTCGGCGCCCAGACGGCGAAGCGCACGCCGGGGACGCCGTCCATCTCCGACACGTGCGCGCCCAGCACATGGCCCAGGTCGCGGTGGCGGCCCTCGGCGAGTAGATGCAGGTCAAGCGGGCCGAGCGTTGGCGGAAACGCGTAGGCGTCGGCGGTCTCATAGGGGCCGAGCGGCGTCTCGAACCGCAGTGTGTAAGGCGTGTGCGTCGGGATCGTGCCGGCCCAAAACCCGTCGGGGTGCAGGCGCTGCAGCGTGCCGAGCACCTGTCCGGTGGCACGGTCGAGCACGGACGCGCCCTCCGCGCCGGGCAGGAAGGTGCGGATTTCCCAGCCATCCGCCGTGTCGTGCGGGCCGAGCACCGCGAAAGGGTCGCCGTGACGGGCGTGGACGATTGCCTCGATAGCGCCGGCGTCAGGCATGCTCACGCCGCGGTCTCCAGCGCCAGCAAACGCTCGGCGATGCGATACAGGCCGCCGAGCGGGATGCCGATCCAGGTCGGCCGGTTCGCCGCCTCATACTTGATTTCGTAGGCGGCCTTTTCCAGCAGGAACAGGTCGAGCAGCGCCGGCTCCGCCTCGGACGAGACCCAGCGCGGCTCGGCGGCGGCCAGCACGGCGCCGTAGGCCTCGAGGAACGCATGCGATGCGCGGTTGCGGAATTGCTGCAGGATGGCTTGACGCCGCTCGCTGGCCTGTTCCGACGCCGCCACCCGGCCCGGCGCCGCCGCAGCCGCCGCGTAGTCGAACGACCGCAACAGCCCGGCGACGTCGCGCAGCGCGCATGATTTCGCCCGGCGCTGCTCCATGGTCCGCGCCGGCTCGCCCTCGAAATCGATGATGTAGGCGTCGCCCTGCACGACCAGCACTTGTCCAAGATGGAAGTCGCCATGCACCCGGGTCGAAAGCGCACCGCGCCCCTGCTTGGACAGCCGCGCTGCCGCCTTCGGCAGTGCATCGGCATGTTTCAGCAACGTCTCGGCTTGGTGTGCCACAGTGGCGTCCGGCCATTCCTTGACGCTGCGAAGGGCCGCAAGGGCGCTCTCGATCTGCTCGACGGCGCCCTCGGCCCACTCGGCCAGGATCGCGTCGTCCACCGGCTCGGGCGCGAAGCTTGGCAGGTCGGTCGGCTGCGACAGCGTCGCGTGCAGCTCGCCGAGCCGCTTGCCGATCGCGGAGGCGAACACGTCATAGGCCTCGAACAGGTCCGTCGCATCCACTCCGGCGTCCTCGCCGTGGAACGCCTGGCCGGTCAGCGCCGCGTCCTCGACCACGCGGGCCAGGAAGTCGAGCGTGTAGGTCCAGCCGTCGCCCTGGTTGCGCACGAAACCTTGGGCCAGCCCGACGGTATGCGGCGTGCCGTCGTCGTCGACGCGAACGACCTCGCCGAACAGCGGGGCGGTGTTGCCGAAGCCGCGCTCGGTCAAATAGCCTGTCATCTCGGCCTCGGGATGCACCCCCGCCAGCACCCGGCGCACAAGCTTCAGCACCAGCGCGTCGCCGACAATCAGCGACGAGTTGGACTGCTCGGCCGACAGGCGGCGGATCTCGGCATCGGGCGCAAGTTCAAGCGTCGCCATCGGCGAGGACGGCACGAAACGCAGCTCGCCATGCGACAACGGCGTCACGGCGCTTTCCTGGATGGCGGTGATCATGCCGCGGGCCATTGCGTCTACTGCGAAGGCGTCGGTCAAGTAGCCGACCCGCGCGCCACGGCGGACCCGGGTGAGCGCCAACTGCTGCGCGAGCGCCCCCGCGGTCTCATCTTCCCAGGCGACGCCCAATGGCAATACGTAGCGCTCGGTCCGGCCGGGCAGGGCGGCCTCGACCTCGGCGAACATCACGCTGCCGCCAGTGCCAGGAAGCGGCACGGCGTAGGCGAGGCGCACTCCCTCCAGCCGTTCGGTCTTGGAGGCGAACCAACGCCGCTTCGGCAAGTAGGCCGGCAGCGCCTCCCGCTCCAGCACGGCGCGGCCCTGGGGGTTGAGGATGTCGGCGAGGCCCGCACGCATAACCAAGGTCGCATACTCCGGTAGCGGTTCCGGCGGGGCCGAGTGCCACGAGGGCAACTGCGCCTCGGCCGCCAGCAGGAACCAGAAGAAGCCATAGGCTGGCAAGGTGAGCAGATACGTCAACTGTCCGACCGGGGGGAACACCGAGCCGCCGACGATGTCGACCGGCACTCGCCCGGCGAACGCCGAAAGGTCCAGCTCGACCGCCTGCGCGGTGCGGGACAGGTTGCTTACGCACAGGATCGTCTCGTGATAGCCGTCCTCGGCGGTCCATTCGCGGAGGTAGGCGAGGATCTTGCGATTGCCCGGATAAAGGAACCGCTGCGTGCCGCGGCCGAACGCCTGATGGCGCCGCCGGACTGCCAGCATGCGCCGGGTCCAGTTGAGCAGCGAGTGCGGGTTGGCGGACTGCGCCTCGACGTTGACCGCTTGGAAGCCGTAGTTGGCGTCCATGATCGGGGGCAGCACGAGCTGGGCCGGGTCGGCGCGTGAGAAACCGCCGTTGCGGTCCATCGACCACTGCATGGGCGTCCGCACGCCGTCCCGGTCGCCCAGGAAGATGTTGTCGCCCATGCCGATCTCGTCGCCATAGTAGATGACGGGGGTGCCGGGCATCGAGAGCAACAGGCCGTTCATCAGCTCGACCCGGCGGCGATCGTGCTCCAGCAGCGGCGCCAGCCGGCGGCGAATGCCGAGGTTGATGCGGGCGCGGCGGTCGGCGGCGTAGGTGTTCCAAAGGTAGTCGCGCTCGCCGGACGTCACCATCTCGAGCGTCAGCTCGTCATGGTTGCGCAGGAACACGGCCCATTGGCAGTT
>CAZZWN010000156.1:0-8628 GCA_964657765.1 uncultured Acetobacteraceae bacterium
GCCATTTGCAACAGAACCGCCTCGACCGGATGCCGACCGCAACAACGCCGCAGCGGATGGTGAAGTGCACCCTCAATGGCTGGCACCTACCGCGACATGGTACAAGACTTGCGAGGATCCCGTAAATGGAAGCAGGTTTGTTGGAGTTCCTCCATGATCCCGAGCGATTTTGACTACGCGCGGCCCGCATCGATGGGCGAAGCGCTTGGCCT
This sequence comes from uncultured Acetobacteraceae bacterium, assembly GCA_964657765.1. GTDB lineage: Bacteria > Pseudomonadota > Alphaproteobacteria > Acetobacterales > Acetobacteraceae > CAHJXG01. The sequence continues at coordinate 213 of CAZZWN010000156.1, forward strand.
CCTAAGCCGAGCCGGCGCAATGCCGCTGGCAGGCGGTCAGAGCCTTGTGCCCCTATTGGCCGATCGCACCATCACCGCGGATCTGCTCGTGGACATCAGCCGTCTCGCAGAGCTTCGCCGGGTGTACTTGATGCCGGAATACCTCTCGATCGGCGCAGCGGCCACCCTCGGCTCGCTCATGATCCCGGAGATTGCGACGTCCGCCCCCCTCCTCGCCGAGGCGCTGCTGTCCGTAGGATCGGCGGCGATCCGCAGCCGGGGAACGCTCGTCGGCAACCTCGTCCGTGGCAGTCCCAACAGCGAGCTGCCCGTCGCGGTCGTGGCGCTCGGCGCCAGTTTGGTGGTGCGCAGCCTCAAGGGCGAACGCATGGTCGGCGCGCATGACTTTTTCCTCGGCCCGCATCGGACCGCACCCGGCGCGGGCGAACTCGTGACCGAACTGCGCATTCCCTTGGGTGCGGCTGGCCGAACGGCGGGCGCTTTCGCCGAGGTTGCGGCTCCGGCCGGGGCGCCGCCGCTCTGCTGCGTGGCGGTTCACCTGCAAATCGAGGCGAGCGGCCTGATCGGCGACGCACGGATTGTGGCAGGCGGCATCACGGGTGTTCCGGCGCGCTGCGCAGAGCATGAAATGTCCATTGCGGGGCATCCAGTCGCCGAGGTGTCCGCACGGCTCGCCGATGTCACCGCCTCGCTGCAGCCTTCCGACGAACTGCCCGAGGCCGCCTATGCGCTCGACGTGCTCCCCGTCCTGATCCGCCGGGCAGCGTGCCGGGCGGTTGCCCAACTCGGGGAGCCCTCGGCATGACCTCGGCCACAGCGTCCATCGAGCTCACGGTCAACGGCCAACGCACCGAATGCACGCTGCAGCCCAGGCTGCTGCTGACGGAGCTGCTGCGCGACGAGCTGCGTCTGACCGGGACGCATGTCGGCTGCGGCACCGGTGCTTGCGGCAGTTGCACCGTTCTGCTCGACGGCGAGCCTGTCCGCGCCTGCCTTGTCCTGGCCGTGCAGGCGGACGGGGCGGCAATCGAGACGGTCGAAAGCGTCGGCACGCCCGAGAGCCTTCACCCCGTCCAGGCCGCCTTTCGCGCCCACCATGCCCTGCAATGCGGCTTCTGCACGCCCGGGTTCATCATGTCCGCGGTGGCGCTGTTCCGGCGCTCGCCCCGCGCGACCGAGGCCGAGATCGCCGCCACGATGCAAGGGCATCTCTGCCGCTGTACCGGCTACCGCAACATCACGGACGCGTTGCGTTCGGTCGCCAACGCGGGAGAACGCTGACATGGCCGCAAGCCGTTTGGTCGGGACCCCGGTCCCCAGGTTGGAAGACGCGCGGCTGCTGCTCGGCCAGGCGCGCTTCGTGGCCGATCTCGAAGCGCCTCGCATGCTGCACATGGCCGTCGTCCGCTCGCCCGTGGCCCACGCCACGATCAACCGCGTAGAAATTGAAGCGGCAAAGGCAGCGCGGGGGGTGCGCCTCGTGCTCACGGGGCAGGAGGTTGCGGCCTACGGGAAGCTGCCGTCCATCGACCTCATTGGCCCTGGCAAAGCCGCAACGCAGCGGATGCTGCCCATCGACCGGGTGCGTTTTGCCGGCGAAGCGGTCGCCGTCGTGATCGCCGACGATCCATGGATGGCCGCGCAGGCGGCACGCCTCGTCACCCTCGACCTCGCGGAGCTTGCCCCTTTGCTCGACGCCGAGCAGGCGGCCGGGGTCCAGGCCGACGCGCTTTATCCCGACCTTGGCAGCAACGTCATCCATACCTGCCGCCAACAGGTGGGCGACGTTGAGGCGGCTTTCGCCAGCGCTCACCGGGTGGTCGCGGATACCTTCCGGATCCACCGCTACGTCGCGGCGCCCATGGAAACGCGCGGCGTCCTCGCCGACCCCACGGGACAGGGCGGGCGCATCACCCTGACCAGCTCGACCCAGTTTCCCCATCTGCTGCGCGGCTTCCTGGCTGGAGTGCTGGAGCTGCCGGAAGCCGACATCCGCGTGGTGGCGCCGGACGTGGGCGGCGGCTTCGGGGTGAAGTGCGAGTTCTACCCCGAAGAGGCGCTGGCCGTCGTGGCCGCCCGCAAGCTCGGACGCCCGGTGAAGTGGATCGAGAGCCGGGAGGAGCACTTCGCCGCCACCACCCACGCCCGCGAGCAGGTCCACGAGGTGCGTGCAGCCGTGGACGCCGAGGGGATCGTCACCGCCGTGACGCTCCGATCGATCACCGACAACGGCGCGGCGGCGGCCACCTTGTCGGTGACGCCCGCCTCGATCTCGTCAGCCATGCTGCGCGGCCCGTACCGGATTCCCAACTACCGCGCCGAATCCCATTCGGTCGTGACCAACAAGACGCCGCTTGCGGTGTACCGCGGCGCAGGTCATCCGCAGGCCGTGCTCTGCATGGAATTGACCATGGACCGCATCGCCCGCGAAATGGGGATCGACCGGGTGGAACTGCGCAAGCGCAACATGTTGACGCCGGCGGACATGCCCAGCGACCGTGGCACCGCCATCGTGCTGGCCGGCCCGGTGGTCTACGACAGCGGCGACTACCCCGGGTGCCTGGACCGGACTCTCGCCCTCGCCGGGTGGGCCGACCGGACGGCACGGGACGCCGAGGTCCGGGCGCGCGGCAGGCTTCCGGGCGCCGGCATTGCCTGCTTCGTCGAGGAGACGGCGATCGGACCCTACGAGACGGGTCATGTGCGGGTCGACGGCAGCGGCAAGGTCACCGTCCTCACGGGGGCATCGCCGCACGGCCAGGGGACCGCGACCGCGATTTCGCAACTCGTCGCGGACGAGCTTGAGATCGGGATCGACCGGATCCTCGTACGTCATGGCGACACCGACGTCGTGCCCGATGGCGTGGGCACGTTCGCCAGCCGCGGCGGACCGATCGCCGGGGCGGCTGCCCGGCTTGCCGCCCGCAAGGTCAAGGAGAAGGCCCTGGTCGTCGCTGCCGAGATGCTGCAGGCAGCGCAAGGCGACGTGCACTGGGCCGAAGGCGAGGCCCGCGCCAGTTCCGGCGCCAGCGTGTCCCTCGCGGCCATCGCCGGCCGGACGACGGCCTGGAATACGATGCCCGGCGGCATCGCCTCGTTCAATCTTGACGAAACCATACATTACCAAGTGCCCGGCATCGCCTTCGCCAATGCGGCCCATGTTTGCACGGTCGAGATCGACCCGGAGACCGGCGAGACCGAGATCACGGGCTACGCCGTGGTGCATGATTGCGGCACGGTCATCAACCCGATGATCGTCGAGGGGCAGGTGATCGGCGGCATCGCGCAAGGGCTTGGCGGGACCATGTTCGAAGCGTTGCGCTACGACGACCATGGCCGGCTGCAGACGCGCAGCTTCGCCGACTACCTGCTGCCAACGGCGGCCGACATGCCGCGCCATATCGTGACGGGCAGCATGGCGTCGCCGTCGCCGCTCAATCCGTTCGGGATGAAGGGCGCGGGCGAGGGCGGCACCACAGGGTCCGTCGGAGCAATCGCCGGGGCGGTAGCCGATGCGCTCGCGCCACTCGGGGTGCGCGTGAGCAGCGACGGCCCGTTCACGCCGCCGAATGTGCTGCGCCTAATCCGCGCGGCTGCGCAGGAGCAGGCAGCATGAGCTTCATCCTTGCCGATGCCTGCGTGATCACCATGAATGCCGATCGCGACATCCTCGACAGCGGCAGCGTGCTGATCGAGGGTGATCGCATTGCGTCGATCGGACCGCGGGCGCAACTGGTCGAGGCCCATCCTGGAGCCGAGGTGATCGACGCCGCCGGGCAAATCCTGATCCCGGGCATGGTCAACACACACACGCACCTGTTCCAGACCCTGCTGAAGGGGCCGGGCGACGACATGGTGCTGAAGCAGTGGTTCACCTGTATGACGGGACCCGCCGCCGTGGAACTCACGGCCTCCGATGCCCATACGGCGGCGTTGCACGGCTGCGTCGAGTCCATCCGTTCCGGCGTGACGACGCTGGTGGACTTCATGTACGTGCATCCGCGCCCCGGCCTGACGCAGGCCGTGTTCGACGCCTATGAGGCGACCGGGATGCGCGGCTTCGTGTGCCGCGGGTTCCTGTCCGACGGTGTGCAGTACGGCGTGCCGAAGCCGCTGATCGAAACGCCGCGACAAGCTCTCGCCGATGCGGCTGCGCTGATCCGCGCCAACAACCGGCCCGGCGGGCGCGTGCAGGTCGGTCTGGCGCCGTGCATGATCTGGGCGCTGGACGCCGATAGCCTGCGGCAGACTAGGGCGCTCGCCGACGAACTGGGTGTCCTGGTCACGGTCCACGTGGCCGAGACGCCCTTCGAGATCGAGCATTCGATGCACGCCTATGGCCGCACCGATACCGAGGTGCTGAGCGACCTCGGTTTCCTCGGCCCCGACGTGCTGGCCGTGCATTGCGTCCAATGCGGCCGTGGCGACATCGAACTGCTGCGACGCCATCGAACGAAGGTGTCGCACAACCCTTGCAGCAACATGTATCTGGCGTCTGGCTTCGCGCCGGTCCCGGAAATGCTGGCGGCCGGGATCACCGTCGGACTCGGCAGCGACGGCCCGGCCAGCAGCAACAACCACAGCCTGTTTCAGGCGATGAAGTTCGCGGCCCTGATGCAGAAGGGGTTTCATCGGGATGCCACAATCATGACGGCCCAAAAGGTACTCGAAATGGCCACCATCGACGGGGCACATGCCGTGGGCCTGGGACATGAGATCGGCTCGATCGAGGTGGGCAAGAAAGCCGATCTGGCTCTTGTCGATCCCCGAAGTGCGTTCATGTCACCGATCCACGACCCGGTTTCGGCGATCGTCTACTCGGCCCTGGGGCACGAAACCAGCCTCGTCGTCATCGACGGCCGGATCGTGCTTCGGGACGGCGCGGTCCGAACCGTGGACGAGCACGCGGTGCGCAGCACGGCCCAGATCGCGGCTGCAGATCTTGCCGAACGCGCCTCGATTACCAGTTCGGCGCGGGTCTGGGGTGCGCTCGGCGACATGGCCGCCAAGGGTCGGCGAGCCGACGCTTAGCTTCAAGGATAGAATACAAGATGTCGAACGTGTCCGCCCGCATCGAGAGGCTGCCATTCACGCGGTTCCACTGGCACCTTCTGTTGATGGGCGGCCTGGGTTATTCCTTCGACGGCCTGGACGCGGCGGTCGTCGCCTTCGTGCTTCCGGTGCTACGCGTCTCTTGGTCGCTGAGCAGCATCCAAGTCGGGTTCCTCGGCAGCGCCACGTATGTCGGCTTCTTCTTCGGCGCGCTGCTCGCCGGGCTGATCGGCGATGCGATCGGCCGCAAGGCTGTCATGATGTGGGCGTTGGTGCTATATTGCGCCGCCTCCGTCGCCTGCGCCTTCACGCAGGACTGGCCGGTTTTCCTGGCCTGCCGGGTTGTCGCGGGCGCGGGGACGGGTGCGGAGTCTGCGATCATCGCCCCATTCCTCACCGAGTTCGTAGCCGGACGCTACCGCGGGAAGTTCACGGGGTCCCTAGCCGGTTTCTTCTCGTTCGGCTTCGTGAGCGCGGCGCTGCTCGGCTACTTTGTCGTGCCGCGGCATCCGGACGCCTGGCGCTGGGTGATGGTGCTCACCGCGACGCCGATCCTGATGCTGCTCTGGTGGCGTCGCGCCCTTCCGGAATCGCCGCGCTGGCTCGTAAGCGTCGGCCGCTCCGCCGAGGCCGATGCGATCCTCAAGCGCATTGAGGACGACGCCCGGCGCGAGGGACACACGCTCGGCCCCATCGCCGACGCTGTGCTGCCGGCCGTGGCCGGCCCGCAAGGCTCCTTCTTCGGCAAGCTGGCCTTGCTGTGGGCACCGGGCCTGCGCCGCATCACGGCGATGGCTTGGCTGATGTGGCTCTCGATCACCTTCAGCTACTACGCCTTCTTCACCTGGATCCCGAGCCTTTTGGTCGAGAGCGGCATGACGATCACCCGCAGCTTCGGCTACTCAATCGCAATCTACCTGGCGCAGATCCCGGGCTACTTCTCGGCGGCCTACATGAATGAGCGGATTGGGCGGCAGGCCACCATCGCCAGCTACATGGTCCTGGGCGGGATGTCCGCGATCGCCCTGGCGCTGAGTCACTCCGACAACACGGTGATGGTGGCCGGCATCTGCCTGTCGTTCTTCATGAACGGCACCTATGCCGGAGTCTATGCCTACACGCCGGAGATCTTTCCGACCGAGATCCGCGCGACCGGGATGGGGACCGCCTCCTCCATCGGACGCCTCGGCGCCATCGCGTCACCGCTGCTGGTGGGCTGGCTGTATCCGCACTTCGGCTTTGCCGGGGTGTTCGGCACGACGACCGTGGTGCTTCTGATCGGCGCGCTCGCCGTGGTGGTCATGGGGGTCAAGACCCGTAACCGGTCGCTTGAGGACATCACGGCCGAAGAGTTGGCGCCCGTGGGGGCAGCGTGATGGACAGCATGACGCAGGCTTTGCAAGGGGTCGCTGCTGCCCAGGCCGCGGCGGGCCAGCCCGGCACCAGCTTGCAAGCCCTCGCGGACGCTTTTGCCGAAACGGTCGGCTACAAGCTGTTCACCGTGCTGCTGCACGACCCGGCCGCGGGCCAGATCCGCCGGGCATACAGCAACATGCCGGCGGAGTATCCCGTTGCCGGGGCGAAGCCGATCACCGACTCGCCGTGGATGCGGCAGGTCCTGCAGCGCGGCGAGCCGTATGTCGGGCGCAACCGTGACGATATCCGCGCCGTGTTCTTTGACTACGAGCTGATCTGGTCGCTCGGGTGCGAAAGCGTGCTCAACCTGTCCGTGCGATGGGACGGGCGCGTGCTCGCAGTCCTGAACCTCCTGCATGAGAGCGGCTGGTACAACGACGTCGACCCGGGCAGCCTGGTGCCTCTCGCTCAACTCGCCGTTCCCGCCCTACAGTCGATGCAACGTGAGTGAGCCGAGCCATGCAGACCTTGTTCCTGAACGCCGCCATCACAGACGCCACGCAGGCCGAGCCGCGCGCCGGGCACGTCCTCGTGGAGGATGGCGTGATCCGGGATGTTGAGGCGAGGCCGGGGGCCGCAGACAACCGGGAGGTCATCGACCTCCGGGGGCGCACGCTGATGCCCGGCCTGATCGACTGCCACGTCCATGTGGTGGCGAGCATGATGAACCTGGCGATGAACGCACAACTGCCGGACGCCATGGCCGTGCTCCGCTCGTTGCCGATCATGCGGGGAATGCTGGACCGCGGCTTCACCACGGTGCGCGATGTGGGCGGCGCCCCCTTTGCCCTGGCGGAAGCCGTGGAACAGGGCTTGGCGCGGGCGCCCCGGCTGGTGGTGTGCGGCAAGGCGCTGGCGAAAACGGGCGGCCATACCGACAGCCGGCCCCGCTACGACACTCATGATCCCACGCGGTGGGAGCGGAACTTCGGCGCCCTGGGCCGGGTGGCGGACGGAGTTGACGAGGTGCGCCGCGCCTGCCGCCAGGAACTGCGCCAGGGCGCGCAGTTCATCAAGGTGATGGCCAACGGCGGCGTCTCCAGCCCGACCGACCCGATTGCGTGGCAGGGATATTCCGTGGCGGAGATGACGGCGGCCGTCGAGGAGGCGCGCGATGCGCAGACCTACGTCTCGGCGCACCTGTATACGTCGGAGGCCATCGCGCGGGCCTTGCGCTGCGGAGTGCATTCGCTTGAGCACTGCAACCGCATCGACGCGCCCACCGCCCGCCTCGCGGCCGAGGCGGGCGCGGTCGCGGTGCCGACCCTCGTGACCTACGAAGCCCTGGCGCAGGACGGGGCCGCGCTCGGCCTCCCACCGGAATCTATCGCCAAGATCGAGGACGTGCGCGCGGCCGGGTTGGGCAGCCTCTCCATCCTGCGGGACGCCGGGGTCACCATCGCCTTCGGCACCGACCTGCTGGGGGAGACGCATGTGCGGCAGAGCGAAGAGTTTGCCATCCGGTCCCGCGTCCTGCCATCGGCGGACATCTTCGCGAGCGCCACGACCATCGCCGCGCGCCTTATCGGCATGGAGGGCAAGATTGGCGTCGTCGCTCCGGGGGCCATTGCCGACCTGCTGGCAGTCCAGGGCGCACCGCTGGAAAACGTGGCGATTCTGGCCGACCACCGACGCGCGATCCAAATGGTCATGAAGGCAGGCGTCATCCACCGCCGGGCGGAGGTATAAGCCAACTATAAACTTATAAACACATCATAATTTCAGGTATCTTTCCTCTGCCGCGACGTAACAGCGGGCATACGTCCGAATGGCGTTGTCAGGTTGACGGTTGAGGCGACGCCGAGAGCTTGCGGCTGATCAGAGCCTCACGCGGCGGACACAACGCCGGTGACCTCGCGCCAGGTGAGCAAGGCGACGTCGCGTGCGGCACGGTGTTCGTTGGCGGTCAGGCGGTGGCGACGGAGCTGGAAGTGGTTGTGGATGCGGC
>CAZZWN010000157.1:0-8604 GCA_964657765.1 uncultured Acetobacteraceae bacterium
TCAGGCGGTTGTTCGGGATGTCGCTGAAGATCACGCTATGCATATCGCCGAAGTACACCGGCCCCTCGGTCCAGGCGCCGCCGGTCCATAAACGTCTGATCTCGGCGGTTCCGGCGATGTATTTCTTGAACTTGGGGTCGAATACCTCCATGGCCGGATCGGGGTAGACGACTGTGGACGTATCGTCCCAATTGCGCGGTGGCGGCGTTGTGCCGGCCGGGTCGGCGCCGGAGGCTGTTTGCGCGAGCGCGGGCGCAGCCACGAGTGACCCCATAGCCGCGGCGGCTCCACGCACGAAGTTGCGTCTTTCCATTATTGTTTCCTCCCGTTCGCAAGAAAGCTGCGGAACAAGGCAAGGTTGCAGCATCAGACGCGTCCGACGCAAGCATACGCGGCGCTGATTTACCTCGACGCCGTGTCTTTGTTTATACGCGTTACCGTTTTGGGCTCCGCTCCCGATAAGTTATTAGCCCCGGCAGATACGATGGCAGGACCGCCTTGCCAGCCCGCCAGACTCGGTGTAGCAAGCCGAATTATACAGTTAAAGATATCCTTATATCCCATCAAGCTAGCGAGGAGCTGCAAACCATGCCCGACGTGAACGTTCCCCACGACTACAAGGTACGCGACATCTCCCTGGCCGAGTGGGGCCGCAAGGAGATCCTCATGGCCGAGGACGAGATGCCCGGCCTTATGGCATTGCGCGCCGAATACGGCGCATCGAAGCCGCTCAAGGACGCCCGCATCGTCGGCAGCCTGCACATGACCATCCAGACCGCGGTGCTGATCGAGACGCTGACCGCGCTGGGCGCCACGGTGCGCTGGTCGTCGTGCAACATCTTCTCGACCCAGGATCACGCCGCCGCCGCGATCGCCGTGGCCGGGACCCCCGTGTTCGCCTGGAAGGGCATGAACGAGCAGGAGTTCTGGGACTGCATCGAGGCCACCGTGCGCGGCCCCGACGGCTGGGTGCCCAACCTGATCCTGGATGACGGCGGCGACCTCACCAAGCTGATCCATGAAAACCACGCGGACCTTTTGCCCGGCATCAAGGGCCTGAGCGAGGAGACCACCACCGGCGTGCACCGGCTTTGGGAAATGGCGAAGGCCGGCACCCTCAAGGTCCCCGCGATCAACGTGAACGACAGCGTGACGAAGTCGAAGTTCGACAACCTGTATGGCTGCAAGGAAAGCCTGGTCGACGCCATCCGCCGCGGCACCGACGTGATGATGGCCGGCAAGGTCGCGGTCGTGGCCGGCTATGGCGACGTCGGCAAGGGCTCGGCTGCCAGCCTGAAGAACGGCGGCTGCCGGGTGCTGGTGACGGAGGTCGACCCGATCTGCGCGCTGCAGGCGGCGATGGAGGGCTTCGAGGTCGTGACGATGGAGGACGCGGCCCCGCGCGGCGACATCTTCGTGACGGCGACGGGCAACGTCGACGTGCTGACGGTCGACCACATGCGCGCGATGAAGAACCGCGCGATCGTCTGCAACATCGGCCACTTCGACAGCGAGATCCAGATCGAGGGCCTGCGCAATTTCCGCTGGGAGAACGTGAAGCCGCAGGTGGACGAGGTCGTGTTCCCCGACGGCAAGCGGCTGATCGTGCTGAGCGAGGGCCGGCTCGTGAACCTCGGCAACGCGACCGGGCATCCGAGCTTCGTGATGTCCGCGTCCTTCACCAACCAGGTGCTGGCGCAGATCGAATTGTGGACGGCGCCGGAAGGCAAATACCAGAACCAGGTCTACACCCTGCCGAAACAGCTCGATGAGAAGGTCGCGGCATTGCACCTGGCGAAGGTCGGCGCGGCTTTGACCCGGCTCACGCCGAAGCAGGCCGAGTATATCGGCGCCCCCGTATCCGGCCCGTTCAAGCACGACCTCTATCGCTACTGATCCCAATGGGGCCGTCCGGGCAAGCACCGGGCGGTCCTCCGGATTTCGTGATCACACCGTATAAAGTTGTCATGAAGCTGTAGTGGATATGGCTTCCTGGTTGGTTAGGTTCCCGCAAAGCTTAAAGGGAATTAACCGATGTCCGATGCGACCATGACGAGCACGGGGGTGCCCACCAGCCCCGCCCAACGCAGCGGCCCCAACCTCGACGCCAAGCCGCATGCCTCGGTTTTGATCATCTTCGTCGGCCTGCTCGTCGTCGGTGTTGGCTTCGTGGTCCAGGGCCTGATGCACGACATTTCGGAGGCGGGCGGACCACCGCTGGCCACTGGCGCCTTCGTATTGCTTGGGTTGGCCCTGCTGATCGCGCTGGGGTTCGAGTTCGTCAACGGCTTCCACGACACCGCCAATGCCGTCGCCACCGTGATCTACACGCACAGCCTGCCGGCGCAGTATGCGGTGATCTGGTCGGGATTCTTCAACTTCCTCGGCGTGCTCACCTCCTCCGGCGCCGTCGCGTTCACCGTCGTCAGCCTGCTGCCGGTCGAGCTGATCCTGCAGGTCGGCAGCGGCGCCGGCTACGCGATGATCTTCGCATTGCTGATCGCCGCGATCATCTGGAACCTGGGAACCTGGTCGCTCGGGCTGCCGGCGAGCTCGTCGCATACCCTGATCGGCTCGATCATCGGCGTGGGCGTGGCGAACCAGCTCCTCAGCACCGGCACGAGCACGTCGGGCGTGGACTGGGGCCAGGTATGGGGCGTGTTCAAGGCGCTGCTCGTCAGCCCCGTCGTCGGCTTCGTGGCCGCGGCCCTGCTGCTGCTGGTGATGAAGGCGTTCATCAAGTCAAAGCAGCTCTATGAGGCTCCGGACGGCAACAGCAAGCCGCCGGCGTGGATACGCGGCCTGTTGATCCTGACCTGCACCGGCGTGTCCTTCGCGCACGGCTCGAATGACGGGCAGAAGGGCATGGGGCTGATCATGCTGATCCTGATCGGGGTGGCGCCCACCGCCTATGCGTTGAACCGCGCGTTGCCGGAGAGCAGCACGCCGGCGTTCATCCAGGCCTCGCAGCGGGTCGAGGGCGTATTCGGCGCCCGGGCGCAGAACGAGACCGTCCCCGTCGACCAGGCGCGTGGCGTGGTGACAAGGTCGTTGCAGGATAAGAAGTTCGACACGGCCAATGTGTCGGCAGCGATGTCGAGCCTGGCGCACGACATGTCGGCGCAGGTGCAGGGCTATGGCGCGATCAAGCATGTTCCCGCCGAGCAGGTGCAGAACGTCCGCAACGACATGTTCCTGGCGTCCGAGGCCGTGCGCCAAATGGAAAAGCAGGGCATGGGGTTCAATAGCGACGAGAACGCCGCGCTGAAGGCCTGGAAGAGCGAGCTCGACGCCGGCACCAAGTTCATCCCGCTTTGGGTGAAGGTCTCGGTGGCGGTGGCGCTTGGTCTCGGCACGATGATCGGCTGGAAGCGCATCGTAGTGACGGTGGGCGAGCGGATCGGCAAGACGCATCTGACCTATGGGCAGGGCGCCGCAGCGGAGTTGGTGGCGATGGCGACGATCGGCGCCGCCGACATCTACGGCCTGCCGGTTTCGACCACCCATGTGCTGTCGAGCGGCGTCGCCGGTACCATGGCGGCCAACGGCTCCGGCCTGCAGTGGAGCACGGTGCGCAGCATCGCAATGGCCTGGGTGCTGACCTTGCCGGCGGCGGCGCTGCTGGCCGGGGCGTTGTTCTGCGTGTTCCGCCAGGTGTTCTGAGCCCATCACCCACTGACCCCCGGGGCCGCCGGCCTATCGAATCGGCGGCGGCCCTGGTAAGCTCGTTGCGTGAAGTTCCTGCACGCCGCTGATATCCACCTCGATAGCCCGCTCCACACATTCCGCCGCATGGATGCGGCGCCCGGCCTGGTCGGCTGCACCCGGCGCGCCTTCTCGGCCGTCATCGACCTGGCAATCGCGGAAGATGTCGCATTCCTGCTGATCGCCGGGGACCTCTACGATGGGGACTGGAAAGACTTCGGCACCGGCATGTTCTTCGCCCAGGAGATGCGACGGCTGGGCCGGCCCTGTTTCGTGATCCGCGGCAACCACGATGCCCGGTCCGTCATCACCGGCGGCCTGCACCTCAGCCTGCCGCCGAACGTGCATGTGTTCCCGGACGACCGCTGCACGACGGAGACGCTGGCCGACCTGGGCGTCGCGCTGCACGGCCGCTCGTTCTGGCAGCGCGCGGTGCCCGCCGATTTCGCCGCCAGCTACACGGAGCCGGTCGCCGGCCTGCTCAACATCGGCCTGCTGCACACGTCGGCGACCAGCAGCGAGCATGAGTCGTATGCCCCATGCACCCCGCAGGAACTGGCGCAGCGCGGCTACGGCTATTGGGCGCTGGGCCACGTCCATAGCCGGGCGGAACTGCATGATGATCTCCCGATCGTCTTCCCCGGCAACACCCAAGGACGCAGCGTGCGGGAATGCGGGCCGAAGGGATGCACGCTGGTGCATGTGCAGGACCGCCGGGTCGTGGAATTGGAGCCTCGGATCACCGATGTGCTGCGCTGGGCCATCGTGCGGGTCGATCTCGGCGGTGTCGCCGATAGCGCGGCGATGGTCGGGTTGGTGCGCGAGATGCTGGAGGACGTGGTGGCCGCGGGAGATGGGCGCATCGTGATCGCCCGGATCGAACTCGCCGGCGCCACGCCGCTGCACCAACGGCTCCGCGCCGAGCCGAACCTCGCGCTGGCCGAATGCCAGATTGCGGCCGAGGCGGTGGGCGGCGTGCTGATCGAGCGTGCCAAGGTCGCCACCACGCAGCCCACTGCGAATGGAACCGGCGCCGGCACGCTGTCCGATCTCCACGCCTTCTTCGAAGCAGCGCGACAGGATACGGATTTGAGCGCGGAGCTGGCCAAGGAGATCGAAAGCCTGCTGCGCCAGGTGCCGCAGGCCGCGCTGGACGACGAACTGCGCGCACTGGCCGCTCCAGGAGGGCTGGCGCAGTTGAGCGCCGAAGCTTGGGAGACCGTGGCGGCCGGGTTGATGCGGTAAGGATGGCGCAATGAGGTTCCGCAGCCTGTCGCTCGAGCGTTTCGGGCGTTTCGAGGACGTGGTGCTGACCTTCGATCCCGCGGCGGCGCTGCATGTGGTTCATGGCCCGAACGAGGCTGGCAAGTCCACGGCGCTGCGGGCGATCACGGCATTCCTGTTCGGGATCCCCGCCCAGACCCCGGATGATTTCCGCCACGGCTATGCAAGCATGCGGGTCGGCGCCGAGATCACGGCGCGGGACGGCCGCATGGCCCGATTCACCCGACGCAAGGGCAAGGGGGACACGTTGCTCGACCCCAGCGGCGCCCCCTGCCCCGAGCAGCAACTGGCCGCCTTGCTGGGCGGCGCCGGGCTGGAACTGTTTCAGACCCTGTTCGGCCTGGACCAAGGCAGCCTGCGCCGCGGTGGCAAGGCGCTGCAGATGGTGGGTGGCGAGGTTGGCGCCAGCCTGTTCCAGGCAGGCAGCGGCGTGAACGACATTCGCAAGCTGCAAAAAGAGCTGGATGCGAAGGCGGCGGCAGCGTTCAGCCGCAGTCCGGCCAGCGCGTTCCGGTCCGCCAAGACGGAGTTCGAGGCCGCGCGGCGCGCCTGCGACGAGGGCTCCGTGCAGCCCCAGGCGTGGCAGGCGCTGCGCTCGCGGCGCGATGAGGCGGAGGCCCGGCTGAAAGAACTGAGCCAGGACCGCCTGGAGAACGATGCCAAGCTGCGCCGGGTCGGACGGCTGCTGCGGACGGTGCCGCATCTACGGGACTTGCAGGCGTTGCGCCGGACATTAGCGGAGCTTGGCCCGCCTCCGACGCTCCCGGCAGACGCGGAAGCGCAGCTTCAGGCGGCGACGCAGGCACGGGTGCGCGGCGAAGTCGTTCGCGAGAGCGGCATGGCCGCGCTTGCCAAGCTGGACAGCGAGCTGTCGGAACTTCCGCAGGCGGCCGGGTTGATCGCTCATGCCGAGGCGATCCGGGCGCTCGGGGAAAAGCGCATACGCAGCCGCGCCGCCGAAATGGACCGGGTCAGGCAACAGTCCGAGGTGGTGGAGGCCGAAGAACGAATCGTTCGGCTCGCGCGGGAATTGTCGCTCGATGGGACGGCCGCGGCGGCGCTGGCGCGGGTGCCGGGCCAGCTGGCCCGCAAGGGCGCGCGCGGGTTGATCGCCGACCATGCACGGGTTGACGAAAAGCGGCAGGAGAGCCAGCGCCGGGCGGATCAGGCGGCCCAGGACCTTGGCGCCGCGCGTGCGAACCTGAATGCCATCCCCGGCGGGCCAGCGCCGCACGCCTTGGCCGACGCGATCGAGGCCGTGCGGGCCGAGGGTCCATTGGTCGCCGAGCATGAACGGGCGCGCCGGGCGCATGGCAAGGCGCAGGAGCGGTTGCACGAGGCCATGGCGCGGCTGTCGCCTTGGACGGGCACGGCGGAGGCGCTGGCGGCCACCGCGGTTCCCTCGCCGGAGACGATCGGCCGCCATTCGGACGCCGCCAAGCACGCCGGAGAGACGGCGCAGGCACGGACACGCGAACTGGCCGACCTGACGGCCCAGGCGAGGGCGGCGGCGTTCGAGATGCAGCGCCTTGCGCACGGCCGGACGATGCCGACCCAAGCGGCCATTGCGGCTGTGCGGACGGAGCGGGAAGCGGCATTGGGCGCATTGCGGCGGTCCATCGAAACCGGGAAGGCATCCGGCGCGGCGGAGCTGACGGCGTTGGCGGCCCTCATACAACAGGCGGACGCGCTCGCGGACCAGCGTAACGAGCGGACGGCGGATGTGACGCGGTTCGAGCAGGCCGAAGCGCAGCATGCCGCCCTGCAGCCGCTCATCCAAGCCGCGGACGAGGCGGCGAGCGCGGCACAGCGGCAGCAAGCCGTGACCGAAGCCGCCTGGCGCGCCGAATGGCACGGGCTAGGTTTCGAGCCCCTCCTGCCCGGCGAAATGCTGGCTTGGCGGCGTGAGCGCGATGAGGTGCTGGCCCGCCTGGACGCCGTGCGGATCGCAGAGGAGCATGCGCTTACCGCTGCCGGCCGCATCGCCCAAGCACGGAGCTCGCTGCTGGACGCGCATGCTGGCCTGCCTGGCGACGCGGAGCTCCCTGCCTTGCTGGCCGCGGCGGCCGAGGCATATCGAACGGCGGACGCGGCCCGGCAGAAACACAAGGCGGCCGTCGACGCCGTGGTGCGCGCCGAAGACCTCGCCGCGCCGACCGAGCCGGACCGGATCGCCGCCGAGGCGGACCTGCGGCGTTGGCAGGGCGAGTGGGACCGCTGCCTCGTGGAGCTTTCTTTGATGCCCGGCACCACGCCGGGCCGTGCGGCTGCGGCGCTCGACCTATGGGTCGAGATCGAGGCGTTCGGAGCCCAGCGGGCCACTGCCGCCCAGCGTGTGGCGGAAATGGACGCGCTGGTCGTCGAGTTCGAGGCTGAGGCTGCGTCGCTGCTACAAAGTCTCGCCCCCGACCTTCCGGCGGCCGGGGCGGCCATTGCGCAACTGGCGGAGCGGCTGGCGCAGGAGGAGGCGAACGCGGTACGCCGCACCGACCTGCTGAGGCAGAAAGCGGATGTGGCCGAGACGGTGGCCCAGGCGCACCGCGAGATGGCGGCGGCTGAGGCGCAGCTCGCCCGCCTGTGCGCGGACGCCGGGCTGGACAACCCGGCGGCGCTGCCCAACGCCATCGCCCAGGCCGCGGAGCATGCCTCCGCGACCGTGAGCGCCGCCCGCGCGATGGCGCTCGCGAAGCAGCAGGGCGATGGGCTCGGCCTGGATCGGCTCCTGGCAGAAGCGGACGGGGCCGAACTCGAAGCGCTGCACCGCGAGAAGGACATCCTGGACGACGAGCAGCACGCCATCCAAGATCAGCACACGGTCTGGTCCGCGACCGCCATGACCACTCGAGGGGAACTGGAGGCGCTGGAGCGGGGCACCGATGCGGCCCATCATGCCCAGCGTGCGCGCGATGCCGCCGCCGAGATGTGCAACGCGGCACGCGAGCACCTGCGCTACAAGCTTGCGTCGCTGCTGCTGACGCGCGGCATCGAGCAGTTCCGCAACCGCGAGCAGGGGCCGCTGCTTGAGCAGGCGAGCCGCCATTTCGCGACCCTGACCGCGGGGCAATATCGGCGGTTGCTGGCGGAGGAGGGCGACGACGGACCGGTGTTCCGCGCCGTGCCGCGCAATGGGCGCGACCTCGGGGTCAAAGAGCTGAGCGAGGGCACGCTCGACCAGCTCTATTTCGCGCTGCGCATTGCCGCCGTCGGGCAATATGCGTCGGTGACGGAGCCGCTTCCGTTCATCGCCGACGACTTGCTGGTCAATTTCGATGAGGAGCGGTCGGGCGCCGCGATCGATGTGCTGATCGGCTTGGGCGCGTTGGCGCAGCCGATCCTATTCACGCATCACGAGCACGTCGTGGCCCTGGCCGAGCGGCGCGGGCCAGCGAGCGTGCAGGTGCATCGGCTGCCGGCCTAATGCCCCCGCAAAATCTGGCTCAGGAACAGCTTCAGCCGGTCCGTCTGCGGGTTCTCGAACATCTCCGTCGGCGGCCCCGCCTCCACGATCTCGCCGCGGTCCATGAACACCACGCGGTCCGCAACCTGCCGCGCGAAGCCCATCTCGTGCGTCACGCAGACCATCGTCATGCCGTCCTGCGCCAGGCCGATCATGGT
>CAZZWN010000158.1:0-8559 GCA_964657765.1 uncultured Acetobacteraceae bacterium
CGGTCACGCTCTTGCCGCTGCCGCTCTCGCCGACGATGCCGAGGATCTCGCCGGGCTCGAGCGTCAGCGACACGTCCTCGATCGCCGTCGCCTCGCCCCGTTCCGAGCGGAACGCCACCGTCAGCGCCTCGATGGCCAGCAGGCTCACGGCTGCAGCCGGAGCCGCGGGTCCAGCACGTCGCGCAGTCCGTCGCCCAATAGGTTCAGCCCCATCACCGTCAGCATCAGCAATATGCCGGGGATGGTGATGATCCACGGCGCCTCGCGCATGTATTGCCGCCCCTCGGCCATGATGTTGCCCCAGGTCGGCGTCGGCGGCACCGCGCCCAGGCCGAGGAAACTGAGCGTCGCCTCCGTCAGCACGGCATAGGCGAACAGGAAGCTCAGTTGCACAATCAGCGGCGCCAGCGCGTTCGGGATCACGTGCGTCCGCAGGATCCGCCAGTGCCCGGCACCGGCCGCCACTGCCGCCTGCACATACTCCATCTCCCGCAGCACCAGCACCGACGCCCGCACGATCCGGGCCGTGCGCGGGATGTAGACGACGGCGAGCGCCAGGATGACGTTCTCGGTCGACGGCCCCAGCACCGCCGTGATCCCGATCGCCAGCAGGATCGCGGGGAACGCCATCAGCGCGTCGTTGACCCGCATCAGCGGGCCGTCCACCCGGCGGAAATAGCCGGCCAGCGCGCCCACCAGCGTGCCGAAGACGGCATTCAGCACGACGACGGCGACGCCGATCTCGACCGACAGCCGCGCGCCCCACACCGTCCGCGACCACAGGCTGCGCCCGAGGTTGTCGGTGCCGAACACGAAGTCGCCCGATGGCGGCAGGAACTTGGTGCGGAAGCTCAACTTGTTGGGGTCCGCCGTCGTGATCCATGGCGCGAACGCCGCCAGCGCCAGCACCACCAGGAACAGCGCCAGCCCCGTCATGAACAAGCGGTGCCGCAACAGCCGCCGCAGCGTGGCACGGCCGGGGCCTTCATTCATTGCCGCTACCGCCCATAGCGGATGCGCGGGTCCAGCACGGCATACAGCATGTCGACCCCCAGGTTGATCAGCACCAGCAGCGCCGTCACCAGCAGCAGCCCGCCCTGCACCATCGGATAGTCCCGCCCCAGCACCGCCGAAGTCAGCAGCTGGCCGATCCCCGGGATGCTGAACAAGGTCTCCGTCACCACCGAGCCCGAGACCAGCAGGCTGATGATGATCCCCACCACCGTCGTGATCGGTATCATGGCGTTGGCCAGCGCGTGCTTGCCCACCACCAGGTAACGCGGCAGCCCCTTGGCGCGCGCCGTCCTCACGTAGTCCTGCCGCAGCACCTCCAGCATCGTGCTGCGCGTGGTCCGCGCCAGCAGCCCGATGTTGAGCAAAGCGAGCGACACCGCGGGCATCGTGCTGGTGCGGAACCAGCCCCAGGGGTCGTCGGTGAAGGCGATGTAGCCCCCGGTCGGCAGCCAGCCGAGCCCGACCGCGAACCAGATGATGAACAGCAGCCCAAGGAAGAAGTTCGGGATGGAAATGCCGAGCATCGCCACCATCATCGCCGCCTGGTCCACCCAGGTGTTCTGCCGCAACGCCGCCAGCACCCCGGCGCCGATCCCCACCACGAGCGTGATCGCCAGCGCATAAAGCGACAATGCCATCGTGATCGGCAGGCGCTGCATCGTCGCCCAGAACACGCTCTGCCCCAGCAGGATGCTGCGGCCGAAATCGCCGTGCAGCAGGCCGCCATACCAATGCGCCGCCTGGATCAGCAGCGGCTGGTCCAGGCCGAGCTGCTCGCGGATCTGCGCCACCATCTGCGGCGTCGCCGACAGCCCGGCGATCGCGGCCGACGGGTCGCCGGGGATCATCCGCATCAGCCCGAAGCTCACGACGCTGACGAGCAGCAGCACCGGCACGGCGCCGGCCAGGCGAACCAGCAGCAGGCGGATCAAGCCCTTGGCCCGGCCATGTCGGGTTCGGGCGCGCTAATTGGTGAACCACACGTTCGAAAGCCGCGGGATGCGGAACGGCACCCAGCCCTCGACGTTGGCGCGGGCCGCCTGCACCTTGGTCAAGCTGCCGAACGGGAACACGTATGCTTTTTCCAGCAGCGCCTGCTGCATGCGGCCGAACGCCGCCTTGCGCTCCTCTTTGGTGGGAAGACTGCCCATTTCGCGCCACGCCGCCAGCACGTCGGGGTCGTCCTTGCCGTCCTTCGGCTGGTATTGCGCGCCGGGGGGCGCCAGGAATGCCATCGTCGCCAGCGCACCCAAAGCCGGCTGCGTGCCCCAACCGCTGAACATGATATTCCAACCCGAATCGGGCTTTTGAGACAACTGGATCGCTGTCGGCCAGTCCGTCACCCTCAGCTCCGCCGCGATGCCGACCGCCTTCAGCTCGTCCTGCACCACCAGCGCCGCGTTGTACATCGAGCCGTAGTCCTTGTTGGTCAGCAGCACGACCGGCTGCCCCTTGTAGCCTGCCTCGGCCAGCAGCTTCTTGGCGCGGGCCGGGTCCTTTTGGTTGTAGGTTTCCTTGCCCGTCGTCACGTAGTCCGGCTGATTCGGATAGGCGAAGCCGAAGTTCAGCCGGTAGTTGCCGTCGGTCGCGGCGTCCATGATCTCGTCCATGTCCAGCGTCGCCTGGATCGCCTGGCGCACCTTCATGTCGTCGGTCGGCGGGGCGCTGGCATTGGCGACGGCGATCTGGATCCACCAGTTCGGCAGCGGCAGCAGCTTCACGTTCTTGTTCGAGCGCAGCCGCTCCAGCGACTTGGTCGGCACGTCCTCGACCGCATTCAGCTCCCCGGTCTCGAGCCCGGCCACCCGCGCGCCGCCCTCGGTGACGATCCGGAACGTCACCTGGTCGAAGCACGCCTGCTTATAGCCGCCGAACCCGGTGCGCTGCTCGAAATGCGCGTTCGGCACATAACCGTCGTAGCGCTTCAGCGTGACGTAGCTGCCCGGCACCGACTCGACCAGCCGCCACGGCCCCGTCCCCACCGTGCGGAGCTGCTGCGGCGGGTCGTCCTTCGCCTCGGCCGGCACGATCACGACGGGGATGCTGAAGCTGCTGAGCTTTTCGAGGAAGGTCGGCTGTGCGGCCTTCATGTGCACCACGAACGTCATGGGATCGGGCGCTTCCCAGCCCGCGACATTGTCGAAGATCTGCCGGTCGAGCCCGACCTTGCCGTAGCGGTCCCAGCTCGCGGCCACGTCGGCGGAGGTCATCGGCTTGCCGTTGTGGAACTTGACGCCGGGGCGGAGCTGGAAGGTGAAGGTCATGTGGTCCGGCGCCTCGGCCAGGCTGTCGGCGAGGTCCAGGATCGGGTTGTTGTTCTCGTCGCGCGTCGTCAGCGCCTCGAAGACGTTCATGGCGATGTTGCGCGTGCTGATGGTGTTGGACGTCATCTGATCGAGGCTGTTGACGTTCGCCTCCTGCCCGAAGGTGAAGGCGCCGCCCATTTTGGGGCACTTGAACGGCTCCGCTCCGACAGGCCCGGCCGCGAACACGCCCAACGCCGCCAAGACTGCTGCCCGCATCTGCTGTTCTCCGGAACGATTGGTCAAAGGCGAAGCAATGATCGCGCCAAGCAATTCACGATAGCCCTTGCACAACGTCAAGCGGACCGCTTTGCTCAACTCATGCCCGACCTGCACGCACCGTCCGCCGACGTCTCCGCCGCCGAGTGGGAGATGCGCTGCGACATGGCCGCCGTCTTCCGCATCGCCGCCCGCCATGGTTGGAACGAGCAGATCGGCAACCACAACTCGCTCATGCTGCCAACACCGCCCGGCGAGCCCAAGCAGTTCCTGATCAACCCACGCGGCCTGCTGTTCCAGGAGCTGACGGCGAGCAACCTCATCGTCTGTGACCTGGACGGCCGTGTGCTGCGCGGCGCCGGCGAGCTGCGCAAGGTGGCCTTCCACATCCACGCCCGCATCCACCTGCGCCACCCCGCCGCAGCCTGCGTGCTGCATGTCCACCCGCAGTACCTGACCGCGCTGTCGCTGCTGGAACGGCCGGAGCTGGCGCTGGCCCACCACAACAACCTGCTGCTGAACGACCGCGTGAGGATCGACCAGGGCGGCCATGCCCCCGCCGGCGACCACGCCGAGGGCGACCGACTGGCCGAAGCCATGGACGGCGCCAGCGTGCTCATCATGGGCGGCCACGGCGTGACCGTCGCCGGGCCGACCGTCGCCGACGCCTTCGACGAGTTGTTCATCGCCGAGCGCACCGCGATGTATCAGATGACCGCCATGAGCACCGGCCTGCCGCTCCGCAACCTGCCGGAGGGCGGCCGGCGCAACTGGCACGGCCCTTGGGGCGAGAAGCTCGACGCCCGCCTCCACCTCGACGCCTGGCGCCGCGTGCTGGACCGGGAGGAGCCGGACTACAAGCAATAGCTCAGGCGAACACCGCGTCGACCGCCTCGCCAAGCCGGCCGACAATCTCCGTAAGGTCCGGATCGGTCACGATGTACGGCGGCGCCACGATCACATGGTCGCCATGCACGCCATCCACCGTGCCGACCGACGGATATACCCCCAGCCCACGGCCCAAAGCGGCCTGCTTGACCCGGTCCGCGATCCCCGCCGAGGGCTCGAACGGTGTCCGCCCGGCCCGGTCTGACACGAACTCCAGCGCCCAGAACAACCCACGCCCGCGGATGTCGCCGACCTGCCGGTGGTTGCCGAACCGATCGACCAGCAGCCGTTCCAGGGTTTCACCCTGCCGCGCCGCGTGGGCCACGAGGCCCCCTTCCTGCAAAATCCGCTGCACCTCCAACGCAGCAGCGCACGCCACCGGATGCGCCTGATACGTTTGCCCATGCATGAACCCGCCCGATCCGTCCCGCAGCGCCGCAATCACCCGGCCCGACGCCAGGATGCCGCCGATCGGCGCATAGCCGCCGCCAAGGCCCTTGGCGACCGCCTGGATATCGGGTGCGACGCCTTCCTGCTCCCAGGCATGCAGCGTCCCGGTGCGGCCCATCCCGCACATCACCTCATCTAAAATAAGCAGCGCCCCATGCCGGTCGCAAACCGCGCGCATGGCGGCGAAGTAGCCCTGCGCCGCCGCCACGCAGCCCGTCGCCGCCCCCACCACCGTCTCGGCGCAGAACGCGGCGACGTTGTCCGGCCCCAGCCGCTGGAACTCGGCCTCCAGCTCGGCCGCCAGCCGCTCGACATACTGCGCGTCGCTCTCATCGGCTGCCTGGTAGTGGTATGCGAAGCATGGCGAGACCCGGCTGAACGCCGTACTCAGGATCGGCTCATACGGCGCCCGCCGGGCCACGTGCCCGCCGGCCGATAACGCGCCGAGCGTGGTGCCGTGGTAGCTCTGCCTCCGGGCGATGAAGCGGGTGCGCCGCGGCTGCCCAACCTCGATGAAATACTGCCGGGCCAGCTTGATCGCGGCCTCCATCGCCTCCGATCCGGAGCTGACGAAGAACGCGTGCGTGAGGCCACCGGGCTCATTGGCCAGCAAGATGTCGGCGAGCGCCTCTGCCGGTTCCGAGGTGAAGAACCCGGTATGTGCATACGCCACCCTTCCGGCCTGGCGCGCCATTGCCGCCGCCACGCGCTGGTTGCCATGGCCGATGCAGGCGACCGCCGCCCCGCCGGACCCGTCGATCACGACATTGCCGTTGGCGAGGTGCAGCCGGATGCCCTCGCCATGCACGACCGTGTCGGGCGTCTCGCGCAGGCTGCGTTGGATGATGCGTGACAACAGTGTCGCTCCTGAGGCCTATGGCGCGATGTTGACCCCGGACACCGCCGCCGTCGAGGGGCAAGGACGTTCGACAGTTCTGGCAAGCCGGGGCAAACTGGCGCCGTTACGGCACCCAAGGAGCACCATGACCTACGACCTGATCCTCCGCGGCGGACGCCTGCTGGACCCCGGGACCGGACGCGACGAGACAACTGACGTGGCCTTCACGGACGGCAAGGTGGCCGCGACCGGCGCCGGGCTGCAGGGGAAGGCCGCGCGGGACGTTTCGGGCTGCATCGTCATGCCGGGGAACATCGATTTCCACACCCACGTCTATTGGGGCGGCACCTCCATCAGCATCGACGCGGACCGGCTCGCCCGGCGCTGCGGCACCACGACCTGGCTCGACGTCGGCTCGGCCGGGCCGGGCAACTTCGCCGGCTTCCGCAAGCACGTCATGGAAGCCAGCCAAACGCGCATCCTGGCCTATCTCCACGTCAGCCACGCCGGCATCTTCGCCTTCTCGCACAGCGTCATGGTCGGCGAGAGCCAGGACATGCGGATGATGGACACCGAGACCTGCGCCGCCGTGGCGCGCGACAACCCCGATTTGATCCGCGGCATCAAGGTCCGCGTCGGCGCCAACACCAGCGGCGTGAACGGCATCGCGCCGCTGTATCACGCGCTCGAGGCCGCCGACCGGGCCGGGCTGCCGGTCATGTGCCACATCGACCGCCCGCCGCCGCGCTATGCCGACGTGCTGCGCGAGTTGCGGCCGGGCGACGTGCTGACCCACTGCTTCAAGCCGTTCCCGAACGCGCCCTGCCATGCCGATGGCCGCATCAAGGACGCCTGCTGGGAGGCGCGCGAGCGCGGCGTCGTGTTCGACATCGGCCACGGCAAGGGCTCGTTCGACTTCGCGGTCGCCGAGGCCATGCTCGCAGGCGGCTTCCCGCCCGACATCATCAGCTCGGACGTGCATGTGCTGTGCATCGACGGGCCGGCCTACGACAACATGGAAACGATGAGCAAATTCCTGCATCTCGGCATGGACCTGCCCAGCATCGTGCGCGCCGTTACGGCCACGCCGGCCGCGTTGCTGAAGCGTCCCGACCTGGCGGATTTGTCGATCGGCAGCACTGGAGACGCGACGGTGATGCGCCTGGAGGAGGGCCGCTTCACTTTCACCGACGTCTCCGGCCAGACGCGCATGGGACGGCAGCGCTTCGCGCTCGACAGCGTGGTGGTGGGCGGCGGGCTGTGGCATGCCGCGGACGAACGGGCGATGGCGGCGGATTGAGGCTGGCGGCGCGGTTGATTGGCCGCTCTCGACCTTGTTGCGGACGCGCGCCTGCTTATTCCAGCCAGTTCGCTACCTTTAGGCCACGGATACGTCCGAACTCGCTGACGTTCGCAGTGACCATGGTTGCGTCAAGCGTGTGCGCATGAGCGGCGATCAGCAGGTCGTTTGATCCGATGGGACGGCCAGCCGCCTCCAGTTTCGCCCGAATATCGCCGTATTCGCCGTCGGCCGGCACATCGAAAGGCAGCACCGGCACCTCCGATAGAAACGCCTCAGTCCTACGCAGGAGCTGTGCCGAGCTCTTTTTGGCGCAACCGCAGCGCAGTTCCGCCGCTACGATGACGCTGACGCAAACGGCGCTCGCTGCTTCCCTGGCGCGTTGTGCGGCACGCCCGGTGGGATTGCGGATCAACGCGCTGACGAGGTTCGTGTCCAGCATGTATTGCACGATCAAAAGATGTCCTTCGGCGCCAGCGGCGGGTCGTTGATATCCGGGAAGTCCTCGTCCAAGGGCGTCCAGCTATCGAGGAGCGCTGCCAGCCCTTTCTTGCGCACCGGCTCGATGATGAGCCGGTCGCCGTCACGGCTGATGATCGCCTCGATGCCTGGCAACTCGAACTCTACTGGAACGCGGATGGCTTGATTGCGGTTGTTACGGAACGATCCTACTTGGCGTGGTGCAACATCGGATTGGGGCACGGCTTCGGCCTCTATGGGGTATGCCGGAGACATGTGCCAATTGGGATGCCAACTCAATACCATCTTGAATAGGCCTCACAAGCAGGCGAACCGCTCGGCTCTATGGATATCGGACCCCTTCCCTCAACCAGCAAACCGCCGCACCACGTTGCCCAGCATGCGCGACACCGGGTTGTCGTATCCCGCATGCGACAGGCTCCCGCAGAACGTGATCGATCCGGTCGAGAACACCGCCCCGCCGTCCGCCGTCTCGAAATACACGATCTCCGCCCGGATCAGGTCGCGCGGCGCCTCCCCGGTCACGGTGTTGACGTGGCTCAGCAGCTCCTCCGGCACGGCCACGTAGTGCGCCTGGTGCGCCTCCGACCGGGCCAGGATCACGACGTTGGGCGGCGTGCCGAGCCGCCGATCCGCCCGGTCCAGCTCGAACCCGGCCGCGCCGCCGCCGGACAAGCCGAAATCGCCGAGCACCTCACCCTCCACGCCGTCGAACACCCAGGCCACGCCCGGGTCGAACGAGGCAGGGAGGCGACGGTAGTGCGAGCCCTCAAACAGCCCCTGCGACGAAAATCCGACGCCGGCCAGCATCTGCGGCGGCCGACCCAGCCGACGCCATAGGCCGCCATAGGCCCCATCCAACTGGTGATGGGCCTCACCCGGCGCCGCGTCCCACGCGCGGATGCCGCCCTCGGCCCGGCGCACCTCCAGCATGTCCGGGATCGCGTCGGACACGGCGATGCGCCAGTAGAACCCGTTGCCGCCGAGGTAGCACAGCCGCCCGCCCTGCCCGACATACGCCGCCAACGCATCGAGCGTCTGCAGCGTGTGGTATTCCGGGTGGCTCC
>CAZZWN010000159.1:0-8494 GCA_964657765.1 uncultured Acetobacteraceae bacterium
CATGCAGCGCGACCAGCCCGCCGGTGATCGAGTTGCGCGTGGTGTCGTTGCCGCCCACGATCAGCAGGATCAGGTTGCCGAGGAACTCGCGCGGGTCCATTTGCCGGGTCGTGCCGGCGTGGGCGAGCATCGAAACGAGGTCGGCCTTCGGCGCGGCGTTCACCCGCTCGTTCCACAGCCCGGTGAAGTATGCCAGGCATTGCATCATCTCGGCGTCGCGATCCTCCTGGGACCCGTAGGTGTCCAGCTCCGGATGCGCGGTCGCGACGTCGGACCAGCGGGTCAGCTTGCGGCGGTCCTCCCACGGGAAATCGAACAGGATCGCCAGCATCTGCGTCGTCAGCTCGATCGACACGCGGTCCACCCAGTCGAAGGTCTCGCCGATCGGCAGCTTGTCCAGCACCTCGGCGGCCCGGCTGCGGATCGATGCCTCCATCGTCGCCATGTTGGCGGCGGTGAACATTGGGCTCACGACCCCGCGCTGCTGGTCGTGCTTGGGCGGGTCCATCGCAATGAACATCGGCAGCGGGAAGTCCTTGCGCTGGTCCCGGATGGTGATGCCGCCGACGCTCCAATCCGAGGAGAACAGCTCGTGGTTGGCCTCCACCGCCAGGATGTCCTTGTATTTGGTGATGGACCAATACGCGCCGAAAATGCTCTCGGCGGTATAGTGCACCGGCGCTTCGGCGCGCAGCCGCTCGAAGTAGGACCACATTGTGTTGTTTTGGAACAGCTTGGCGTTGGCGGGGTCGAGCTCCGCCAATGGAAGGGTGTAGGCCTCCTCGGCGCTGTAGCTCCGTTCCGCTGTCCCACCCGCCGGCGCGCCCGCTTGTACAATCGTATCCATGACCGTTCCCGCAGTATTATTGTTGTGCGGCAAGCATGCGGCTTTTGCCGCCGAACGTCACGCGCATTCGTCGGCGGGTCGTGATCCGTTCGCCCGTACCGCAATGAGCCGTCATTGCGAGCCGGCCCTCTCCCGTTATGGCCGATGGCTTGCTATCGGCGGCATCCGTCTCTACTTTCCGCACCAACTGATCCGGGCCCCTCTGGCGAGGACGGCGGCATGGGCCGCTCAACCTTGCGATGTCGGATCGCCGCGCTCGCCGGGAACACCGGCCGGCCGTCGCCCGGGTCTGGCTCGCTGCACATCCATCGCGACATCCGGCTTTTCCGACATGGCGGTTCTAGCCAAGGAGCCGAGCCGATGAATGCTGCGCCGTTGAACGACCAGAACGCGCCGGGGCCTGGATGACCGCCGTATTGGCCGACCCGAAGATATGGGCGAGCTTCTTCACGCTCGCCGTGCTGGAGGTCGTGCTCGGCATCGATAACCTCGTCTTTCTCGCCTTGCTCGCCGGGCGGCTGCCGGAGCACCAGCAGGCGCGAGCCCGGCGGCTTGGCCTGGCGCTGGCATTGCTGATGCGGCTCGCTCTACTCGGGTCGATCTCCTGGCTGGTCCACCTGACCGATCCCGTTTTGACCGTATTCGACCATGCCTTCTCCTGGCGCGACATCGTGCTGCTCGCGGGTGGCGGTTTCCTGCTGTATAAGGGCACGCGCGAAATCCATCTCCGGGTCGAGGGCGAGGACGAGGACGGCAGCACCCGCCCGGCCGCAGGCTTTGCCACCACGGTCGTGCAGATCGTGCTGTTCGACATCGTGTTCTCGCTCGACAGCGTCATCACCGCCGTCGGCATCGCGGACGAGCTATGGGTCATGGTGGCGGCGATCGTCGTCGCGATGGCGCTGATGCGGGCCGCGAGCGGCCCACTCGCCGCGTTCATCGACCGCAACGCCTCGGTCAAGATGCTGGCGTTGTCGTTCCTGCTGTTGATCGGCATGATGCTGGTGGCCGATGGCTTCGGATTCCATGTGCCGCGCGGCTACGTATATGGCGCGATGGGCTTCTCCGGGATGGTCGAGGCGCTGAATTTGATCGCGGCGCGCCGGCGCAAACCGCGCGCGGTGAAATTGGGGGGACCAAGGGATATGAGCGTTTTGGAGGAACGGGAACGCCGTCCCGCGCAACCGGCGATCGAACGCGGCATCGAGGCGGTGCTGTTCGGCAGCCGCTGGCTGATGGCGCCGATCTATCTGGGCCTTATTGGCGGCATGGTCGTGCTGCTGGCCAAGTTCGTGCAGTATCTTGTCGAGCTGGCCATGCATGTGCCGACCGCCACCGGCGACGACACGATCGTGGGCGTGCTGAAGCTGGTCGACCTATCGCTGATGGGTAGCCTGGTGCTGATGGTCATGTTCTCCGGCTACGAGAATTTCGTCTCCACGTTCAACAACGTGGCACACGCTGACAAGCCGAGCTGGCTGGGGCACATCGACTTCACGGACCTCAAGCTGAAGCTGATGGGCTCCATCGTCGCGATCTCGGCGATCAAGCTGCTCGAAAGCTTCATGAACGCGTCCACCCTCACCGATCGGGAGCTCGGCTGGGACGTTGGCATCCACATGGCTTTCGTAGTGTCTGCCCTGCTGCTTGCATTATCGGACCGGCTTTCGACAAAGGGCCACAGCTAAGGCGCCGCCGGGTCTCGGCCCGCAGGCCGGGCCTGGCGGGGTTTTCGTTCCAGCGCCTCCGGCTCGGGGGCCATCTTCAGCGCAACCTGGAGCAGGGCAGCGCGGGACGAGACGTCGAGCCGCCGGTATGCCCGCAGCAGGGCGTCCTCATCGCCCGCCAGCAGGCCCAGGCTGCCCTGCTCCTCCTCCAGGTATTCGGGCGGCACCGGCGTGTCCGGGTCGAGCCCCACGAGATACGACACCGAGGTCGCCAGCGCCTCCGCCAGCTTGACCAGGCGCTGGCCGCGCGGCGGCGGCGCGTTGCCGTCCAGCAGCCGGCTGATGAGGTCGGCCGGCAGCCCGCCAGCCCGCGCCGCCTGCTCCGGCGAGAGGCCGAGGCGGTCGAGCCGGCCCTGCACCCTTTGCGCAAACTCAGTCATGGCGTCCAAGCATGAGCCTCCTTCTCTGCGCACCCTGTCGCCGGGAGTGCCCGTTTTGGCATCAGCCCCGGCTGGCGAGGGCGACCCCGGTCGCGGCGACGGCCATGCCGGCCACCTGCAGCGCCGAAAGCTGCTCGCCGAACAGGGCGAAGGCCAGCACGGCCACCACCGGCGGCACCAGATAGAACAGCGACGCGACGCCGGCCACGGCGCCGCGCTTGATCAGCAGCAGCAACAGCGAGGTGGCGCCCAACGACAAGCCGCATACCCCCCAGGCCAGGCCGGTCCAAACCTGCCAGCTCCCGTCGAAGCGCCAGGCCTCCGTCAGCGCCGCGAGCGGGATGGCGACCACGGCCGCGCCGATGAACTGCACCGAAGCGTTGGTGCGCAGGTCGGCCATCGACGCCGTACGCTTCTGCCAGATCATGCCCAGGGTCTGTGCCAACGTTCCCGCACCGCACACCAGCAATGGGATGATCAGGACACCGCCGGGCCCGGCGCGCAGCTGCGGCTGCAGCACCAGCAGCGCCCCGGCGAAGCCGAGTCCGATCCCGGCCCGGCGGCGGACGCCCACCTGCTCGCGCAGCAATGGAAACGCCAGCACCGCCGTCAGCAGCGGCTGCAATCCGGTGATCAGCGCCGAGATGCCCGCCGGCAGGCCGTGCCGCACCGCCCAGAACACGCTGCCGAGGTAGATGCCCTGCATCAGCATTCCGGCGACCAGCGCATCGCGCCAGCCACGCAGCCCGCGAGGCCAAGCGGCGCGGGCGAAGGCGGCGATGCCCGCGAACGCCGAAGCGCTGAGCACGAAGCGGTAGGCCAAGAAGGTGAAGGGATCGGCATGCGGCGCGACCAGCCGGGCCACGATGAAGCCGGTCGCCCAGATGGTCACGAACAATGCCGGCGTCGCGACGGCGGCAGCACCCGCGGGCGCTGTGGTCACTCCTTATGGATGGCGGAGGGGTGCTGCGCCAGCGGGGTCACGCCGATGGTCATGAACGGGAACAGCGGCAGGCCCGACAGGATTGCGTGCAGTTCGTCATGGCTCGCCACGTCGAACACGCTGATGTTGGCGTATTGCCCGGCCACCCGCCACAGATGCCGCCACTTGCCCTCGCGCTGCAGCGCCTCGGCTTGCGCTTTCTCGGCGGCTTTCAGCTTGTCGAACGCGGTCGGGTCCATGTCGCGCGGCACGTGGACGTCCATTTGCACGTGATACAGCATCGTCCGGTCCCTTATTAGCGCGCGTAGGCGCGGAGCTTGTCTGGGTCCAGCATTACGCCGATACCGGGACCGGTGGGCAAATGGACATGGAAGTCCTCGAAGCGCAACGGCTCCGTCACCAGGTCGCCGACCAGGATCTGCGGTCCGAAGTGCTCGCAGCCCCAGGCCAGTTCCCGCAGCGTCGCGAACGCCTGCAGATGCGCGGCCGCCCCCACCGAACTCTCCAGCAAGCAGCCGCCATAGAGCGCGATCCCCGCTGCCTCCGCCACCGCCGCAACGCGTTTCAGCCCGAGCAGGCCACCGTGCTTCACAAGCTTCAGCGACACGGCGTCGGCGGCGCCCGCTGCGCCGACCGCGAGCATGTCGTGCACGGTGAACACGCATTCGTCCGCCAGCAGCGGCGGCGTGCGCGGCCGGGCGCGCAGCCGGGCCATGGCGGCCAGGTTCCAGGCCGGCACCGGCTGCTCGACCAGGCGCACGCCCATCTCGGCCAACTGCGGCAGGCAGCGGGCGGACACCGTCTCGTCCCACGCCTGGTTCGCGTCGACGATCAGCTCGGCCCGGCCCTCCAGCGCCTGCGCCAGATGCCGCATGCGCGCCATGTCGGCGGCGGGTTCCAGCGCGCCGATCTTGACCTTGAAGGTGCGGTGCAGCCGGGCTTCGAGCTTGCGCCCGGCCTCCTCGGCCTCCTGCACCGGGTCGCCGGACGCCAGGGTCCACAATACCGGCACCCGGTCCCGCACTGCGCCGCCCAGCAGCGTCGTCACCGGCAGGCCGAGCGTATGGCCGAGCGCGTCCCACAGCGCCGTCTCGACCGCGGCCTTGGCGGCGTTGTTGCGCTTCGCCGCGAGGTCCATCTGCACGCCGGCGGCCTCGATCAGGTCGGCGCGCCGCCCCATGAGCACCGGCGCCAGATAGGTGTCGATCGTGGCCTTGATGCCCTCGACGCTCTCCTCGCTCCAACGGGGGCCGCCGAGGGTCGCGGCCTCGCCCACGCCCACGACGCCGTTCGCCAGCCGGATTTGCACGATCACATAGCTCTGCGCCGTCACCGAGGTGTTCGACAGCTTGTGCCGGCGCACCGTCGGCACGTCGACGATCGTGCTGGTGATCGCGGCGACCGCAAGGTCCCGGGCGAGGTCACCCGGGACGGCGTGGGATGGGCCCGGCATCGGGCTACGCGGCCTTGGCGTGCTCGCGCACCACGACGGTGCCGGGCAGGTCGGCGACCTCGCGGTTCAGCGTGAAGTCGAACTTGATTTCCGAGTACGGCGCGTTCAGCCCCTCCGCCTTCGGATCGGTCCCGTCGGCGTGGCGATTGACGGCGGGGATCAGCTCCTCGCGCGTGGCGAAGGCGAAGTCGTCATACAGGAACTTGTCGCCGGCGATGTTGATCTGCGTCGTGAGCTGCCGGTAGCCCGGCGCCGATACGAAGAAATGCACATGCGCCGGACGCTGGCCATGGCGGCCGAGCAAGGTCAGCAGCTTCTGCGTCGGTCCGTCGGGCGGGCAGCCGTAGCCGGCCGGCAGGATCGAGCGGAAGCGGTAGCGGCCCTCCGCGTCGGTCTCGATGCGGCGGCGCAGGTTCCACGGCTGCTGGCTCGGGTCGAAGAACGAGTAGCCGCCGAGCGTGTTGGCGTGCCACACGTCGACGATGGCGCCGGCGACGGGCTTGCCGTCGGTGTCGCGGACCTGGCCCTCCATGAACAGTACTTCTCCCTGTTCGCTGCCGTCGTCCAGCCTTGCCTCGCCCTTCGACAGTGGCGCGTCGGCGAGATAGAGCGGCCCCTCGATGGTGCGCGGCGTGCCGCCCTCCAGCCCGGCCGCTTTCTCCTTCTCGTCGAAGCGCAGGTCGAGGAAGTGCTCGAGGCCCAGTCCCGGCGCCAGCAGCCCGAACTCGTTGCGCTGGCCGACCTCGGTCAAGTAGCCGATGGCGGCCCAGAACTCGGCGGGTGTCACGTCGAACTCCTCGATCGTCTGGAAAAGATCGGAGACGACGCGCTGCACGACGCGCTTCAGGCGCTCGTTGCCGCCGGGGGTGTCGAGGCCACTGAGCTTGGCCAGCAGGTCCTTGGTCGGGCTGTTGTTCAGGATCGAGAGTGTCATAACGTTCTTCCCTTTCGAATTCGTTAACCCAGATCGCCGCCCGCCACCGGCAGGGTGACGCCGGTGATGTACGACGCCTCGTCGGACGCCAGGAACAGGATGGCGGCGGTCTGCTCGCCGATCGTGCCATAGCGCTTCAGCAGAGTGGAAGCGGTGGTCTGGTCGACGACCTGTCGATACCAGGCCTGCTCCTGCTGGCTCGGCGGCGCCGCGTTGCGCGGAATGCGGCGCGGCGGCGCGTCGGTGCCGCCGGGTGCCACGGCGTTCACCCGAATGCCAAGCCCAGCGTACTCCCAGGCGAGGCTGGCCGTGATCGCGTTCACCCCGCCCTTCGCCGCCGCATACGGCACCCGGTTCACCCCGCGCGTCGCGACCGAGGAGACGTTGACGATGACGCCGCCGCCCTGCGCCAGCATGGCCGGCAGCACGGCATGGCAGCACCACAATGTCGGGAACAGCGAGCGGCGGACCTCGGCCTCGATCTGCGCCTCCTCGTACTCGGCGAACGGCTTGGCCCAGATCGTGCCGCCCACGTTGTTAACCAGGATATCGACCCGGGCGAACCGCTCGCGCGCAGCGGTCATCAGCGCGCAGCAATCGGCGTATCGCTCCAGATCGGCGATGACGGCGAATGCGTCCGCCTCGCGTGCCGCCTCGTACACCAGCCCCGACTGGTCGGCGAGGCACACGCGGGCACCCTCCCGCGCCAGCCGCAGCGCGACATCGCGCCCGATGCCCTGCGCCGCCCCGGTGACGACGGCGACTTTGTCCGCGAACCTGCCGGGCCAGGTATTCACATCGATCCCGTGACGACGCCGCTCGGCGAGAACTTCTCGAAGTGAAAGCTCGCCGGCGTGATGCCCTGCTCGGCAAAATAGCCGCGCACCGCCTCGACCATGGCAGGCGGCCCGCAGAGATAGACGTCGACGTCCCCGCCGTTCAAATGGCTGGCGTCCAGATGCTGGGTCACGTAGCCCTTCTGCGGATGCGCGCTGGCCTCGGCGGCGACGCAGGTCCCAAAGGTGAAACCGGGTAGCCGCGCGGCGATGGCGTCCAGCCGGTCCACCTGCACCAGGTCGGCGTCGTGGGTCACGCCATAGACCAGATGGATGGGGTGCGCGCTTCCGGTCTTGGCCAGGCGCTCCAGCATCGACAGGAAGGGCGCCAATCCGGTGCCGCCCGCCAGCATAAGCACCGGGCGCTTCACGTCCCGCAGATAGAAACCGCCGACCGGGCCGGTGAAGGTCAACGCCGTGCCGGGCGCAGCGGCTTCGAGGAAGCTGGTCATCAAACCGCCGGGGATGTTGCGGACCAGGAACTCCGCCTCCGCGGCGCCCGGCGGCGAGCTGAACGAATACGAGCGCCGCTGCTCGCTGCCGGGCACCTGGATGTTGACATACTGGCCCGGCAGGAAGGCAAGCGGCCCGGCGTCCACGCGGACGGAGAACACCGTCGTCGTGTCCGAAAGGCGAGTAAGCGCCGCGATCTCCGCAGTGTGCGCGGCCGGCTTGGTCTTGCAGGCATCGGACGAAGCCGCGACGCGCAGCACCAGGTCCGACTTCGGCCGCATCTGGCACGCCAAGCCAAAGCCCTGCGCCGCCTCCTCGTCGGTCAGCGCGTCCTCGATGTAGTCGCCGCCGTCATAGGTGCCGGATTCCACGAACGACTTGCACGTGCCGCACGCCCCGTCGCGGCAGTCGAGCGGGATGTTGATGCCGACGCGGTATGATGCATCCGCGACCGTCTCGTTGCCCATGCAGTCGATGAACCGGGTGACCCCGTCCTCGAAGTTGAGCGCGACCGTATGGCCCATGCTGCCCCGCTAGATGTGGTAGATGTCGATGACGTGGTGGATGTAATCGTTCTTCAAGACCACCCGCTTGGCTTTGATCAGCGGCGTCTCGCCCGAGACATCGAGCGTGTAGTAGGACGTGCCGAAGTAGGTGTCGGTGGTCTTGTAGCGGAAATTCAGCGTCAGCCAGTTGAACCGAAGCTTGCAGACGCCCTCACTCTGCTCGATGATCTCGACGTTGCTGATGTTGTGCGACGTGCGCGGCTCCGGCAGGCTGGTGGCGCTCGAGCGTTCGGTGCGGATGCGGAACACGCGATCCTCCAGCCCGCCCTTGTGCGGGTAGTAGATCAACGAGACCTCGCGCGCCGGGTCGCTGACGAGCTTGTCGTCGTCGTCCCAGGCCGGCATCCAGAACTGC
>CAZZWN010000160.1:0-4256 GCA_964657765.1 uncultured Acetobacteraceae bacterium
TGTTCGCCATCGGCGCGCAGGGCTTCTTCGCGCTGCCCTACACCATCGTCGTCTATCCCATCGTCTTCGCCATCATGCCCCGGCTCTGGACCTTCGCGCAGGCGCATGGCCACGTCACCGCCGCCGACGTCGTCTATGGCCGCTACGGCTCCCGCGGGCTCGAGCTCGCCGTCGCCGCGACGGGCCTGTTGGCGACCATGCCCTATATCGCGCTGCAGCTCGTCGGCATGGAGGTCGTGATCAAGGCGCTGGGCCTCACCGGCGAACTGCCGCTGATCGCCGCCTTTGCGATCCTGGCGCTCTACACCTATTCCGCCGGGCTGCGCGCCCCGGCGCTGATCGCCTTCGTGAAGGACATCATGATCTATGTCGTGGTGATCACGGCCGTGGCCTTCATCCCCTACAAGCTCGGCGGCTACGGCGCGGTGTTCGAGGCCGCCGGCCGGGACTTCGCGCTGAAGCCGCCCGTGCCGCCGTCGGGCCTGGTTTTGCAAGCGTCGCAGTATTGGCCCTACGCCACCTTGGCCCTCGGCTCTGCGCTGGCGGCGTTCATGTATCCGCACACCTTGACCGGCATCTTCGCCTCGCGTTCGGCCGACACCATACGCAAGAACGCGATCCTGCTGCCGGCCTATACCTTGCTGCTCGGGCTGATTGCGCTGCTCGGCTACATGGCGCACGCGGCCGGGTTGAAGCCCACGACGCCGAACGACACGGTCCCGGCGCTGTTCCACAACTTGTTCCCGAGCTGGTTCGCCGGGTTCGCCTTCGCCGCCATCGCCATCGGCGCGCTGGTGCCGGCCGCCGTCATGTCGATCGGCGCCGCCAACCTGTTCACCCGCAACATCTGGAAGGCCTACGTCAACCCCGCCGTCACCAACGCCGGCGAGGCGCAGGTCGCCAAGCTCACCAGCCTCGCCGTCAAGGGCGGCGCGCTGATGTTCATCCTGTTCGCCCCGGTGCAATACGCGCTCGATTTGCAGCTGCTCGGTGGCCTCTGGATCCTGCAGACCTTCCCGGCCGTCGTGTTCGGGTTGTTCTTCAACTGGTTCCGTGCCCCGGCGCTGCTGCTCGGCTGGGCGGTCGGCTTCTTCGGCGGCAGCACCATCGCCTACATGGACGGATTGAAGCCGCTGCATACCATCGTGATCGGCGGGGCCAATTACACCGTCTATGTCGGGCTGCTGGCGGTGCTGGCGAACGTCGTGGTCGCCGCCATCGCCAACCTGGCGCTGCGCTCGACGAAGACGGAGGCGCCGCGCCCGGCCTAGATACGGGGCGACTCGTTCCAGCTCTGGACCCGCCCATATAGGCGTCCAGAGGTTTGAGGATGAACGATCTAATCACTATGATCACGGCCCCGCGGTCCCCGAAGCGTATCGGCCGCTGGGTGCTGCTCGGCGTCGCTGCCCTCATGGCGCTCATTGCCATAAACGGCAGTTTCTTCGTCGTGCAGCCGACCGAGATGGCCGGGGTGCGCCGGTTCGGCGTGGTGACGAGCACAGCGCCGATCGGGCCGGGCCTGCATTT
Organism: uncultured Acetobacteraceae bacterium; assembly: GCA_964657765.1. Taxonomy (GTDB): domain Bacteria; phylum Pseudomonadota; class Alphaproteobacteria; order Acetobacterales; family Acetobacteraceae; genus CAHJXG01. The sequence continues at coordinate 1,531 of CAZZWN010000160.1, forward strand.
CAAGTCGCCGTTCGTCGAACAGGTCGACCACCTGCAGGTCAGCCTCACGACGTTCGAGGCCGCCGACCTCAGCGTCTATACGATCGACAACCAAGCGGTGCGGATCGGCATCGGCCTCAGCTACCGCGTCCCGCCCGTCGCCGTGTTCCGGCTGCTCTATGGCGTGGGACGGTCAGGCAACGTGGACATCGACGGCAACCTACGGCCCATCGTCGCCGACCGCGCGCTGCGCGTATTTGCCCGGCGCAATACGATAAGTATCTCGGCCGAGCGGGAAAGCATCGCCAACGAGATACGCCGGTCGATCCAGGAGGCGGTCGAACAGAACTTCGGCATCGAGGTCGTGGATTTGCAGCTCAGCCGTATCGAATACAGCGCCGCCTTCACCCAGTCCGTCGAGGCGGCGGTGCGCGCGAAGAACGACGCGCTGCAGGCGGAGAACACGGTAGCGAAAATCCGCTACGAGGGCGAGCAGGTCAAGGTGCAGGCGGAGGCCCAGGCGATCGCCGTCACCACCCGGTCCGAGGGCGAGGCCCGCGCCGCCGTGGTCCGGGCCCGCGCGGAAAAAGAGGCGGCGGTGCTGCGCGCCGAGGGCGAGGCGCAGGCGACGACCCTGCTCGGCCAGGCCCAGGCTTCGGCGGTGCAGCTCGTCGGCGCAGCGGTGGCGGCCAACCCGCGGGTGGTGGACTACGAAACCACCCGGCGCTGGGACGGCAAGCTGCCGGCCACGATGCTGGGTGGCGGGACGGTGCCGTTGCTGACTCTGCCGGGGGCGGCGCCGGATCGTTGAGGCCGGACTTATTGGCCGAGGTCGCCTTCGAGTTCGAAGCTGCCCTCGAACACGCGGACGCAGCGCCCGCCGACGAAGGCGGTCACTGCATCGTCCCGCCGTTGCGCCCGGGCAAGCAGCAGGCTCGGACGGCCCATGTCCACGCCTTGGCCAACGCGCAAGCTGACGTGCTCGGCGCCCTGCAACTCGGCCATCAGGGCCGTTACCGCAGCGGTCGCACTGCCCGTCGCCGGGTCCTCGTTCGTCAAGCCGAGCATGAACATGCGGGCCTGCAGGTTCGTGCCGGCCTCGGCTGCGTCGGCGCCGGCGTCGCGCGTATACGCATAAACGGCGGTGGCGCCATCCAGCGGCAGCACGTCGCCATAGACCGCAGGCGACGGCTTGACCCGGCGCAACGCGTCACGCGACGCAAGCTCGACGACCAGGAACGGCAGGCCGACGGAGACCACCTGCGGCTCATGCGCATCGGTCCGAACGTCCGCCGCTGCCAGGCCGAGGCAGGCGGCGGCGCGCCCGGCCGGAACCGTGGCGCCTCGCGTGAGCGGCTCGGGGGCCGTCAGCTCGGCGCCGACCACGACGCCGTTGTCGCGCAGCAGGTCGACCGGGACCAAACCCGCCGCCTCCTCGAATACGAACCGTGCCGGCACCGGCTCGCCGCGCCCCGCCATCTCCTGCGCGAGCACGAATGCGGTGCCGACATTCGGGTGGCCCGCAAACGGAATTTCCCGGGCGGGCGTGAAGATGCGCACCCAAGCCGTATGGGGCGGGTTGCGGGGCGGCAGCACGAACGTCGTTTCCGAGTAGTTGAACTCGCGTGCCACCGCCTGCATCTGCGCGGGCGACAGGCCGGCCGCGTCGAATACCACCGCGACCGGGTTGCCCCTGAACATGCGGTCGGTGAACACGTCGGCGGTGACGTAGCGGCGTCTCATGGGCGTGTTCCATCGGGCGGACGCGGGTGCTCCAGGAAGAACCGCAGCATCTCGCGCGTCGCATCGGGGCCGCGCGGATCGGTGTAGGTGCCGGCTGCGCTGCCGCCGAACCAGGCGTGGCCTGCGCCGTGCACCAGCCATTGCTCGACCACCGTCCGTCCATCCGCGCCGGCGTGCAGCGTGCGGGTATAGGCGTGGCCGCCGGAGTCCTTACCTTGCTCGATGCGCATGTGCAGCGCCCCGGCCTGCGCCATTTGCGCCGCCACCGCATCGCCGTTGCGCGGGTTGACCGTGCTGTCCCGGTCGCCATGGAACACGATGGCCGGGACCGTGCGCGCTCGCCTCCGCGCGGCCGGGCCGTCGCTGCCCCGCTGCATCGCCGCGAGCGCCGACGGCACATCGCGCGCCGCGCCGCAGGCCAGGCCCGAATGCACCCCGACAGCGGCATACAAATCGGGATACGCCTCGCCCAGCACCGCCGCCGCAGCACCCCCTGCCGACAACCCGGCGACATAGATCCGCCGCGGATCGACAGCGTATTCCCGCATCACCTCGCGCGTGATCCCCGCGACGATCGACGGCTCGCCGGCACCGCGCTGCTGATCGGCCTCGTTGAACCAGTTCCAGCATTTCTGCACGTTCGCCGAGCGGGTCTGGCCGGGATAGGCGACGAGGCACGTCTCCCGTTCGGCAGCGGCGTTCATGCGCGTGCCGGCGGCGAAATCGTCGGGTGACTGCGTGCAGCCATGCAGCATGACGATCAGCGGAACCGGCGCTCCGCGGTAGCCGCTGGGGATATAGAGCTTGTAGGGACGGCTGCCGGCCTGGTTGCTGAAGCTCCGCGCCAGGAACTGTGCGCCATCCGGCAGCGGCGTGGGGGCCGGCGAGGGCCGCTTGGTTCCAGCGCCGGGCCTATGCGGGCCGGCTTGGCCCAACTGGTCGAGCAGGCCGCGCAACGCCGCAGGAAGCGATGGCTTCGCCGCACTCCCCGTCCAGCCTGCGCC
>CAZZWN010000160.1:4266-8478 GCA_964657765.1 uncultured Acetobacteraceae bacterium
CCAGGCTTGAACGCGCCAGGCTTGAACTTGGCCTCGACATCGCCGAGCAGGCGCTGCAGCGCCGCAGTGGCCTCGGTGAGCACGCCACCGGGCAAAATGGGCTTCATCGCGATGTCTTCCTATCCTGGGTGAATATTCAGCGCGGCGTCAGCGGATGCGGTCGGCCAGCGCGGCCTTCACCGCGGGACTCGCATGCAGCGCGCCCAGCACCGTCACCGACGCGATGGACCCGCGCGCCAGCTCCGGCGTCACATCCTGGGCGACGCTGGCCAGCCCGAGCACGTTGATATGCAGCATCTCGCCCCGGCTGCGCGCCGCCTCGAGGTCCGCGCGGCTGTAGTGCCGCAGCCCGAGGTCGATCGCCTTGCGCGCCACGGACTGCCGAACCACGTCGGCATGCCGGTCGAGCTGGTTGCGGATGGCGGTGCGGATGAAGTCCGTCCGGTTCGAATAGAACCCATCCTGCACCATCAGGTCGACATGGCCGAGGTCGACGAAGCCAAGGTTGATCGTGATCTTCTCGCTGTCGGACACCTTGGGCCGAAGCTCATATGCGGCGGTCGCCAATTCCATCCTCACACCATCCATCGGGATGGATATTGGTGAGGCATGACGTTAAAACAAGGCCTGGGCCCGAACGTTGGACGGCAACCCGGCCTAGCGCGCCGCGATCGCCCGGTAGACGGTGTTGCGCGACACGCCCAAGCGCCGGGCCGTCTCGCTCAGGTTCCCGCCGGTGTCGCGATGCGCTGCCAGGATCCGTCCGCGCACGCTGTCGCGCAGGCTGTCGAGGTCATTGCCCGGCTTCTCGCTCGCCTGCGCCGGGACCTGCAGCAAGGCGGCGACCGTCGCCAGCTCGATCGGGCCGGGCTGATCCCCCGGCTGATGCATCGTCAGCCGGGTCAGCACGTTGCGCAGTTCCCGGATGTTGCCGGGCCAACGCCAAATCGCCAGGTGGTCCAGCGCGTCCGCCACGATCGTGCTGCCCGGCGCGACGTCCGCCAAGATATGCCGGACGATCGCCCCGAGGTCGCTCCGGTCCCGCAATGCGGGCAGCAGCACCGGCACGGTGTTCAGCCGATAGTATAGATCGGCCCGGAAACGTCCGGCCTCGACGGCCTGCTCGATCCCCGCATTGGTCGCCGCCACCAGCAGCACGTCCACCTGGCGCGACTTGCCGCCGCCCACCGGCCGCACCGACCAGTCGTCGAGCAGGCGCAGCAGCACGGCCTGCAGCCCCATCGGCATGTCGCCGATCTCGTCCAGGAACAGGGTGCCGCCGTCGGCCTCGCATACCAGGCCGGGCGCCCCGCCGCGCCGCGCGCCGGTGAAGGCGCCTTCGATATGGCCGAACAGCTCCGCCTCGATCAGGCTGCCGGTCAGCGCCGCGCAGTTCACCGGCACGAACGCGCCCCGGCGCCGGCTTACGCGGTGGACGTGGCGCGCGACCTGCTCCTTGCCGGTCCCGGTCTCGCCGCGGATCAGGATGGGCAGCCGCCGCAGCGCCCCTGCCTCCGCATGGCGCATGGCGGTACGGACCGCCGGGTCGTCAGCGACGAAGCTGGGGGCGGCGAAATTGCGGGAGCTGGAGGGCGCCTCGGCCGCAGCCGTGCGTGCCGGCCCCATCCGGACCGACAACGGCCGCAGGTTCTCCACATCCGCCACGAACACGCTGCCGACGCGGTCCTCCAGCCGCTGGAACCCGGCGCGCGCGCCCTCCATCAACGCCGCGAACCGGGTGCGGAACAGGTCCTCGAAGTGCCGGTTGGGCGTGGCGGGCAGGCCCTGCAGCAGGAAGCGCGCCTGCGCGTTCACCCCCAGCACGGTGCCCGCCGGGTCGAGCGCCAGCAGCCCGGCGCTCAACGTGTGCAGATATTCGCTGCGGCTATGGAACGCCATTACCAGGTGCCCGCGGTGGTGCTGGCGGAACAGCCCGTTCTCGATCTGCGTCGCCGCCATGCCGACCAGTGCCTGGGTATGCTGCTGCCGCGACCCGCAATGCGAGGAGGCGTCCAGCACGCCCGCGAGCGTCCCATCGGGCCCCAGCACCGGGGCAGCGGTACAGGTCAATGCGCCGTAATGCGCGAAGAAATGCTCGCCGCCATGCACCGTCAGCCGCTGTCCGGTCCGCGCCACGGTGCCGAGCGCGTTGGTGCCGCGCAGCTGTTCGGCCCAGATTGTGCCCGGCCGGATGCTGGCTGTGCGGGCGGCATTGCGGAAGCTCGGGTCGGCGATGGTGTCCAGCAGGGTGCCGTCCGGGCTCGCGAAGGCGATCAGGAAGTTGCTGCCGGCGATCTGGTGATACAGCGTCTGCATCTCGGCCAACGCGAGCGCCCGCACCAGGTCCATGCGGTCGCGGGCGGCCTTGAGCTGCGCCTCGTCTATCGCTTCGAGCGGCGGCGGACGCTGCGGGTCCAGGCCCAATTCAAGGCAACGCTTCCAGCTTGCGGAAATCTCCGGCGCTACCAAGTCCGCTACAGCAGGGTTTCCGTGCTCCAATACACTGCGGGCGCGGGCGAGCGGGTCCATAGGCGAAGCGAGCATGCATCCTCCATTGCGGGCTGCATGTGCGGCAGCCTCGTTCGTGCGGACGGTCGAGCGTCCGGATTGGACAGCCTAGGGCAAAAAACTCCTGGCATAAAAGCTTTACCTGATCAAAACTCGTGACTGTTCCAAAATGGAACAGAGTGCCGTTCCGCCGCTGTTCCACGGCGCAACAAGTGCGGCGGCGCCGCGTCTCGGAACGCCAGGCTCCATCAGCGTTTTGCAGCTTGGCACGTGCCTTGCGCTAACCCCTAGCACAGCCGTCGGAAGACAACGCGGCACGAGGCCAGGGGAACGGACGCATGAAAGCAGCAGTGCTCGAGGCCTATGACGAGGCGCTCACCGCCGAGAAGTTCGTCCATTACAAGGACGTGCCGGACCCCCGTATCGCAGCACCTACCGACGTCATCGTTCGCATCGGCGGCGCCGGCGTGTGCCGCACCGACCTGCACATCGTCGAGGGCATCTGGCGCAGCAAGGTCGACGTGGCGCTGCCCTACATCATGGGCCACGAGAACGCCGGCTGGATCGAGGAGATCGGACCCGGCGTCGAGGGCGTGAAGGTCGGCGACGCGGTGATCTGCCACCCGCTCGTCACCAGCGGCCACTGCCTCGCCTGCCGCCGCGGCGACGACATGCACGCGACCGACAGCAAGTTCCCCGGCATCAACGCCAATGGCGGCTACGCGGAATACCTGCTGACCGGCGAGCGCGCGCTGATCAAGCTGCCCAAGTCGCTGGCGCCGAAGGACGTGGCGCCCTACACCGACGCCGGGCTGACGGCGTATCGCGCGGCGAAGAAGGCGTCGCGCCACCTGCTGCCGGGCCAGTATTGCGTGGTGATCGGCGCCGGCGGGCTGGGCCATGTCGGCATCCAGGTGCTGGCCGCCCTGTGCGCCGCCGAGATCATCGTCGTCGACCGCTCCGACATGGCGCTGCAATTGGCCGAGGAGTGCGGCGCGCATCATAAGGTGAAGTCGGACGGCAACGAGGTCGAGGCGGTCGCGGCGCTGACGGGCGGGCACGGCGCCGAGGCGGTCATCGATTTCGTCGGCGAGGGCGATGCGGTGGCGCGCGGCCTGGCGATGACGCGCAACGGCGGCACCTATTACATCGTCGGCTATGGCGGCAAGATCGAGCTGCCGACGCTCGACATGATCACCTCCGAGAAGACCATCGTCGGCAACCTGGTCGGCACCTATCCCGAGCTGGTGGAGCTGATGGCGCTGGCCGACCGCGGCCGGGTGAACCTGGCGACGCGCGAGTACCGGCTGGTGCAGGCGAACGAGGCGCTGAAGGACCTGCACCACGGCAAGATCCGCGGCCGCGCGGTGCTGGTGCCGTGAGCGAAGTGGTGAGCACAGCGGGGGGCGAAACGGCCACCGACACCCGCGTGCCGGTGACGGTGCTGACCGGCTTCCTCGGCGCGGGCAAGACGACGCTGCTCAACCGCATCCTGTCGGAGCGGCACGGCAAGCGCTATGCCGTCATCGTCAACGAGTTCGGCGAGCTCGGCATCGACGGCGGCCTGGTCGTCGGCGCCGACGAGGAGCTGTTCGAGCTCAACAACGGCTGCGCCTGCTGCAAGGTGCGCGGCGACCTGCTGCGGGTGATCGGCGGCCTGGTGAAGCGGCGGGACCGGTTCGACGGCTTCCTGGTCGAGTGCTC
>CAZZWN010000161.1:0-8351 GCA_964657765.1 uncultured Acetobacteraceae bacterium
GTGCCGCCGATATCTACCGCGACGCGTAGATTGGCCATCCCAGCCTCCGTAGTTCGTCAGCGCTGCGATCCTGCCAACCCCTTCTCGTCCGCGCAAGACATTCTCAACGAGTCTTGCTCAAAGCAGTCAAAATCTCACCATAAAAAATGGCTCAAAATTCACCATTGGCTGCCTTATGTATGGGAATTATGCCTATTTCCAAGTCAAAGCAAAATTTCGATTGCGTTCGAGATCGCCCGGTGCAAGCCTATGCTTGCATCTGTGTCATTGCAGATGCAAATGGACTTGGCGTGCGGCTCGCATAGGAGGATAGCCTGCTTGATGCAACAGGCGCTTGAGCTCGACGGGATCACCAAGTCCTTCGCCGGGCGCGTCGTGCTCGACCGGCTGTCGCTCTCGGTCGACGCCGGCGAATACGTCACACTGTTGGGTCCGAGCGGCTCCGGCAAGTCCACCCTGCTGCGCGCGGTCGCCGGGTTCGAGACGCTGGACGCCGGCGACGTGCGGGTGGGCGGACGCTCCATGCTCGGCCGCCCGGCCCACGAGCGTGGCGTCGGCTTCGTGTTCCAGTCCTTCGCGCTGTTTCCCCATCTCAGCGTTGCCGACAACGTGGCGTTCGGCCTGCGGCATCGCCGCGACAACGCGATCACCGATCCCGCCGACATCGCCCGCCGCGTCGCTCAGGCGCTGGAGCTGACGGGCCTGCATGGGCTCGGCAGCCGCTTGCCGGCGCAGATCTCCGGCGGCCAGAAGCAGCGCGTCGCCTTCGCCCGCACGCTGATCGCCGAGCCCGGCATCGTGCTGCTCGACGAACCGCTCGGCGCGCTCGACGCACGGCTGCGCGAGCGCATGATGATCGAGCTGCGCCGCATCCACAGCCGCCTAGGCGCGACGTTCCTGCACGTCACCGGCAACGAGCAGGAGGCGCTGGCGATGGGCACGCGCGTCGCCGTGCTGGCGGACGGGCAGATCGCCCAGATCGACGCACCGGACACATTGATCGAAGCGCCGGCCAGCCGCGCCGTGGCCCGGCTGCTGAACTGCTACAACGTGTTCGCCGGGCGGGTAACGGATGGCGCCTTCGTGGCGCCTGGGCTGAGTGTGCCGCTGCAGCGCGGCGTCGGCGCCGGCTCGGCGGCGTATTGCATCCGGTCGGATCGCGTCGCCGTCGCTGAGCATGGTGCGCCGCTGCCGCCCGGCCAGGCGCAGGTGTCGGGCAAGTTCCTGGCCAGCGAGTATTCCGGCGCGCGGATGATCGGCCTGTTCGACGTCGATGGCGGCCAGGATGCCGGCCGTCCGTTCGAGGTCGAGTACTACCTCGGCCACCGCACCCCACCGGACTTCGCCCGCGACGCCCGCTACGCGCTGCAGTGGCCGGCCGCGTCGGCTCTGCTGTTCGCGGAGACGTAGATGGACGCCCGGTCGGACCTCGCTCTCGTCGTCGAGCAGCCCGTGCCGCGCCGGCGCAGGCGAACCACGGCCTGGCTGCTGGCGCCGGGTATGGCCTGGATGGCGCTGTTCCTGGTCGTGCCGATCCTGATGATGGTCTATGTCAGCTTCTGGACCCAGACCACGTTCAAGATCTCGCCCACACCGACCTTGAAAAGCTGGCAGTTCTTCTTTTCCAGCGCCACCTACCTCGATGCGCTGTGGACGACGATCCGCATCTGGCTGATCACCCTGATCGCGACGCTGCTGATCGGCTACCCAGTCGCGCTGTATATCGGCCTGTTCGTGCGCAACAAGACGCTGCAGACCATCCTGCTCGTCGCCTGCGTGGTGCCGTTCTGGACCTCGTTCCTGATCCGCGTCGTCGCATGGCGGCCGATGCTCGGCACCGAGGGCGCGGTCAACATCGTACTGCTGAAGCTGGGCGTCATCACCCAGCCGATCAGCGTCCTGCTGTTCACCGAGCTCAGCGTCATTATCGGCATGACGCAGATCTACGTCGTGTTCATGGTCGGGCCGATCGCCTTTATGCTGTCCCGCATCGAGCCGAGCCTGATCGAGGCTGCGCGCGACCTCGGCGCCGGCTGGGGCCGCATCCTGCGCACCATCGTCCTGCCGCTCAGCATGCCCGGCGTCGTGGTCGGCGCCATCTTCGTCTCCGTCATGGTACTGGGCGAGTTCGCGACCCCGGCGGCACTCTCGGGCCGCAAGGTCAACATGCTCGGCAACATCATCGTCACCCAGGTGGGCTCGCTGAAGTGGGCGTTCGCGGCCGTGGTCGGCGTAGTGTTGACCGCGCTGATGGCGGCCGTCGTCGCCGTCCTGCTGCGCTTCGTCGACCTGCGGCGAGAGCTGTAACATGCAGAGTCCGCTGCGCTGGCCGCTGCTGGCCTTCATGGTGCTGTTCCTGATCTTCCTCTACGCGCCGCTCGGCGTGCTCGCCATCCTGAGCTTCCAGTCGGGACCGGAGGGCGGCCCGCAGTTCCCCATCGTCGAGTGGTCGACCTATTGGTACCAACACCTGTTCGGCTGGGTGCCGCCGACGCGGGTGGCGCCGCTGCCGATCGGCGCGGCGCTGCTGCGGTCGCTGGCGCTCGCCTTCATGACCACCGTGACGTCGACCGTGCTCGGCGTGCTGTCGGCGCAGGCGTTCCGGCAGCGCTTCCGCTTTTCGGGCGTTGCGTTCTATCTGATCGTGCTCGGCATGATCGTGCCCGGCGTGCTGGTCGGGTTGGGCATCGCGCTGGTCGCCAACGCCCTCGGCATTGAGCGGACCTGGTGGGGCACCTCGTTCGTGGCCCATGTGGTCTACACGTTCCCGTTCGCCTTCCTGGTGCTGCTGGCGATCTTCAACCGGTTCGACCGGTCGGTCGAGGAGGCCGCCTGGAGCCTCGGCGTGACACCCATCCGCACCTTCCGCCGGGTGACGCTGCCGCTGATCTTTCCCGGCCTGCTGAGCGCGATGCTGTTCGCCTTCACCCTCAGCTACGACGAGTTCTCCCGCACATTGTTCACCGCCGGAGGGGCGCAGACCCTGCCGCTGACCATCTACGGGACGTTTTCTGTGGAGATCCATCCGAACATTTTCGCCTTCGGCGTGCTGACCACGCTGTTCTCCTTCAGCCTGCTGACGGTCTATGGAATCCTCATGGCGTTGAGCGTGCGCCGCAGCGGGCGCGTCGCCATCCAGGAGGCCATCCAATGACGGAGCTCGCCGCGCACAACGCGGTCGTCACCGGCGGCGCCAGCGGCATCGGCCAGGCGGTCGCCACCCATCTGGCGCGTGCCGGCGCTCGGGTATTGATCGCCGACCTGGATGGCGCGCGGGGCGAGCGCGTCGCCGCCGGGTTGCGCGACGCCGGTGGACGGGTGACGGCAATCGCCGCCGACGTCAGCGAGGCAGCGGACGTCGAAGCAATGTTTGCTGCTGCCGAGCAGGACGGCGCCGTCACGCTGCTGGTCAACAATGCGGGCCATGTGCATCAGGCGCCGTTCGAGGCGCTGGAGCTGGCGGAGTTCGACCGCATGATCGCCGTCCACCTGCGCGGCGCCTTTCTGTGCTGCCGACGCGCGGTCCCGGCGATGCTGGCTTCGGGTGCGGGCGTCATCGTCAACATGGCGTCGCAGCTCGGCCAGATCGGCGGCATCGAGCTGGCGCACTACGCCGCCGCCAAGGCCGGCATCATCGGCCTGACCAAGTCGATGGCGCGCGAGCTGAGCGGGCGCGGCGTCCGGGTCAATGCGGTGGCGCCGGGTCCGATCGACACCGAGTTGGTGCAGCGCCTGTCGCCGGACTGGCGGCGCGCCAAGCTGGCGGAGCTGCCGCTGGGGCGGTTCGGCACGCCAGACGACGTGGCGGCGACGGTGGCGTTCCTGGCCTCCCCGGCGGCCGCGATCTACGTGGGCCAGACGCTCGGCCCGAATTCGGGGGACGTGATGTTATGAGCGACCAACGCCAGGCCGTGCTGGTCACCGGCGCAGGCATCGGCATCGGGCGCGCGACCGCGCAGGCGTTCGCCCGCGCCGGATACGCCGTTATGGTGACGGATATCCTGCAGCACGAGGGCCAGGCGGTGGCAGACGCGATTGTGGCCGCGGGCGGCGTGGCCCGGTTCCACCCACTCGACGTTACTGATACGCCGGCGGCCGACGCCGCGGTTGCCGCGGCGGAACAGGCGTTCGGGCGGCTGGATTGCGTGGTCGCCAACGCCGGCATCGCCCACCGTGTGCCGCTCGATCAGCTCTCGGATGCGAAATGGGACCAGACGATGGACATCGACCTGAAAGGCGTGTTCCGCATCGTGCGCGCGGCCGTGCCGGGCATGCGCCGCCGTGGCGGGGGCACGATCGTGGCGATGTCGTCGATCATGGGCGTGGCGTATGGCTGGGACGAGCATGTGCAATACTCGGCCGCGAAGTCCGGGGTCGTCGGATTAGTGCGCGGATTGGCGGTCGAGCTGGCGCGCGCCGGCATCCGGGTGAACGGGATCGCGCCTGGCTATATCCGCACCGCGCAGGCGCTGTCGGAGGAGCACTCGCTCGGCCCGGAGGGGTTGGAGAAGGCAGCGTCGTTCATCCCGATGGGCCGGGTAGGCGAGCCGGAGGATATCGCCGACGTCGCGCTGTTCCTGGCCTCGCCGGCGGCGCGCTATTTGACGGGCCAGGTGATCGCGGTCGATGGCGGGCTGCTCGTTGGCCGCTACTGAGGCACCGACCGATTTTGGGAGATGGCAAGCATGGATGACCTATTGCGCCGGCGCATATTGCAGAACGGCGTCGCAGCCGCGGCGCTGGCCTTGGGGGGCGGCACGCCGTTCGTGTCGTCCCGGCGGGCGTGGGCGCAAGCCAAGGCGCTCGGCACGGAGCAATTGCGCACCATCGGCCTGTCGGTAACGGTGCAGGACCGCATCCTGGCCGACTTCAAGAAAAGCTCCGGCGTCGGCGGCACCAACGGCACCGCAGCCACCTTCCCCGACGCGCAGACGAAGATCCTGTCGGGCTCGTCCGACTACGACTGTTGGGAGTCGATCGGCGAGCGGCTGCCGTCGGTGGTGCAGACCGGCAAGATCACCCCGGTCCCGGTCGCGGCGCTGAAGAACTGGACCAGCATCCGCGACACCTTCACCAAGCCGAGCCCGAAATGGTCGCCGGAGGCGCAGATCGTCGGGCAGATCTGGAAGGATCCGGGCCAGACCGCGCTGTGGCTGGTGCCGACAGTGTATAACTACGACTCCGTCGGCTACAATCCGGGCGTGGTCAGCGCCGAGGAGGCGAATAGCTGGACCGCGATCTTCGACAAGAAATGGCGCGGCAAGTCGGGGCTGAACACCGACCCGCTGATCGCGCTCGGCCAGGCCATCATGGCGATGAACTCGCTCGGCCTGTCCAACGTGGCGAACCCCGGCAACCCGAACGAGCAGGAGATCGACGAGGCGGCGAAGTTCTTGATCTCCAAAAAGAAAGAGGGCCAGTTCCGCGCGCTCTGGGCCGATTTCGGCGAACTGGTCAACCTGCTCGCGTCCGGCGAGATGGTGGTGTGCGACGCCTGGCAGCCGGCGGTCATGGCGGTGAAGGCGCAGGGCCACGCCTGCCAGTATGCGGTGCCGAAGGAGGGCTACCGCGGCTGGGCGATCGGCGTCACCGCCCTCACCGGCAACCCCAACCCGGACGCGGTGACGGCCTACGCCGACTATTGGCTGTCCGGCCCGCCGGGCATCCTGGTGTCCGAGCAGGGCTACTACTCGCCGACCACCAAGATCAAGGACGTGATGCCGGCGGCGAAATACGCTTTCTGGTACGAAGGCAAGCCCTGGAGCGGCGCGCCGGAGCGCGGCATCAAGGAGGGCGACCTGCGCGACGGCGGCTCGCTCGCCGAGCGCGCTGGCCATGTCGCTTATTGGCACCAGTGGCCCGACGCCTACGACCACCTCATCCAGCGCTGGGACGAGTTCCTGAACGCCTGATATGGTCCATGACCTGGATCTGGTGCAGCTCAGCAAGACCTATGCGAACGGCACGCCGGCGGTCATCGGCTTCGACCTGAAGGTATCGAAGGGCGAGTTCGTGTCGTTCGTCGGGCCGTCCGGCTGCGGCAAGACGACGACGCTCCGCATGATCGCCGGGTTCGAGACGATCTCGTCCGGCGACATCCTTATCCAGGGCCGCAACGTGAGCGACCTGCCGGCGGAGCGGCGGCCGACCTCCACCATCTTCCAGAACTTTGCGTTGTTCCCGCACATGACGGTGCGGCAGAACATCGAATACGGGCTGCGGGTGAAGGGCATGTCCGCCTTCGACCGCCGGGCGCGGGTCGACCGGATGATGCAGACGCTCGACCTCGGGTCCATCGGCGAACAGCGCCCGGCCGGGCTCTCTGGCGGTCAGCGGCAGCGCGTCGCACTGGCGCGCGGGCTGGTGGTGGAGCCCGGCATCCTACTGCTCGACGAGCCGCTCGGGGCACTCGACGCCAACCTGCGCAAATCGATCCAGCATGAGCTGAAGCTGCTGCAGCGCGATGTCGGCATCACCTTCGTCTTCGTGACCCACGCGCAGTCCGAGGCGTTGATGCTGTCCGACCGGATCGTCGTGATGAACCAGGGGCGCGCCGAGCAGGTCAGCACGCCGTACGAGCTATACACCAGGCCGCAATGCGAGTTCGTGGCGCGCTTCATCGGCCGCAATACCCTGCTGACCGGCACGCTGCAGGGCCGTCCAGACAGCATCGGCATCGGCGCCGTCGCGACCGCGTCGGGCCTGCTGCATGGCCGGCTGAACGGCGCGGCGCCGGCGGAGGGTTCTGCGGTCGTGCTTTCGATCCCGTCGGAGGCGGTCGACGTGCTGGACGCGACGATGGCGGGCGCAACGCTTGGCGCGGCCCCGCCGGACCACCGCGACCGGCTGCCGGGCCGGCTGGTGAGCCGGCTGCTGATCGGCACCGCGGTGCAGTTGACGGTGGCGCTTGCGGACGGCCAGGAGGTGACGGTGGAGAGCCACGTCAGCAAGTATCCGCGCGGCTGGGCTCCGGACGGCGTAACGCTGGCGTGGGACCCGGTGGCTGCAACAGTGGTCGCGAAGCAGTAGGGGAGCTGAATATGTCCGAGGCGGCAGCGAAAACGGGGTCCGTCCCGGACGCAACGCTTGGCGCGGTCCGCGTGGGCGTCGACGTGGGCGGCACCTTCACCGACCTCGTGCTGGCGGACACCCGGCACGGCGCACAGCGGGTCGTGGTGCACAAGGTGCCGAGCACGCCGGAGGACCAGTCGGTCGGCGTCGTCGGCGGCGTGCTGGAGCTGTGCCGCATGGCCGACATCGGCCCCGGCGACATCGACGTGCTGCTGCACGGCACGACGGTCGCGACCAACATGGTCATCGAGCGCAAGGGCGCCGAGGTCGGGATGATCACCACGCGCGGGTTCCGCGACATCCTGCACATGGCGCGGCACAAGCGCCCGCATAACTTCTCGCTGCAGTTCGACGTGCCCTGGCAGAGCGCGCCATTGATAAAACGGCGCAACCGCTTGGTGGTCAGCGAGCGCATCCTGCCGCCCGACGGCACCATCGCCATGCCGCTCGATGAGGACGAAGTGCGCAAGGCGGCCGAGCTGTTCCGCAAGCGCAAGCTGGATGCGGTCGTGGTCGCCTTCCTGTTTTCCTTCCTGAACGACGCGCATGAGCGCCGGGCCAAGGAGATCGTGCTGGAGGTCATGCCCGACGCCTACGTCTGCACCTCGTCCGAGGTGGTCAACACCATCCGCGAATACGAGCGCTTCTCGACCGTGGCGATGAACGCCTACATCGGTCCACGCACCTCGTCCTATCTGCGGCGGTTGCAGGACAGGCTGCGCGAGGGCGGCATGCACGCGCCGGTGCGGATCATGCAGTCGAACGGAGGCATCTCGACGGTCGAGAACTCGATCGCCCGCCCGGTCGGCCTGCTGCTGTCCGGCCCTGCCGGCGGCGTCATCGGCGCGCGGGCGACCGGACAGGCCTGCGGCGTCGCCGACGTCATCACCATCGACATCGGCGGCACGTCCGCCGACATCAGCGTGATCCGCGGCGGCGAGCTGACGATCAAGAACTCGCGCGATACCCAGGTGGCGCTATTGCCGGTGCTGGTGCCGATGCTCGACATCGACGCGATCGGGGCCGGCGGCGGGTCGATCGCCTATATCGACGCCGGCGGCGCGTTCCGCGTCGGGCCGCGCTCGGCGGGCGCGGACCCGGGCCCGGCGTGCTACGGCCGCGGCGGCACCGAGCCGACGGTCACCGACGCGCAGGTGGTGCTCGGCCGCCTCGACCCCGACCGCTTCCTGGGCGGCGACCTGATGATCGACCGTGACCTCGCGACCCGCGCCATCGAGACCCACCTGGCGGGGCCGCTCGGGCTGTCGGTGACGGAGGCG
>CAZZWN010000162.1:0-8345 GCA_964657765.1 uncultured Acetobacteraceae bacterium
CCATTCAACGACACTGGGATCATGACGCCGCACATAGGCGCCAACTTTGTGCAGGTCCTCATCCACCAATGCCCGCCGCAGATCATGCCGCAGCGCCACGGGCCAGAGCGTCACCACCGGATGCGTGCGCCCGCCCGACGCGGCGCAGGCCAACGTCGCCTCGCCGCGGGCAGCGTGCAGCCGGGCTACCAGGTCCTGCGGCAAGAATGGTGCGTCGCCGGGCACGGTCACGACCCATTGCACATCGGGTGCAAACCGCGCCGCCCAGTCCAGCCCGGCCAACACGCCCGCCAACGGCCCCGGCCGGTCCGGCAAGTCGTCGCAAACCACCGGCAGGCCATACTCGGCAAACCGGCCCGCGTCCTCGTTGGCATTCAGGATCAGCCGGGTCACCTGCGGCGTCATGCGCCCGATCAATCGCGCCAGCACGGTCTGGCCACCCACCATGCGCAGCGCCTTGTCCCCGCCGCCAAGCCGCCGGGCCAGGCCGCCGGCCAGAACAACGCCGATCGTGGGCTCAGTCATCGGACAGCTCGAACCCCCGTGCGCGCAACGCGGCCCGCGTCGAGGGCAGCCGCAGCAGTTCTTGGAAACGCCGCACTGGCCCACGGTCCAGCCGAGCGGCAGGCACGACAAAATCATACTGTTCCGCCTGCAATGGCAGGAAGCCCAGCCCGTACTCCGCCGCAACGGTCTCGATCGCGACGCCCCAATCCGCCCGGCCCTGCGCCACCGCGACCGCCACCGCATTATGCGACTTGGTCTGCGCCGAATAGCCCGGCGGACGCGCGCCGCCCAGCACCCGGTCGATCAGGATGCGCGTGCCCGACCCTGCATTGCGGTTCACCATCAGCGCGCCTTCGACCCGCATGGCCTCCACAGCGTCCGACAGCCCATTGAACCGCGCGTCATCCGGCCGGAATACGACCCCTTGCAGGCGGCCATAGCCCGGCACGAGACGCAGCGTGTCGGTCAGGAACGGCCGGTTATACTCGCCGTTCGCCGGGTCCATCAGGTGAACCCCTGCCAGGTCGCACTCACCGCGCCGCGCCGCCGCCAAACCGCCGGAACTGCCCACGGCGAGCGACTTCACGCTCAGCCCGTCCTGCTCCAGCAGGCCGATCAGCATGTCCAGCCCCACGCAATGGCTGCCGATCACCACCAGGTCCGCTGGGCCGGCCGCCGCGCCGATCAGCTGCACCTGGACCGCCGTCCCGGCCGGCACCGCCTCCGTCAGCGCCGGGACCGCGAAGAACCCGTCCGCCTGGGCAAATCCGGTGACGGCGCCGGACCCCTTCGCAGTCGGATACGCCAGCAGCCCGCCCCCCGGCGCCTGCATCAGCGAGACCATGACGTATTCGGTCCGGCCCCGCTCGGAAGCGATGCGCAGCGGCAGCGTGGCGTCGACCGTCTCGGGCCGGGCGGCAGGCAGGCCGGCGAAGGCGCGGATGACCGGCGCCGCGAACTCGTGGAAGGTGAAGATGGCCGAGGTCGGAAACCCCGGCAGCACCACGACCGGTTTTCCGCCCTGCACCGCCAGGCACAGCGGCTTGCCGGGCTTCAGCGCCACGCCGTGCACCACGACGCCGGGGTCTGTGAGGCGCGCGACCACCTGGTATGCGAGGTCCCCCGCGCCCTTCGACGTGCCGCCGGACAGCACCACCATGTCGCCCGCCGCCAACGCCTGGTCCAACCGGGCCTGCAACGCGTCGGGGTCGTCCGGCACGATGCCGAGCGGAACTGGCTCGCCCCCGGCCTCCTCGATCGCGGCGGCGAGGATCGCGGCGTTGCTGTCGAACACCTGGCCCGGCCGGAGCGGGCTGCCGGGCGCAACGATCTCATCGCCCGTCGAGAACACGGCGACGCGCGGCCGGCGCCAGGCCAGGACACTGTTCAGGCCGACCGCGGCCAGCATGCCGACCTCGCGCGAGGTCAGCAGCCGGCCGCGGCGCAGCACCGTCTCGCCGCGGGCGATGTCGGACCCAGCCGCCGCGATGTATTGGCCCGGCGTCACGGCCCGGCGCAGTTCGATGCCGAGCGGCGGGCCGTCCAGCGCCTCGGTCTGCTCGATCATGACAACGGCGTCGGCGCCGCGGGGCACCATGCCGCCCGTTGCGATCACCGCCGCGGTGCCGGGCGCAACGGACTGCGTGGGTGCCACGCCCGGCGTCAGGACCTCGGTGTTGAGCCGCAGCACGACAGGGCGCGCGTCATCCGCTTCGGCGGTGTCATCGGCACGGACAGCGAACCCGTCCACGCTGGCGCGGTCGAAACCCGGCACGTCCAGCGGCGCCACCACGTCGCATGCCAGCACCCGGCCCCTTGCGCTGGCGAGCGGGACCAGCTCCTCGCCCAGCGGCTCCATCCGCAGATGGCGGCGAAAGCGCGCCTCGGCCTCGTCCCGGCTCACGACATCAAGGAACTGCTCTTGGCGCGCGGCGCGGCGGAGAGTGGGGAGATCAAGGGTCATGGCGGATATATATGGACGCGGACGGTGGCCCCAGGAGGGAAGCCTTCGCTGGTTTCGGGGACGACGATGAAACCGTCCGCCTGGGCGGCGCTGACCAGGCTGCCGGTGTCGGCCAGGCCCAGCGGCGTCGCGTGCGTTTGGGACACGCGGACCTGGATCACGTCGGTAAAGCCGATGGCCGACACCGCCTTGCGGTCCAGCACGCGCTCCACGCTCAAATAGGGCGCGGCAGGCTGCACCGCGGCCATGCGCCGCACGGCCGGCGCGGCCAGCAGGTCATAGATCACGAGGCAGGCATGGGGTGCGCCGGGCAGCAGCAGCAAGGGGACGCCGCCCATGCTGCCGAGGCCTGCAGAGTCGCCGGGCCGGACCGCAATCCCGTGCATGTCCAAGGTGCCGCCCGCGTTCGCCAGGACCAGCGGCGCATCGTCGTCCGCCCCGGCGCCGCTGCGTCCCGCCATCAGGATCAAGTCGGCCCCGGCCGCTGGCAGCGGCATGGCCTGCGCGATGCCGCCGTCGCGGGCGACCAAGGCCTGCAGCATCGGCGTGAGCAGGTCCGGGCCGGATTTCGGCCCGGCGACGACGAGCGCAACCAGCGGCCGGCGCACCGCAGCGACTTGTTCCACCCCCAACCCGAGCAGCAAGGCAAGAGCCTGCGGGCGTAAGATCCCGGCGGCCACCGCCAGGCTTCCCGCCCGCAAGCCGCTGCCCGGCCGGGCGGCGCCGGCGCCACGGCTGACCGGCGCCAGCGCGTCCAGCATGGCTCCGCCCGGTTGCGCCGACGCAAAGGGCAGCACGGCGTCGGTCCCGGCCGGCATAGGCTGGCCCGCCGCAACCAATGCGTGTCGCTCCAGCGGCAAGGGATTGTACTCTCCGGCGCCCTCGGTCTCGACGGCGCGCACGGCGTAGCCATTTGTGGCGGCGCAGGCGGCACCGGGCCAGTCGACCGGGCTGGCGACGGGTGTTGCGAGCACGCGCCCAGCCGCGCCAGCGAGGGCGATCAACTCGGTCGAGGCAGTTGCGATGTGCGCGTCGATCCAAGCCAGCGCGTCCGTGAGCGGGGCGCGGCTGTTGAACCCGGCCAGACGGACGTCAGTCGCCAACGGGCCCCATCATCGGGCGAGGCTGCCCACGACGATGCGGTGCGCGAGGGCGTTGGCCACGGTCATCCCGGCACTATGCTGCGGCATGGCTCAATCGCAAAATCCTGCGCTTGCGATGCCGCCGCGAAGGTGCAAGCTGCAGGCTATATCCACATCCGAGGCAGCTCATCCCATGGCGTTCAAAAGCGGCCGGCACTTCCTGCAAATCCCCGGGCCGAGCAACGTGCCCGATCGCATCCTGCGCGCCATTGACCGGCCCACGATCGACCACCGCGGTCCCGAGTTCGGACGGCTCGGCCGCTCGGTGCTGGCGGGCTGCCAGACGGTTTTCGGCACCTCCGGACCGGTCGTCATCTTCCCCGCATCCGGAACCGGGGCATGGGAGGCGGCGATCGTCAACACGCTCGGCCGTGGCGACCGGGTATTGATGTACGAAACCGGGCAGTTCGCGTCGTTGTGGCGCGCGATGGCGGGGCGGTTCGGCCTGCAGGTGGACTGGGTGCCCGGCGACTGGCGGCGCGGCGTCGACCCGGCCGATGTCGAGGCCCGGTTGCGCGCCGACCCCGAACGCTCGATCAAGGCGGTGATGGTCGTGCACAACGAGACCTCGACCGGCGTCACCAGCCGCATTCCGGAAATCCGCGCCGCGATCGACCGCGCCGACCATCCGGCGCTGTTCATGGTCGACACGATTTCGTCGCTGGGTTCGATGGACTACCAGCACGAGGCCTGGGGCGTCGATGTCACGGTGGCCGGGTCGCAGAAGGGGCTGATGCTGCCGCCGGGCCTGAGCTTCAACGCGATGTCGGACAAGGCAATGGCGGCGGCGAAGGCGGGCGGGATGCCGCGGTCGTATTGGGATTGGCAGGAGATGCTGGCGCCGAACGCCACGGGTTATTTCCCCTACACGCCCAGCACGAACCTGCTCTATGGGCTGGAGGAGGCCATCGCCATGCTGCTGGAAGAGGGTTTGCCCAACGTGTTCGCCCGGCACGCCCGGCATGCGGCGGCGACCCGGGCGGCGGTGCACGGCTGGGGGCTCGAGATCCTGTGCCAGGAGCCGCGGGAGTATTCCAGCATCCTCACGGGGGTCGTGATGCCGGAGGGCCATGACGCCGACCAGCTGCGCGCGGTCATTCTCGACAACTACGACATGTCGCTGGGGGCTGGGCTGGCGAAGCTGAAGGGCAGGGTGTTCCGCATCGGGCACCTCGGCTACTTCAACGACCTGATGCTGCTGGGCACCTTGGGCGGAGTCGAGATGGGCCTGCATGCCGCGGCCGTGCCGCACCGCGCCGGCGGGGTAGCTCGGGCAATGGACGTACTGGCAGGACGGGTTGAGGAGTCGGCCGAGGCGAAAGCGGCTTGATTTCAGGAAATTATGTCGGCGGATGGTCAGTCGGCGAGTCCAGGCGCGCACCTCGAAAAAAGATCGCCGACAGGCGCTTCGCATTCGACGTTATGGGATCGAATAGGCGCTTGCGGGGATGGCCGCGTGCACCGGACGGATTAGTTACGCGTGATTATCATTTTGTAAGTTGTTCGCACCGCCCTCAGGCCCAGGACGGGTTCGGTGTCAGAGCATGACGACAAGCCTCTTCATCGTGCTGATGCTGTTGATCATAACCGGCGCATTTTGTGCTTTCGTCCTCAGCACGCGCCCGGCAGTCGCGCAACTCGTAAAGCGCAATGGCACGATGCCGCCGCCGATGATCGGCGCGATCAGCATCCTGTTCGGCCTGTTCGTCGGCTTCAGTTCCGCGGAAATCACGCAGCGTGGCGGCAGCCTTCGCCTGTCTACCCAACGGGAGGTGAGCGCCGCCCGCTCGATCGTCAACTTCACAACGGGCGTCGGACCGCGCGCCTACCCGGTACGGGAAGCCATCATCGAATACCTGCAGGTCGTCACCACGACGGAGCGCGACTGGCTGCTGTCTCGCGCCCCCAGCGAGCCGCCGGGCGCTGGGCCGGTCTATTCGCTCAACCTGATCACCACGGGCTTCGTCCAGCAGCCCGGCGTGTCCGACGTCCTAAAAAGCGCATTGATCAACCGCGTCGACGACCTGACCAATGCACGGACCGAACGGCTGACGCTGAGCCGTGGGGCCGGCAGCATCCCGCAATGGGTCGGCCTCACGGAGCTCGCCATCGTGACGCAGCTTGTCGGAGCCATGGCTGTCGCCGGCCAGCGTGGCGGCGGCGTCATCTTCCTCACCGGCTTCTCCGTCACGGCCTTGGTCGGCCTTGCCTATTTGGGCTGGGCCGACGGCCTGATCGGGCCAAGCCGATCCCAGGAGCAAACGGCTCCTTTCGAGACGCTCCTGGGGCAGATCCCTCGTTTGGTCACCACTGAGGAGGACACAGCCGCACGGATGCGCAACACGGGCCGGGTCGTGATCGGCGCCCAGACGGACCAGTATCCGTTCGCATACGTCGGCCCACGCGGCGATATCGTCGGATACTCGCTCGATCTCTGCCGCGGCATCATCGAGCGCGTCCGCACGGCCGCAGGGCTCGGCCCGATCCAAGTGGATGTGCTCGGCCTGAGCCCGGCCAACCGCGTCGCCATGATCGTCAACAGCACGGCCGACATGGAGTGTGACCTGACGACCGAAACCAGCGTCCGCGACAGCCAGGTCGACTTCCTCGATCCTATCTTTTTCGGCAAGGCCCAGATCGTGCTGCGGGCTGCCTCCCCCATCGTCGACGTAGCGGGACTGCGGGGCAAGCGCGTCATAGCGGTCGTCGGATCGTCGAACATCCAGGCCGCGACTGACCTCGACAGCTCGCGACACCTTGGAATCACCATCGTGCCGGCCACGGACATGCCGGAGGCGTTTCGGATGCTGGGTGAGAACCAGGGCGATGCGCTGATCGGTTCAGACGTGTTGAACCGGACCCTTATCGTTCAATCCGGGCATCCGGAAGAGTACCGAGTGCTGGATGAGGGGATGGCAGCCCGGGCGTATGGCATCATGGTCCGCCGCAGCAATGACACGTTCAAAGCGTCAGCCCTCCGGGCACTGCGGGCTATGGCCCATGCAGGCGATATCGAGAAGACTTACAACCGATGGTTTATGTCCCCGCCAGGATCAGGAAGTCTCAATCTCAATCTGCCGATGAGCGCGGACTGTATCGGAAGCTTGACGAAGCTTCGCAATAGGGCCTGTTCATCTAAAAGGGCCATTACCTGAATGTGCGCCGTCACAGACGATTAAGGAAAAACCATCAGTGCCTGACGATCTGCAGCGCAGCCTCTCACCTGTAGGCGACCCGCGCCTCGCGCAACGGCTGCGCCGCGAGATCGAGGGCGAGGTGCTGTTCGGCCGCGCCGACCGCGGACGCTATGCGACCGATGCCTCGATCTACCAAATTGAGCCGGTCGGCGTCGTCGTTCCGCGCACGACGGCGGACGTGACTGCGGCGTTGTCGATCGCCCGCGAGCACGGCGTCCCGGTGCTGCCCCGCGGCGGCGGTACTAGCCAGTGCGGGCAGACGGTCAACCGCGCCCTGGTGATCGACTGCACGAAGCATCTACGCCGGGTGCTCGAAGTGGACCCTGTCGCGCGGAACGCCTGGGTGGAGCCCGGCTTGGTGCTCGGCCACCTGAACGCCAGCCTCAAGCCGCACGGGTTGTTCTTCCCGGTCGATCCCAGCACGCATAGCCGCTGCACCCTGGGCGGCATGGCGGGCAACAACTCCTGCGGCTCGAAGAGCATCCGCTACGGGCTGATGGCCGACAACGTGTTGGCGGTCGACGCCCTGCTGGCGGACGGCGCCCGGCACCGTTTTGGCCCAATACCCGACAATTTGGGCGCCGACATGCCGGCGGGCATCGCCGCGTTGATCCAGCGGCTGCGGGCGTTGGGCGCCTCGGAGGCGGACGAGATCGCGGCGCGCTTCCCTGCACAGCTGCGCCGGGTCGGCGGCTACAACATCGAGGCGCTGACCCCCGCCGCGCGCCATGCCGGGCGGGAGAACCTGGCGCGGCTGCTGGTCGGCTCCGAGGGCACCTTGGCGTTCACCGCGGCGCTCCAGCTCACCCTGCAGCCGGTCCTGCCGCGAAAAATGCTGGGCATCTGCCAGTTCCCGACCTTCCGCGCCGCCATGGAGGCGTCGCGCCATCTGGTGCAGTTGGGTCCGGAGGCGGTCGAATTGGTGGACCGCACCATGATCGACCTCGGCCGCAGCATCCCCATCTATCGCGCCACCATCGACCGGATGGTCCGGGGCGAGCCCGATAGCCTGCTGATCGTCGAGTTCCACGGCGACGCGGACGCGCCTTTGCTGGGAAAGCTCGACCAGCTGGACGTGCTCATGGCCGACCTCGGTTGGCACAGCGCCGTCGTGCGCGCCACCGACCCCGCGTTCCAGGCCGGCATCGCCGAGGTGCGCGAAGCCGGGCTCAACATCATGATGTCGATGAAGGGCGACGGTAAACCCGTTTCGTTCATCGAGGACTGCGCCGTGGGGCTCGACGACCTCGCGGACTACACCGAACGCCTGAACGACGTGTTCGCGCGCCATGGCACCAAGGGCACCTGGTATGCCCACGCCAGCGTCGGCTGCCTGCACGTGCGCCCGGTGCTGAACATGAAGGACCCAGCCGACGTCGCCACCATGCGCGCGGTGGCGGAGGAGTGCTTTGCCCTCGTGCGCGAGTACAAGGGCTCGCACAGCGGCGAGCACGGCGACGGCATCGTGCGCAGCGAGTTCCACGAGAGCATGTTCGGCCCCCGCATCGTCCGCGCGTTCGAGGCGGTGAAGGACGC
>CAZZWN010000163.1:0-6189 GCA_964657765.1 uncultured Acetobacteraceae bacterium
TGGACGGGCAAGCCGGTCATCGCCATCGTCAACACCTGGTCCGACCTGCAGCCCTGCCACGCCCACTTCAAGAGCCGGGTCGACGACGTGAAGCGCGGCGTGCTGATGGCCGGCGGCTTCCCGGTCGAGCTGCCGGCGCTGTCGGTCAGCGAGAGCTTCGTCAAGCCGACCACGATGATGTATCGCAACATGCTGGCGATGGAGACGGAGGAGCTGCTGCGCAGCCACCCGATCGACGGCGCCATCCTGATGGGCGGCTGCGACAAGACGACGCCGGGCTTGCTGCTGGGCGCGACCAGCATGGACTTGCCGGCGATCTTCCTGCCGGCGGGTCCGATGCTGCGGGGCAACTGGCAGGGCAAGATCCTGGGCTCCGGCAGCGACAGCTGGAAATATTGGGACGAGCTGCGGGCCGGGACCATCACCGACCAGGACTGGCTCGGCGTCGAGGGTGGCATCGCGCGCAGCTATGGCACCTGCATGACCATGGGCACGGCGAGCACCATGACGGCGATTGCTGAGGCGGTCGGCATGGTGCTGCCCGGCGGCAGCTCGATCCCCGCCGCCGACGCCGGGCACATCCGGCTGGCGAGCGAGAGCGGGCGGCGCATCGTCGACATGGTATGGGAGGACCTGACGCCTGCCCGCATCCAGACGCGGGCAGCGTTCGGCAATGCCATCGCGGTCGCCATGGCGATGGGCTGCTCGACCAACGCCATCATCCACCTGATCGCCATGGCGCGCCGGGCCGGGCAGGACATCGGGCTGGCGGACTTCGAGCACTATAGCCGGCGCGTTCCGGTCATCGGCAACGTGCGGCCGAGCGGCAACGCGTACCTGATGGAGGACTTTTTCTACGCCGGCGGCATACGCGCGCTGATGCACAACATCCGCGACCATCTGGACCTGAGCTGCTTGACCGTCACCGGTCGGACGCTCGGCGAGAACATCGAGGGCGCGCGGGTGTTCAACGACGACGTGATCCGCCCGAGGGAGAAGCCGATCTATGGCGAGGGGTCGCTTGCGGTGCTGCACGGCAACCTCGCCCCGGACGGCTGCGTGATCAAGCCGGCGGCGATGGACCAGCGCTTTCTGAAGCACTCCGGGCCGGCCTTGGTGTTCGACGACTATCCGAGCCTGAAGAAGGCCGTGGACGACGAGGCGCTGGAGGTGACGGCGGACCACGTGCTGGTGCTGCGCAATGCGGGCCCGCAAGGGGGACCGGGGATGCCGGAATGGGGCATGCTGCCGATGCCGAAGCGGCTGCTCAAGGAGGGCCACCGTGACATGGTGCGGCTGTCGGACGCGCGCATGAGCGGCACGAGCTACGGCGCCTGCGTGCTGCATGTGTCGCCCGAGAGCTACATCGGCGGCCCGCTCGCCTTGCTGCGCACCGGCGATATCGTGACGCTCGACGTGGCCGCGCGCAGCATTCGCATGGAGGTTTCGGAGGAGGAACTGGCGCTGCGCCGCGCCGCATGGACGCCGCCCGAGCGCCGGTTCGAGCGCGGCTACGGCTGGGTCTACACCAAGCACATCCAGCAGGCGAACGAGGGCTGCGACTTCGACTTCCTGCGCACCGAGTTCGGCGCGCCGGTGCCGGAGCCGGTCATTTTCTGATTTCCGGTGCTATCCGGGACCACTTGCATTGCTGGCGCGCCCGGTCAATCTGCGCTGACATCGCACCTATCCGAAAGGAAACGCCCTTATGAAAGCGGAAAGCGTCCTCGACACCATCGGCAAAACGCCGCACATCCGGTTGGCGCGCATGTTCCCGGGCGCCAACGTCTGGAGCAAGTCGGAGCGTGCCAACCCCGGCGGCTCCATCAAGGACCGCATCGCGCTCGCCATGGTCGAGGCCGCCGAGGCCAGCGGCCAGCTCAAGCGCGGCGGCACCATCATCGAGCCGACCTCCGGCAACACCGGCATCGGGCTCGCGATGGTCGCGGCGGTGAAGGGCTACAAGCTGATCCTGGTCATGCCGGAGAGCATGTCGGTCGAGCGCCGGCGCCTGATGCAGGCCTATGGCGCGACGTTCGACCTCACGCCCAAGGAAGGCGGCATGAAGGCCGCCATCGCGCGCGCGACGGAGCTTGCCGCCGAGCACCCAGGCTCCTGGATTCCGCAGCAGTTCGAGAACCCGGCCAATATCGACGTGCACATCCACACCACCGCGCCGGAGATCCTGGCCGACTTCCCGGACGGGGTCGACGTCATGATCACCGGGGTGGGCACGGGCGGGCACATCACCGGCTGCGCCGAGGTATTGAAGGCGCATTGGCCGAAGCTGCAGGTGTTTGCGGTGGAGCCGAAGCTTTCGCCGGTGATTTCGGGTGGTGCGCCGGGTCCGCACCCCATCCAGGGCATCGGCGCCGGGTTCGTGCCGGCGAACCTGCATCGGGAGGTGCTGGACGGCGTCATCCAGATCGACGCCGAGGACGCGCGCGAGTTCGCCCGCCGCTCGGCCCGCGAGGAGGGGCTGCTGGTGGGGATTTCGTCCGGCGCGACGCTGGCGGCGATTGCCAAGAAGCTTCCGGAGCTGCCGAAGGGGGCGACGGTGCTGGGCTTCAACTACGACACGGGCGAGCGTTACTTGTCGGTGCCGGACTTCCTGCCGGCCTGATTGCCCCAGGGCGGATTGGCGACGGACGCCTCACGTTGGCAGACTTATGACGCTTGGCGAGCCGAAGATTGATAGTGCGTCAGTTTCGAAGACGTGATGTGCCGTCATTGCGAGCCGGCTTCGGCGCGGCAATTCAGGGCGACAAAGGCCAGGGTCTGGGCATGACACTCCTGGATAGCCGCCTCGCAAGCACTCCGCGCAATGACGATGCTTCGTAGCGGAGTTTCATCACGTGCAAACTGACCCACGACCCGGGGATTTGCGCACTGTACGATGCTAGACTAAACGCACATGCCTGCGCAGACGCGGCCGCATCCGTGGCAGTGATGTCACAGGCGAGATCGCTATGTTCTTGTCATCGAACTGACATCCGCGAGACGTTGATCTTGGCAGATTAGGTGTGGGACTGCTTCCGTTAACATTCGATGTACGGACCGTGGGAACCTAAATGATACGATATTCGCGGATCCTGCTGGCGGCCGGCATTGGCGCCACGCTGCTCCCGGCTGTGGCGGCGGCGCAAGAGGATCCGCGGCTGTCGGCGATCGAGGCGCAGATCAGGGCGCTGCAGAATGAGCTGCAACGGGTGCGGCGGGATTTGAACGCCCGAGACGGCGAGGTGCGTGCGGCGCGGCAGGAAGCGGCGCAAGCCCGGGCCGAACAGGCACGGCTTGCCAAGCAGCCGAGTGCCCCGCCGGCGGGCGCAAGGGGTCCGCAAACACTCGGAGTCACGGCGGCCAGCCCGGACAATTCGCCGGCCTCGAGCAGGGCACCCGCATCCACCAGCGCCGCAGACGCTTCCGTCAACCCAGGCGGCATCAGCTTTCCTCAGGGACGGCCGACCCTCACGTCCAGTGACGGCCGCGCCTCCTTTGCGGTCGGCTTGCAACTGCATTACGACGTGGGCGGATACTTCCAGGGTAGCAACAGGCCAGACAACCGCAGCGTGACCCGGCTGAATACGTTCGGCGAGAATCTGCGGCGCGCCCGCATTCCGTTCGTGTTCAAATACGACGATTTCCAAGTCAACCTAACGCCAGATTTCGGCAACTCGCCGGACGGTTCGCCGACGCTGTATGAGGCCAACTTCAACTGGACTCCGATCAAGCCGCTGGTGGCGACCCTCGGCTACTACAAGCCGCAGATCACCCTGCAGGACAGCATGAGCTCGAACGACTTCCTGTTCCTGGAACGGCCGTCGGTCGTGGAGATCGCGCGCAACATTGCCGCCGGCGACGCACGGTCGGTGGTCGGCGCGCGCTATGCGGCGGACCGCTATTTCCTGGCGGCCTACCTGACCGGCGCACCCTATGGATCGCAAAACCCCACCCTGGCGCAACCGCAGCAGACCGGCGTCGTGGCGCGCGCCGCCGGCCGCCCGGTGGCGACGGACGACTGGGATGTGGACGTCGGGTTTTCCGCATCCGACGCATTCCACCTGCAGCGAACCGCGACCGGGCAGACCATCAACCTGCAGGACCGCCCGGAGCTGCGGATCGACCAGAACCGGCTGATTTCCACCGGGGCGCTCAACGCCCGCAGCGCCTATGAATACGGCCCCGAGTTCGGCATTCGCTGGCGCAACTTCCTGTTGCAGGGCGAATACATCCGCATGGGAGTGGACCGGACCGATGGCGGCGCTGCGGTGCAGACGCCGGGGCTGGAGTTCAGCGGCGGCTATGCCGAGGCAGCCTGGACGATTACGGGGGAGCCGCGGAAGTACAACGCTTCGGCCGGTGCGTTCGGCAGCCCGATGCCGGCGCGGCCGTTCTCGCTTAAGGACGGGGGCTACGGCGCATTCGAGCTGGTGGGCCGCTACAGCACCGTGAACTTGAACGACCGCGTGACGCCGGGGCGGTCGGCTGCCTCCACCGGAGGCGTGTACGGCGGCACTCAGGACATCTATGCCGTCGGCGTAAACTGGTATCCGAACGAGCATCTGCGGTTCCTGCTCGACTACGACATCATCAACGTGAACCGGCTGAGCGCGAGCGGCACGACCCAGATCGGCCAGCGCGTCCAGGCTGTGGCGCTGCGGGCGCAAGCTGCGTTCTAATCTTGCTCGCCGCCTAGACCCGCAGGCTGTCAGCAACCCCGCCCACGACTTCGAGCAGCCATTTCAGCGCCGGGCTCGTGCCGTGCTGCAGGTGCCATACCGCCGAAAGCTGGGCTTCCGGACCTGGATAGGGCGGCTCCATGAGCCTCAACCGATAGTGGTCTGCCAGCGCAATGCCTAAGCGCCACGGCACCAGAGCCGCGAGGTCGGTCTCACCCACGACCGCCAGCGCCGTGTGCGTGTTCGGCACCGTGAGCCGGACCTGACGCCGCCTTCCGATGGCGGCCAGGGCGTTCGTCAGGGCGCTGTCGCCGTCCTGCGCGACCCGGCGCTCCAGGCCACGCTCGATGATCACGCCGTCCAACGCCTCCGTATTCTCGTCCGTCACGGCCCGGACCACGTGCTGCAGGTCCGCCAGCCGTTCCAGGGTGAGCGGTTGCTGGGCTGCTGGATGATCGGCGCGCAGCACCCAGACCAGGCGGTCGTGCAGCAGGTCGAGCCGGCCGAGGTGCTCCGGCACCCCGATGTAGCTGCCGATGGCAAGGTCGAGCCGTCCGGTGTCGAGCGCTTCCGTGATGTCGATCCCGTCTTGCGAGACCCGAACCTCCACCGCAGGCGCATGCGACCGGATGTGCTGAACGATCTTTGGCAGCAGGATTGCGCAGGCGTAGGGGCTGGCGGCGATGTGATAGCAATACTCCGCGGTGGCCGGATCGAACGCATCGGCCGTCAGGGCGGATTGCAATACGAGCAGCCCGGCGCGCAGCCGCGGCCCGACGGCGCGCGCCTTTGCGGTCGGCACCATGCCGTCTGGACCTTTGATGAACAACTCGTCGCCAAGGAGGTCGCGCAGCCGAGCGAGGGCGTGGCTCACGGCCGATTGAGTGACGCCCAGGCGGCTGCCCGCCCGGGTGACGCTGCGTTCCTCAAACAGGGCGTCGAACACGCGAAGCAGGTTCAGGTCGAGGTTTAAGAAGTTCGGCATCGGCCAGCCTTTCTCGACAGGAAGCATGCATGAGGGGCGTTCATGCGGGTTATGCCAAGTTATCATTGGCGTTTGGCCGTGCGGCGGAGGTCTCATGCATCAGCGGTTGCTGAGCGGATGCAGCCGGCGATTTCTATGAGGGAGTATTCACATGCGCAGCTTTATCGTTATCGGGGCGCTGGTGGCACTGGCGGGCTGTAATGCAGCCGATACGACCACACCGACCAAGGTCTCTTGGGAGTACGGCGCAGGCAATGGTGATGGCGTGGCCTATCCAGGTCCAGCTCCGAAGTACAGCCGGGCTTATGGCTGGGGCGCCGACCAGGTCACGACACCCGTCGGGCAGGCGTCGCCGAAATACGCATGGGGTGCGGATGGCCAGGACGGCACCATGGTTCAGGTCGTCCCGCAGGCGCCGAAGCAGCAGCTGGCTGCCCCAGTGCCGGTGCCGAACCCCGCGCCGACCGCGGCCGAGCGCGCGGCGGCTCCCGGCACGCATAGCTGACTGATTGGCGGGCACTCATG
>CAZZWN010000163.1:6199-8340 GCA_964657765.1 uncultured Acetobacteraceae bacterium
CCCCCGCGGCTGCGACGCGGACCGATCGCGGCGTCGATGCCGGAATTCGGCAAACGTCAGGATTCCCAAGCGGCGGGTGCGGAGCCCAGCGGCGAAGGCGGCAGGTCCCAGCGCATCGGCGCATCCTTAAGGCCGCAGGGCGCACTGATGCGCCGGGCCGGTCCCCAGGCCGTCGCCTCCATCGCCGTATCGTAATCATCCGGCGTCTCGGGCGCCAGTGGCGTTGATGGGCCTGCAGTGAGCCCTATCAACAACTTCGCCGTACGGGCCAGTGAAGCGCGCGCCGAGCCACCGGTTCCCGTTGTAAGCCGCGCCGTCAGGCCGCGCAGCACGGCGGCAGCCATAAGGTATCCCGTCGCATGGTCCAGCGCCTGGACCGGCAGCGGCGCCGGCCGGTCGCGGCCCATGCCTCGCATTCCGGCGTCGGCAATGCCGGCGCTCATCTGAACCAAGCTGTCGAAGCCTCGGCGACCCTGCCACGGACCAGACCAGCCATAGGCGTCCAGCGACACGTCGACCAGGCCCGGACACAGCGCATGACGCCGCTCGGCGTCCAGCCCCAGGGCGGCTAATGCGCCGGGCCGGTAGCCATGCACCAGCACATCGGCCCGGCTCAGCAAGCCTTCCCAGGTTTCCCGGTCCAGCGGACGCCGCAGGTCGAGCCTGGCGCAACGCTTGCCCAGGGTCATGTCCGGCACGACGCCGTGCTCGTCCCAGTCCGGCGGATCGATGCGCAGCACCTCCGCGCCGAACCCGGCCAGGAAGCGGGTCGCGACCGGCCCGGCCAGTACTCGCGTGAGGTCCAGCACGCGGATACCCTGCAATGGGCGGCTGTTCGTAACGGGCCACTGCGGCGTTGGTGCCGCGGCGCCGGGTGCATGGATCAGCAGCGGCTCCGCCATGACGGCCTGGCCCTGCGGGTGCCCGGCCCAGGCCGCCATATCGCGCATTGCCGCCGCGCAGCCGCCATTCTGGACGACCGCTTGCTCCAGTTCATCCGCCCGCCAGTTCCGCACGGCCTGGGCAACCACGTCCCGGTCGGCTGCGGCCCCCAGCACGGCCAGCGCAGCGGCCCGGTGGTGCGGCGCATTGGTGTGCAGCCGTATCCAGCCATCCGCAGCCCGGTAGTCGCCGGCAACCGCGTCCCAAGCTGCTGGCAAGGTCCAGCCCTGCGGGCGGATCGAGGCGCCGAACCAGAACGAGGCAAGCCGGCGGTCGACCCACGCCCGCGGTGCGGCGCGATGGCGCGTCGCCACGAGTTCGGCGACGGCGAGGCACGCGGCCCCGACCGCTGCGCCGGCAAGGTCGGTGACTGCGAAGACGGAGGGAAGGTCGCCATCACCCACGATTTCGACGCGCTGCGCCCATTCCGGCGATCCGCCAAGCGCATTCCAGATCAGGGCGAGGGCTCGCTGTGTCGCGTCGTGCATGGCGTCTCCAGATGCAGGCGAATAATGAGATCATGGCTCATCTTGCGGCAAATATGCGCTGTTATAGATCAAAGTATGGTGGCGGTCCGAGTCACTCGTTTGTTAAGTGGGCCTTGATAAGGCACCAAACTGCAACGACCGGACCCGTCCAATGAGCATTACAGCCGGTCAACTCCAGGAAGATTGAGAGCGGAAGCGACTAGGTCGATCGGGATGGAGGGTGCTTGGTGCCACTGAATATTGGGGATAGTGCGGCGAAAATAGTTGGGCAGGCAAATAACGTTATTTCCAGACCCATTAAAGCGGGTCTGCTCGGCATCACCAGCAATATCCATTCTGTCCGCGGCCTCGCCTGCTTGCTGATCGTCGCCTTCCACGTCATCGGTGACGACGCTGGGGAGGGCCTGCATGTGCCGGACAACTCCGCATGGCACTATGCGATGAAAAGCATCGTATTCCTAAGGCTGCCGCTGTTCACCGTCATCTCCGGTTACTTCTATGGCGGCGGCCGGGTCACGCGGCCCGACTTTCTCCGCTTCTGGCGCAAGAAGTTGCGCCGGATCGCGCTGCCGTTCCTATGCGTCACCATCGTCGTCTGGCTGCTGCACCGGCAGGTCTATGGGCAGCCGAAGTCCCTGCTCGACGCCATCGTCTATGGCTACGAGCAGCTCTGGTTCCTCGAGGCGTTGCTGGTCATCTTCGCGGCCATGT
>CAZZWN010000164.1:0-3378 GCA_964657765.1 uncultured Acetobacteraceae bacterium
GATTTCGGCATCCAGCTCATGGCGAAGCAGAAGCTGAAGGGCTATTACGGCAATATCAGTGAGAAGCAGTTCCGCAAGTATTACGATGAGGCCGTGCGCCGCAAGGGCGACACCAGCGAGAACCTGATCGAGTTGCTGGAGCGCCGGTTGGACGCGGTGGTTTATCGCCTGAAGTTCGCCATCACCCCGTTCGCCTCGCGGCAGTTCGTGAACCATGGCCACGTTACGGTGAACGGCAAGAAGGTGGACATCCCGTCGTTCCTCGTGAAGGACGGCGATGAGATCGAGGTGCGCGAGAAGTCGAAGCAGCTCGCCGTCGTGCTGGACGCAGCGCAGAGCGGCGAGCGGGACGTCCCGGACTACCTCGAGGTCGATCATCGCGCCATGAAGGGCCGGTTCGGCCGCGCGCCGAAGCTGACGGACGTGCCGTATCCGGTGTCGATGGAGCCGAACCTGGTCGTCGAGTTCTACTCGCGCTAATCCGGCACTATATAGGGATGGTGCAAGCGCCGGGTCCTGCCCGGCGTTTTGCGTTTGAGGGCACCGATGACACCCAACGAAGAGATCGCCCGCCGCCGTACGTTCGCGATCATCTCGCACCCGGACGCCGGCAAGACGACGCTGACCGAGCGCTTGCTGCGTGCCGGCGGCGCCATCCAGCTGGCCGGCAACGTGCGCGCCAAAGGCGAACGGCGGCGCACCCGGTCGGACTGGATGGGCATCGAGCGCGACCGCGGCATCTCGGTCGTGACCTCGGTCATGACGTTCGAGTATTCCGGTTGCGTGTTCAACCTGCTGGACACGCCGGGGCATGAGGACTTCAGCGAGGACACCTATCGCACCCTGACCGCCGTCGACTCTGCCGTTATGGTGATCGACGCCGCCAAGGGGATCGAGGCCCGCACCCGCAAGCTGTTCGAGATCTGCCGGTTGCGCGACATCCCCATCATCACCTTCATCAACAAGATGGACCGCGAGGCGCGCGATCCGTTCGAGATCGTGGACGAGGTCGCCAGCACCTTGGCGCTGGACACGGCGCCGGTGACCTGGCCGATCGGCCGCGCGGCGACCTTCGCCGGCACCTACGATGTTCGGACCCGCGACCTGCATCTGACGGAGCCGCTGACGCAGAGCGACCCGCGCATGATCGCGCTCGGTGAGGAGCTGGAGCTGGTGCAGGCGGCGTTGCCGGAGTTCGATCTGGAAAGCTTCAACGCCGGGCACCTGACGCCGGTGTTCTTCGGCAGCGCCATCAAGGAGATCGGCGTTGCCGACCTGCTGGACGGCCTGGTGAGCTTCGGCCCGCCGCCGCGGGCGCAGCCGGCGGACCTGCGCACCGTCGAGGCGACGGAAGAGAAGTTGACGGCGCTGGTGTTCAAGATCCAGGCCAACATGGACCCCAATCATCGCGACCGCATCGCCTTTGCCCGCGTGTGCTCGGGCCGGCTGGTGCGCGGGATGCGGCTGAAGCAGGTGCGCACGGGCAAGCAGATCCCGTTGCACGCGCCGCAGTTCTTCTTCGCGCGCGACCGGCAAATCGCCGACGAGGCATTCGCCGGCGATGTCGTCGGCATCCCGAACCATGGCACGCTGCGCATCGGCGACACGCTGACCGAAGATGAAGAACTGAATTTTGTGGGCGTGCCGTATTTCGCGCCGGAGATTTTGCGCCGGGTCCGGCTGGACGACGCGATGAAGGCGAAAAAGCTGCGCCAGGCGCTGCAGGAACTGGCGGAGGAGGGCGTGGTGCAATTGTTCCGCCCGCAGGACGGCAGCCAGCCGATCGTCGGCGTGGTCGGGACCCTGCAGCTCGACGTGCTGGTCGCGCGGCTCAGCAGCGAATACGGCGTGGCGATCGGCTTCGAGCCGGTGCCCTACGCCCTGGCGCGCTGGGTCACGGGCGAGAAGACGCTGCTGGCCCGGTTCGTCGCGGAGCAGCGCACCAGCATGGCGGACGACGTCGACGGCGACCCGGTGTATCTCGCCAGCTCCGCCTTCATGATGCGGCGAACGGCGGAGATGCACGAGGGGCTGACGTTCCGCGACATCAAGGATGTGCGCGCGGAGGCTGTGGCGGCCTGAAGTGGACCGTATCGACCGCAAGCTGCTGGCCCTGCTGCAGCAGGACAGCACGCAATCCATCGCCAGCCTGGCGGATCAGGTCGGCCTGTCGCAGACGCCGTGCTGGAAGCGCATCCAGCGGCTGGAGGCGGACGGCGTCATCGAGCGCCGGGTGGCGCTGCTGTCGCCGGAGAAGCTGGGCCTGGGCCTGACGGTGTTCGTGTCGATCGAGGCGGGCGACCACTCGCCGGACT
This sequence comes from uncultured Acetobacteraceae bacterium, assembly GCA_964657765.1. Lineage (GTDB taxonomy): Bacteria > Pseudomonadota > Alphaproteobacteria > Acetobacterales > Acetobacteraceae > CAHJXG01. Next base: position 2,316 of record CAZZWN010000164.1, read on the forward strand.
GGCTGGCGCGGTTCGCCGCGGCGGTGTCGAGCTTTCCGGAGGTGGTCGAGGTGCACCGGATGGCGGGGGACATCGACTACATGCTGCGCGTCGTCACCCGGGACATCGCGGCCTACGATACGTTCTATAAGCGGCTGATCTCCTCGGTGCCGATCAAGAACGTCAGCTCGCGCTTCAGCATGGAGCGGGTCAAATCGACGACCGCCCTGCCGTTGGACATGGCGGACTAGGCTGCTTGCGCCTGAACATAGGTTGGGCCGTCCCCGGCGACGGTGGTGCGCCGCATGTCGCGCACCTGGCCAGCGTCGAAGCGGCGCACGCGGTGCATCGTCTGCCGGTTGTCCCACATCACCAAGTCGAACGGCTGCCAGCGGTGCACATACACGAAGCACGGCTGCGTCGCGTGCTCCGTCAGGTCGCGCAGAAAGGCGCGCGCCTCCGGCACCGGCCACCCCACGATCGACCCGGCGTGCGACGACAGATACAGCGACTTCCGCCCGGTCTTCGGATGCGTGCGGACCAGGCGCTGCCGCACCGGCTTGAACATGGCGCGCTCCTCTTCCGTCAGCGCGTCGAAGCCGAGCGCGCCGCGCGAATAGATCAGCGAGTGCTCGCAAACCAGGTCCTCGACCTCGTGCTTGGCCGCTTCGTCCAGCGCATCATAGGCCGCGCGCATGTCGGCGAACTCGGTATCGCCGCCGTTGGTCGACACCACCCGGCCCGACAGGATCGAATACTTCGCCGGCGTCGCCCGGAACGAGCTGTCCGAATGCCAAAGCTGGTTGCCCAGGTTGAACATCCGCCGCCGGTCGTCGCGGGCCAGCGGCTTGCCGTGCTGGTCGAGGTTCGACACGTCGGCCATCCCGGCACGCAGCCGCGCCTCGCCTTTCTTGCTGACATTGCCGCCGGCGGTGGCTTCCAATTTGCCGAAACACTCGCTGAACGCCAGCTGCTGCTCGTCGGTGATCTCCTGGCGCGGGAACGCCAGCACGGCATGTTCGTCCATGCCGGCCTCGATGGCCAAGACCTGCCCTGCATCGAGCGGCTGGGTCAGGTCGACGCC
>CAZZWN010000164.1:3478-8233 GCA_964657765.1 uncultured Acetobacteraceae bacterium
TCCTGCCGGACGATGAACGAACGCAGCCGCAATGCCGAGGCGACCGGGCTGTCCTTCAGGTCCTCGAACCCTCGCGGCATCCGGGTCAGGGTATCTGCCGGGTCGAGCCTCATGCCGCTTGCCGCCAATCCGGCCTGCATGGCGAGAAAGCGGTCGGGATGCACGCGGATGCGTTCGCGTATGGCACCAAGCACCTCGGCCTCCGGACGATAGAACGCCGCGGCGACGAAGCAGCCCTCGGGGGCAAAATGGAAATACAGCACCCCGGCGCCGTCCTTGCCGCTGCCCTGGCGATACCAGACGGACCCGCTATGCGTCTTATACGGCGTCTTGTCGTTGGAAAACCGGGTGTCCCGATGGATGCGGAAACTGGAGCGCTTCGGATCGCCCTCCAGCGGCAGGCCCCGGCGGCCCAACTCGGCGCTGACCTCGGCGACGAGCATAGCGACGGGCAACTTGATCGCCGCGTCGTATATCGCGCGGTTCGCCTCAAACCATGGCTTCGCGTTGCTCAGGCCGAGTTCGATGAAGAAACGGTAGGCGGCCGGGGTAAACCCCGCAAACCGCCCGGCCGCCAAAGGGATTATGCCGCCGCTTGGTGCGGCACGCCCTTCTCGGTCAGCATCGTCTCCAACTCGCCCGACTGATACATCTCGGTGATGATGTCGCAGCCGCCGACGAATTCGCCCTTGACGTAGAGTTGCGGCACCGTCGGCCAGCTCGAGAACTGCTTCACGCCCTCGCGCAGCTCCGGGTCCTCGAGCACGTTGGCGGTCTGGAACGGCACGCCGAGATGCGTCAGGATCTGCACCACTCGGGCGGAGAACCCGCATTGCGGGAACATGGCGTTGCCCTTCATGTACAGCATGACCGGGTTGGCGGTGATCTCGCCTTGGATGCGTTCGTAGACTGGGCTGCTCATGATGTCGTCTCCTGTTAGGGCGTGGATGTCTGCAAAGCGAGAGCGTGCAGCGCGCCGCCCATTCGGCCCTGCAGCGCTGCATAAACCATCTGGTGCTGCTGGACGCGGGAACGGCCGCGGAAGGCCTCGCTGACCACCGTGGCTGCGTAATGGTCGCCGTCGCCGGCCAGATCCTCGATCGTGACCTGCGCACCGGGCAAGGCGTCCCTGATCAGGGCTTCGATCTCGCTCGCCACCATCGCCATGGCTAATTCCCCATCCATGCGGCGAAGAAGCGCTCATGCGCCACCCGCAGCTCATCAATCGATATGGAGACGCCGCCGGGCAGTGTCAAATCCGCCCCGCCGGTCCGGCCGAGCCGTATCGCGGGCACTCCTGCAACGCCGGCGGCGGCAAGCATTGTGTCCGCATCGGCGACGGCCAGCACATAGCGGGCCTGGTCCTCGCCGAACCAGAACGCGTGCGGCGGCACCCCGGGCGGCGGCGCTGCCAACGACGCGCCGATACGGCCGCCGAGCGCCATCTCGGCCACAGCAACCAGCAGCCCGCCGTCGGAGACGTCATGGCAGGCGCGAACCCGGTCGCCGAGGATTTCACCACGTACGAAATCGCCATTGCGGCGTTCGGCAACGAGGTCGACCGGCGGCGGCGGCCCATCCTCGCGTCCGGCAACCTCGCGCAGCCATAAAGATTGGCCGAGCCAGCCCCGAGTCTCGCCGACCAACACGAGGTCGAGCCCCGGCCGCAGCGCCAAGCCAACACAGCTTCGTGCATCCTCCAGCACGCCGAGACCGCCGATTGCCGGCGTGGGCAGGATGCCGCGGCCGTCCGTCTCATTATACAGGCTGACGTTGCCGCTCACGACGGGGAAATCCAGCGCCAGGCAGGCCGCCGCCATGCCGCGTATGCTGGCGGCGAACTGGCCCATGATCTCGGGCTTCTCCGGGTTGCCGAAGTTCATATTGTCGGTGATGGCCAACGGGCGCGCGCCGACCGCCGTGAGGTTGCGCCAGGCTTCGGCCACCGCCTGCATGCCGCCTGCCTCTGCGTCGGCGGCGCAATACCGCGGCGTGCAGTCGGTCGTCATCGCCAATGCGCGCGCCAACCCCTCGATGCGGACCACGGCCGCGTCGGCGCCGCCGGGCCGCTGGACGGTCTGGCCGCCGATGGTGCTGTCATACTGGTTCCAGACCCAGGCGCGGGAACACAAGTCGGGGCAGGCGATCAGCGTCAGCAACGCTGGGCCCAGGCCTACGGGATCGGCTACCTCGCCCAAAGCGGCCGGCTTTGGCGTTTCTGCCGTCGGCCGGTGATACAACGGCGCCTGCTCGGCGAGCGGGCCCAGCGCGATGTCCGCCTCGACCACGCCGCGGTGCCGCACCACGATGCGCCCGGTGTCGGTCAAATGGCCGATCACGGCGAAATCCAGCTCCCATTTCTCGAAGATCGCACGCGCCACGTCCTGCCGGTCCGGGCGCAGCACCATCAGCATGCGCTCCTGGCTTTCGGACAGCATCATCTCATAGGCCGTCATCGCGGCCTCGCGCTGCGGCACCTGGTCGAGGTCGAGCTCGATGCCGACGCTGCCCTTGCCGGCCATCTCCACGCTGCTGCTCGTCAGCCCGGCCGCCCCCATGTCCTGGATCGCCACGATCGCATCCGTCGCCATCAGCTCCAGGCACGCCTCGATCAGCAGTTTTTCCGTGAACGGATCGCCGACCTGCACCGTGGGGCGCTTCTCGTCGGAGTCGGCCCCGAACTCCGCGCTGGCCATCGTCGCGCCATGAATGCCGTCCCGCCCGGTTTTCGAACCGACATACACGACCGGGTTGCCGATGCCCGCGGCGGCACTGAGAAAGATGCGGTCGTGCGGCGCGATGCCGACCGTCATCGCATTCACCAGCGGGTTGCCGTTGTAGGCCGGGTGGAAATTGACCTCGCCGCCCACCGTCGGCACGCCGACGCTGTTGCCATAGCCGCCGATGCCGCGCACCACGCCGTCCACGACACGCCGCGTGCGCGGGTCGTCGGGATGGCCGAAGCGCAGCGCGTTCAGGTTGGCGATCGGCCGTGCGCCCATGGTGAACACGTCGCGCAATATGCCGCCGACGCCGGTCGCGGCGCCCTGGTAGGGCTCGATGAAGCTCGGGTGGTTGTGGCTCTCCATCTTGAAGATGGCGGCGAGGCCGTCGCCGATATCGATGACGCCGGCGTTCTCGCCGGGTCCGTGGATAACCCAAGGCGCGGTCGTGGGAAGCTGTTTCAGCCACACGCGGCTGGATTTATAGCTGCAGTGCTCGGACCACATCACGCTGAAGATGCCGAGTTCGGTGAGGCTGGGGATGCGGCCCATGATGGCCAGCACGCGGCCGTACTCATCGGCACTGAGGCCGTATTCGCGGGCCAGGCCCGGGTCGACCACGCGCGCCGTCATGCGGCCAGTGTCTCGGCCAAGGCGGCGAACAGAGGCAGGCCGTCGGTGCCGCCCATCAATGGATCGATCAGGTCCTCGGGATGCGGCATCAGGCCGAGCACGCGCAAGTTGGGGCTGAGAATGCCGGCGATGCTGCGGGCGGAGCCGTTCGGGTTCGCCTCCGGCACGGTTTCACCGGCAGGGGTGGCGTAGCGCAGCGCCACGAGACCCTCGCCCTCCAGCCGATCGAGCGTGGCCGGGTCGGCAAGGTAGTTTCCGTCGCCATGCGCCATCGGCGCACGGAACACCTGGCCCGCATGATAGTGCCGAGTGAATGCGGTGTCGGCGCGTTCCACCCGCAAGTGGCAGTCCTGCGACAGAAACCGCAACGAAGCGTTGCGCAGCAATGCGCCCGGCAGCAGCCCGGCCTCGGTCAGCATCTGGAACCCATTGCACACGCCCAGCACATGCCCGCCGCCCGCCGCGAACCGGCGGATCGCGTCCATCACCGGCGACCGCGCCGCCATGGCGCCGCAGCGGAGATAGTCGCCATGGCTGAACCCGCCCGGAAGCACGACCAGATCTAGGCCCGCGAGGTCGGTGTCGCGGTGCCAGACCACGCGCGGCTGCTGCCCGGAGGCCGCCCGGAGCGCGATCATGATATCGCGCTCCCGGTTGGTGCCGGGGAAGACGACGACGCCGGCTTTCATCGGCGCGCCGTCACGAATTCAGGCCGCCCTCGGTGCCCTGGCACTTGAAAGTGTCGTGCAGGGCGCGCAGGACGACGCCGGATGCCTGAGTACGCTGGGTGTCCGGATGCGCCCTGGCCCAACTGACGACCGCCTCACGCAACTGGACTCCGGTGATAGCAGTGGGTACGCAGATGTAAGCGGGTAGTTTGCCGCCTTTGCTGCCGTCGGCGGGCCGAATGTTCTGGTAGAAGCTGACAGCGTCGGAAACACCGTTGATGTAGGCAGTGCAATCGGCTGCCACTCCTTTGTCCCGGCCAGTGCAGAGGCTGATCAGCCTGCCGCCGTCGATGGCCGAGAAACGCTCGGCGTGCGCCGATCCGAGGCCAGCAACCAGCACGAACGCGATTCCAAATAGCAGCTTCATTGTGCGATCTCCACGTGAAAACCCTCGATAACGGTATTGGCCAGCAGTTTGCGTGCCATCTCCTCGGCGCTCGCGCGTGCCTTCGCCGGGTCCTGCTCGGCCAGGTCGAGCTCGATCACCTTGCCGGCCCGCACCTCGCCCACGCCCTCGAAGCCGAGCGAATGCAGCGCGTGCCCGATCGCCTTGCCCTGCGGGTCCAGCACGCCGGGCTTCAGCATGACGGTGATGATTGCTTTAAGGCCGGGTGCCTTCACTGCATCGCCTCCGGCCCCTTCATGTCGTTGTTGCCCGCCTCCGGCAAGAT
>CAZZWN010000165.1:0-8227 GCA_964657765.1 uncultured Acetobacteraceae bacterium
TGATGAGCCAGTCGAACAGCACGCGGCACCAGACGGCGTTCACCGTCTCGATCGCGGCGCGCGACGGCGTCACGACCGGGATTTCGGCAGCCGACCGGGCGCGCACGATCGGCGTCGCCATCAACTCCGAGGCCGGCCGCGACAAGATCGTGACACCTGGCCACGTGTTTCCGCTGATGGCGCGGGAGGGCGGCACCCTGGTGCGCGCCGGCCATACCGAGGCGGCGGTGGACATCGCTCGGCTGGCTGGCCTCACGCCCGCCGGGGTAATTTGCGAGATCATGAACGACGACGGGACGATGGCGCGCCTGCCGGACCTCATCGGCTTCGCTCAGCACCATAACCTGAAGCTCGGCACGATCGCCGACCTCATCGGCTATCGCCGCCGCACCGAGCAGTTGGTGCAGCGTATTCAGCAAGGCACGCTGCAGCACGCCGAGGGCGGGGAGTGGAGCCTGAGCGTATATTCCAATACCGTTGATTATGCAGAACATTTGGTGCTGATCAAGGGTGACCTTTCCGGGCCGCAGCCGGTGCTGGTGCGCATGCATGCCGTCGATCTCGTGAGCGATATGCTGTGCAGGCCGCACGGATCCAGCTTGCAGGGGGCGATGCGGATCATCGCAGCGGAGGGCCGTGGCGCCGTAGTGCTCATACGCGATACCAGGCTGACCGCCATTTCGGAGCGGGTCGGCGCGATGAAGGCCGACGCGCGGCCGCAGCCATTCCTCCGCGACTACGGCATCGGCGCGCAGATCCTGCTGGACCTCGGCGTGCACGATATGATCCTGCTGTCCAACACTCACCGGACCGTGGTCGGGCTGGAGGGATACGGCCTGAATATCGTCGAGCAGCGGCACATCGACGGTGCGCCGGGCGAATGAGGCGGCAATGAGCACCATCGACGCGCCGCTGCCTGCGGCACCCGTTGTGCCTGGCCCGCCACCGCGGCTGCTGCTGGTGCGCGCGCCCTATTACCTCGAAGTCGTCGACGGCATGACGGCCGGGGTTGCGCGCATCCTCACCGACGCAGGTGCTGCGCATGAGACGCTGGACGTAGCCGGCGCATTCGAGTTGGCGCAGGCGATCCGGCTGACGTTGCGCGGGCCGGCGCGGTTCGACGGCTACATCGCGCTGGGCTGCATCGTTCGGGGGGAGACCGACCATTATGACCATATCTGCCGTGAAAGCATGGCCGGCCTGATGCACGTGGCGCTGCAATACGGCCTGGCGATGGGCACCGGGCTGCTGACCGTGCACGATATCGGCCAGGCGCTCGCCCGGTCGGGTCCGGACGGCCACAACAAGGGCGCCGAGGCCGCATCGGCGGCCTTGCGGCAAATCGCGGTCGCGCGCCTGATGGGAGCCGCCTGATGGCCCGGTCAGCCCGCCCGCCGAGCCGTCCGCGCACCGCGTCCCGCGTGGCGGCGGTGCAGGCGCTGTTCCAGAGCGAGCAGGGCGGCGAGGCCGCGGAAACCGTGATCGAGCAGTTCGTCCGGCACCGCCTCGGCGAGATGCCGGGTCCGGAGCATCTGGGCGGCGGCGGCTTCGAGGAGGGCCGGGTTCCGGACGCCCATGTGCCGCTGTTCACCCAAATCGTTCGCACGGCGGTGCTGCAGCAGGACCGGCTGGACACCCTGATCGCCGAGGCGCTGCCGACCGATTGGCCGATGACCCGGCTCGACCCGGTGCTCCGCGCCCTCCTGCGCGCTGGCGGCGCCGAGTTGTCGATGGCCGACGGGCCGCCTGCCCGTGTCGTCATCAACGAGTATCTCGACGTCGCGCACGGCTTCTTCACCGGCGAGGAACCCCGTATGGTCAATGGTTTGCTGGACCGTCTTGCGCGGAACCTGCGGCCCGGCGACTTCCCCGCCGAGACAGCCCACGCGACCTGAGGGACGGCAGATGACCGAGGCTGGGCCGCCGGCCGAGTTCAGCCTGATCGCGCGCCACTTCCGCCCGCTGGCGGGGCCGGGATCGCTCGACCTGCTGGACGATGGCGCGTTGCTGACGCCGCCGCCGGGCCGGCAGCTGGTGCTCACGGCGGATACGATGGTGGCGGGGGTCCATTTCCTGCCGGACGACCCTGCGGCGACGGTCGGCGCCAAGCTGCTGCGGGTCAATCTTTCGGACCTTGCCGCGATGGGGGCCACGCCGCTGGCCTATCTCATGACCGTATCGGCGCCGCGGGACACGAGCGACGCCTGGTTCGCCGCGTTCGCCGACGGCCTGGCGCAGGATCAGGCGCGGTTTGGCATCGCGTTGCTGGGCGGGGACACGACGGCGACACCCGGACCGCTGACGCTGACGCTGACGGCGATCGGCCATGTTGCGCCCGGCACTGCCCTGCGGCGCGTGGGGGCCGCGGCTGGGGACGAGATCTGGGTGACCGGCACCATCGGCGACGGGGCGCTCGGCCTGCTGGCGCTGCAGGGTAAGGTTGCGGACCTCAATGGCTGGCTCATTGGGCGCTACCGGCTGCCGCAGCCGAGGCTTGGGCTCGCCCTGCACGGCGTGGTGTCGGCCTGCATGGACGTATCGGACGGCCTGGTGCAGGACCTCGGCCATCTATGCCGTGCGGCCGGGCTTGGGGCGGTGATCGAGGCCGATCGCGTGCCGCTGTCGCCGGCGGCGCTGGCTGCGGGACAGGCCTGGCTAGTGACTTGCCTGACTGGCGGCGACGATTACGAGCTGTTGATGGCGGTTCCGCCGGGCCGGGCCGGGCTGTTGGAGGCGGCGGCGTCCGCGGTTGGGTATGCCGTGGCCCGCATTGGGTGTTTCGAGGCGGGCGGCGATGTCCGGGTGCTGGATGCCTCGGGCGCGGCGATGAGCCTGGGCCGGGCTGGCTGGAGCCATTTCTAAGGTTTACAAGCCGTTGCTTGAGGAGGACGCGCCGCTGCCGCCCGGCGTGGTCCGTCCGCCTGCTGCTCCGCCGGCGCTGAACTTGCCCACATTGCCCAACAGCTGCTGCAGGAACGTAGCCTCGCTGCCCGGCGACGGGGTGGTGCGGCTCACCATGCTTACATTCTTGCTGTCGTCCTGGTCCAAATGCTTCACGTCGCGCAGCACGCCGGCCTGGTCGAACGTCAGCACGACGACGTCCTGCGCGATAATGCCCGGCAAACGGGCGACCCGGGTGCGCGTGGTCTCGCTGATGTAGATCCACGTGTTGTCGTCGAAGGCGGCGCGCGAGGTCGGCGAGCCGAGCAGGGACGTAGCGTCGGCGCGAGTGGAGGTGCCGGGCACGAGCTCCTTGAGCTGATCGGCATCCACGTGGTTGCCGCGTAACTGCCGCGGCGCATCCACGGCGTCGCAGGCGGCCACGGCAAGCAGCAATAGGACGAGCAAAACACGCAAGCTTGGGTCCAGTCCGGCTGATGCATCAGGCCGGCGCGGCACGGGGCGCATTGACCGGCCGGGCCTGAGGCCTATTTTTGGTTGCGTGTCATGCCCGTCTGCCCTTGTCAATCTGATGGGGCCCGGTCGGGCGGGGCAAAATGAGGGCGGCATGGCATTCCTGGGTTTATTTGGGCGCAAGCAATACGAGCGTCCCGGATTCGAGCTTTACACCGCCGCGGTGCAGGCCGCCCGCGACCCGTATATCTTCGAAACCCTGCGCGTGCCGGACACGCTGGACGGGCGGTTCGACGTCATCGGCCTGTATGTCTTTATGGTGGTGCACCGGCTGCATGCCGAGTCGAAGGCCGGCAAGGACCTGGCGCAGGCGATATTCGACGCGATGTTTTCCGATATGGACATCAACCTACGCGAAATCGGCGTGAGCGACATGCGGATCGGCAAGCGTGTGCGCGACATGTGGGAGGCGTTCAACGGCCGTTCCACCGCCTACGCCGCCGCACTGGACAGCGGCGATCTGCCGGCGCTGACCGAGGCGCTCGCCCGCAATGTCTGGCGCGGCCATGCGCCCGAGGATGCTCCGGGCGCGCTGGCGGCGTTCATGCTGGAGCAGGTCGCGCATTTGCGTGCGCAGCCCATCGAGGCGCTCGCGGCAGGCAGGGTGGACTTCCGCCCGGCCCGGATGGCGGCATGAACACACAGCCCCATCAGTCGGAACTGCACCGTCCGGTGGCGCTCGACCGGATCGGGCCGCATGGAACGGCCCTAGCCGTCGACGCGCAGCCCAGCGAGTTGCCGGCGATCGCGGCCCGGCTGCGGATCGTGGCGCTGGCCCGCCTGCACTGCGCGTTCAAGCTGCGCCGCATCGGTGCGACCACGATCGAGGCGGAGGGTGCCTTGCGCGCCCGGGTGACCGAGACCTGCGTCGTCACGCTCGAGGCGTTCGAGCACGACGTCGAGGAGGCCTTCACCGTCCTTTTCGTCCCGGCAGGCTCGGAGGACGACGACCCCGATCCGGAGGCGGTCGACCAAATCCCGTTCGCTGGCAACTTCGTCGACGTCGGCGAGGCGGCGGTGGAACAGCTAGCCTTGGCGCTCGACCCCTATCCGCGCCGGCCCGGCGCCGCGTTGCCGCCCGAGCTTGCCGTCGATGCAGACAACCCGTTCGCCGCCCTGTTGGCGTCGCGCGCGCGCGAGTAGCGGGACTACGCCCGGTCATAGCCCGCCGCAACGATGCGGCTCTTCGCTTGCAGCCGCGGTGTTGCTCTGCTAAATCGCGCGGCTTGCTACCGACCTCGATGGTCTTGTCCTCAACTGATTTCAGTGCGCCGCAGCTTTGCCTTGCGCTATTTTGCCCGGAGGGGCGCTGTCCCATGGCCGTTCCCAAGAAAAAGACTTCCCCGTCCCGCCGCGGGATGCGCCGCAGCCACGACGCGCTGCGGACCGAGGCGCATGCCGAGTGCTCTAACTGTGGCGAGCTGAAGCGCCCGCACCATCTGTGCAGCCATTGCGGTCACTATGACGGCCGCGAGGTCATCGCCGCCGGCAAGGCGCTTAAGGGCGCAGTCCGCATCTGATTGCGCCTGGCGTGCCGCTGGGCCGCTTGGGTTCCAAGCAATGACCGAATTGTTCAACCTGGCCATCGACGCCATGGGCGGCGACCACGCGCCCGATATGGTGCTGGACGGGATCGCCATCGCGGCAGAGCGCCACCCATCGGCCCGGTTCCTGCTGGTGGGCGACGAGGCGTTGCTGGCGCCCATGGTGGCGAAGCGCAAGCGCGTCCAGGCGTCCTGCATGATCCGGCACGCGCCGGAGAGCATCCCGAGCGAGATGAAGCCGACCGCGGCGCTGCGGGTGCGCGGATCGTCGATGCGGGTCGCGATCGACGCGGTGGCCGGCGGCGAGGCGTCGGGCGTGGTCTCTGCCGGCAATACCGGGGCGTTGCTGGCACTGGCCAAGATCGTGATCAAGACGCTGCCCGGCATCGACCGCCCGGCCATGGCGGCGATCGGCCCGTCGGCGCGCGGCGACGTAGTCATGCTCGATCTTGGCGCCAACGTGCAGTGCGACGCCCGCAACCTGGTCGAGTTCGCCATCATGGGCGACGTGTTCGCCCGCACGGTGCTCGGATTGCCGGCGCCGACCATCGGGCTGCTCAATGTCGGCTCCGAGGAGCTGAAGGGCGACGAGCGCGTGCGTCAGGCCGCGGAAATCATCCGGTCGAGCCATATTGCCCCGCAATTCCATGGGTTTGTCGAGGGGCATGACATCGCCGCCGGAACCACGGACGTGATCGTGACCGACGGTTTCACCGGGAATGTGGCGCTTAAGACTGGCGAGGGTGCGCTCAAGCTGGTCGGCGATCTGCTGAAGCAGATCTTCAGCAGCAGCCTGGTGGCGAAGCTGGCTTATTTGCTGGTGCGCCCGGGGCTCGACCGCATGAAGCTCTGGCTCGATCCGCGGCGCTATAACGGTGCGGTCATGCTGGGTCTGAACGGCGTCGTGGTGAAGTCGCATGGCGGCACCGACCCCGAGGGCTTTGCGCACGCGGTGGATGTGGCGATGGACATGGTGGTGCACCGGTTCAACGACAAAATCCGCGACGGCCTGGCCCGGATCGACGCCTTGAAGGTCGACAAGGGCGGTCCGCAGCTCCTGGCGGCGGTCTGACGCCGATGGTCTCGCGCCTTGCCTCGCGCGCATTGATCACCGGCGTCGGCGGCTACCTGCCGAAGCGGATCGTCGGCAACGACGAGCTCTCGCGTCGGATCGACACCACCGATAGCTGGATCCAGGAGCGCACGGGAATCAGGCAGCGCCACATCGCCGGGCCGACCGAGACCTGCGCCTTCATGGCCGCGCGCGCGGCAGAGGCGGCGTTGGCGGATGCAGGACGCGGCCCGGCCGATGTCGACGCGATCATTCTGGCCACGGCGACGCCGGACCAGGCGTTTCCGGCCACGGCGCTGCGGGTGCAGGCGGACCTGGGGATCACCCGCGGTTTCGGGTTCGACGTGTCGGCGGCCTGCAGCGGCTTCGTCTATGCGCTGTCGATCGCCGATGCGATGATCCGGGCCGGGCAGTGCACGGGCGTGCTGGTGATCGGCAGCGAGGTGTATTCCAGGATCATGAACTGGGACGATCGCGGCACTTGCGTGCTGTTCGGCGACGGCGCCGGTGCGGTGTTCGTCTGCGCCGGCAGCGACCGAGATGGCGAGCGCGGCATTCTGTCGACCCATCTGCACGCGCAGGGAACGCTGGGCGACCTGCTGTATGTCGACGGCTCCGTCGGCCAGCCCGACCGTCCCGGACACCTCATCATGAACGGGCGCGAGGTGTTCCGCCATGCCGTCGTGAAGCTCGCGGAAGTGGTGGACGAGGCGCTTGCGGCCAATGGGCTCACCCATGCCGACATCGACTGGCTCGTGCCGCACCAGGCCAATCGGCGCATCATCGACGCGATGGGCCGCAAGCTTCAGCTGCCGCCCGAGCGGGTCGTGGTGACGGTGGAGCGGCATGCGAACACCTCGGCCGCCTCGGTGCCGCTCGCTTTGGCGGAGGCACGCGGCGACGGGCGGATCAAGCGTGGCGATCTGGTGGTCATGGAGGCGCTGGGCGGGGGCATGACCTGGGGTTCCGCGCTCGTCCGTTTCTGAGGTTCCGGGCCAGCAGGCGCGCGGTGCATGCCCTGGCATACCTAGGCGCTTGCGCAACAGTTTTGCGATAATTGTTTAAGGTCAGCAGCTTCGCTTGACGCCCGTGCACGCGATGCATAGCGTGTGGCAATGAACACGGTGACGCGCGCGCAACTGGCTGAGACCATCTATGCGCAGGTCGGGCTGTCCCGCAACGATTCTGCCGACCTGCTCGAGACGGTCCTGGAACGCATGTCGCGTGCGCTGGAGGCTGGCGACTCGGTGAAGATCAGCGGTTTCGGCACCTTCTCCGTCCGGCAAAAGGGTCGCCGGATCGGCCGCAATCCCAAAACCGGCGTCGAGGTGCCGATCCTCCCGCGGCGCGTGCTGACATTCCGGCCGAGCCAGGTGTTGAAGGCCCACGTCAACGGCACCGCGATCCCGGCGAGCGACGACGAATGAACGACGCGGATGACGGCCCGCCTGACGACCTCGGGCCTGACGACGGCGTGCTGAGTGCTGGGCTGGGTTTGGACGACAGCCGGCCGCGGGCAAAAAAGGCGCCGAACGCATTTCGCACAATCAGCGAGGTTGCAGACGAACTTCATATCCCACAGCATGTTCTACGATTCTGGGAGACGAAGTTCCCGCAGATCAAGCCGTTGAAACGCGGCGGCGGGCGTCGGTACTATCGCCCTGACGACATCCTGCTGCTGCGCCGCATTTCGGACCTGCTGTATATTCAGGGCTACACGATCAAGGGAGTGCAGAGATTGTTGCGTGAGGGTGGAGGCCAGCTATCCGAGGACATACCCCCGGCAAACGCCGCCGAACGCGCTGCTGCAGAGGCCGAACGGGCTGTGCCACCCACGACCGGGTCGCTCGACCTCGCGGGCCCAACGCCCGGCCCGGGCGACGCCGACCGCTTGCGGGCCGTGTTGCAGCATACGCTGAATGAGTTGGTGGCGCTCCGGGCCATGCTCAACTAAAGCCGGTTTCGCGGCGTTGCAGCGGCTGCCGTGGCCTGCTAGACGGATGGGGTGTCGGAGCGTAGCGCAGCCTGGTAGCGCATCAGTCTGGGGGACTGGGGGTCGTGGGTTCGAATCCCGCCGCTCCGACCAAAACTCAACTCGGCAACAGCACCGTCGCCACCGCCTGCGCCGCGATTCCCTCGCCACGGCCCGGAAAGCCGAGCCGTTCGGTCGTGGTCGCCTTGACCGATATCCGTCCAG
>CAZZWN010000166.1:0-8211 GCA_964657765.1 uncultured Acetobacteraceae bacterium
TCATCATTGACATCCGTGGTGGCCGTAGGGTAGCGCGCGTCGTCCATTACTCTGCTCCGTCATGGGTCCTGAGGTGCAGACCGGACGGAGCGCTGTTTTATTCTGCGTGAGCAGAGCTTATTTGCCGGCGTCCCCGACCGGCCGGCCGGCGACCATGGCCCCGACCCGCGACGCCAGCGCATCCAGCGCGAACGGCTTGCCGATCACCTCCATGCCGGCCGGCAGCGCCTCCTCGATCGCGCCGCCGGCATAACCGGTAATCAGCAGCACCGGCAGGCTCGGCCAGAGCTCCCGTGCGGCGTCGGCGAGCTGCCGCCCGTTCAGCCCCGGCAGGCCGACATCGGTTACCAGCGCGTCGACACGCTCATGCGACTGCAGCACGCGCAGCCCGGCCGAGCCGTCGCTGGCTTCCAGCACGCGGCAGCCGAGCTCGCGCAGGGACTCGGCCACGATTGCACGGACGGCGTCCTCGTCCTCGACGACCAGGATGGTCCCGCCGATCCCGCCAGCCACGCCGGGCATCGCTGGGACGCCGGAGTTTTCGGCATCGCTGGCGTCGGCCGTCCCGGCATGGCGGGGCAGATACAGCCGCACCGTCGTGCCCCGGCCCAGTGCGCTCTCGAGCCGCACCAGGCCGCCGGTCTGCCGCACGAAGCCATAAAGCTGCGACAGGCCCAGCCCCGTCCCCTCACCCAGGGGCTTCGTGGTGAAGAACGGCTCGAAGGCGCGCGCCCGGATCACCTCGTCCATGCCGGCGCCGGTGTCGGCGACCGAGATCTCGACGTAGTCGCCGGGTGCTGCCCCCTCATGCTCGGCCACGTCCGCTGTGCCGAGCTTCACCATGACGGTGCTGATAATGAGCGTGCCGCCCGTCGGCATGGCATCGCGGGCGTTGATGGCGAGGTTCAGCAGCGCGCTTTCCAGTTGGTTGCCGTCGCATAGCACCGGCCAGCTGCCGTCGTGCAGCCGCAGCTCGGTGACGATCGACGGGCCGACCGTGCGCCGGATCAGGTCGGCAACGCCCTTGATGAGCTCGTCGAGGTTGATAGGCTTCGGCTGCAGCGTCTGCCGGCGGGCGAACGCCAGCAGCCGGTGCGTAAGCCCCGTTGCCCGGCCGACGACCTGCGCCGCCGCATCGACGAAGCGTGCGACCTCCTCCGACCGCCCCTGCTCCACCCGGCGCCGCATCAGCTCAAGGCTGCCGCCGATCGCCTGCAGCATGTTGTTGAAGTCGTGCGCGATGCCGCCGGTAAGCTGGCCCACCGCCTCCATCTTCTGCGCCTGGCGCAGCTTCTCCTCGGCCTGCTCGCGCTCCAGCACCTCGTCGTGCAGCGCGCCGATCGCCTGTGTCAGCGCCGCCGTGCGCTCGGCCACCCGCGCCTCCAGCAACGCCTCCGCCTCGCGCTGCTCGGTGATGTCGGTGTTGGTGCCGAACCAGCGCATGATCCGCCCGCCGGCGTCCCGGATCGGCTGGGCCCGGCTGAGGAACCAGCGAAAGTCCCCGTCGCGGCTGCGGAGCGGGAAGGTATCCTCCCACGGCAGGCCCGCCGCGATTGCGCTGTGGAACCGGGCGGTCACGCGCTCGACGTGGTCAGGGTGCTGCACGTCGCTCCAGCCCTCGCCCCGCATATGCTCGACGGTCACGCCGGTGTAGTCGCACCAACGCTGGTTATACCAAAAGATCGTGCCGTTCGGCTCCGCCATCCAGGTGAGCTGGCTGATATTGTCGGCCAGGTCGCGGAAGCGGGCCTCGCTCTCGCGCAGCCGCTCCTCCGTCAGCCGGCGCTCGGTGATTTCGAGGGAAACGCCGGCCATGCGCAGCGGCGTGCCGTCCAGCGCCCGCACGATCTGCGCGCGCATCTCCACCCAGCCAATGCCGTCACCAGGACGGACGACGCGGTACTGTATGTTGTATTCCGCCCCCGTCTCGATGGAGTGCTGGGCCGCTTCCACCACGCGCTCGCGATCGTCCGGATGCACCGCCGCGAGCAGTTCCGCATAGTCGAATGGCGCGGCCGGGTCGCGCCCGAACGTCTGCTTGAACATCGCTGAGGCGGTCAGCTCATACGTCCGCAGCTCCAGCTCGAAGATGCCGAGCCGTCCGGCGTGCGTCGCGAAGCGCAGCCGAGCCTCGCTCGCCTGCTGGGCACGCAGGCGATCGGCGAGCTCGGCCACCAGCGCCGCGTTGCGGTTTTCCAGCCCGGCCAGTTGTTCGCGTTCGAGCGTCACGTCGACTTGGCTGGCGAGGTAGTATGCCAACGCCCCGGCAGTGTCCCGAACCGGCGTGAGAATCAGCCGGTTCCAGAACGGCTCGCCGTTCTTACGGTGGTTTCGCAGGTCGATTTCGAGCGGCTTGGCCGCAGCGACAGCCGCGCGGACATGCGCGATGGCGGCCGGGTCGGTCGTCGGCCCCTGGAGGAAGCGGCAGTTGCGGCCGATAACCTCCTCGCGCTCGTAGCCCGTCAGCCGGCAGAACGCGTCGTTGGCGAACACCAGCGGGCGGTCGGGCAGCCGAACGTCCGCAATCACCGTCGGTATGCTCGACGCGCGCACGGCGGCTGCGAACGGGTCGGTGCCGCCGTCGAGCCGCACCAGCTCGGCGCCGATGCGCGCCGCGTCCACGTTGAGTACTTTGAGTCTGGAAAGGGAAGGTGCCAGTCCATGATCGGGCAGGCCGGCCATGTCCCGTGTTCCCGCATCGTCCTGCATCTCAGCTCCAGATGCCACTTGTCACGCTCAAATCCAGTCTCCTTCGGTGGCTGCGCATCAGAGCTGATAAGGAGAGATGTACGTAACACCCCGTCAACCGCGTGTTGGACAATAGCGAGTGATGACCCGCCGGATCATGGCGGCGACGGAACCTAAGGCACATTCCTCTGTTCCCCCTTTGCAGGCGGGCAATCATCAGGGGCGGCACTTTGGACAGACTGACGGGTATGAGCGTGGTGATCACGGGCGCGTCGAGCGGCATCGGCCGCGCCACCGCCCTGGCCTTCGCCGAGCGCGGCGCCAGCGTGACCTTGGCCTCCCGCCGCCGTGGCCGCCTGGCGGATTTGGCGCAGGAGTGCGTCCGGGCCGGCGGGCGGGCGCAGTATATCGAGACGAACGTCACCGACCCGGTCGCCATGCGCGCCTTGGCCCAGGCCGCCGTGCGCCGCTACGGCAAGCTGGATGTCTGGGTCAACAACGCGGGGATCGGCGCGGTCGGCCGCTTCATCGACACCCCGGTCGAGGCGCATGACCAGGTCGTCCAGACCAACCTGCTCGGCACGCTGCACGGTGCGCACGCGGCGCTGCCGCTGTTCCAGGCCAGCGGCAAGGGCGTGCTGATCAACGTCATCAGCTTCGGCGCCTTCATGGGCACGCCGCTGGCCGCGAGCTACACCGCCAGCAAGTTCGGCATGCGCGGCCTCTCGGAGAGCCTGCGCGCCGAGCTGCAGGACTTTCCCGACGTGCACGTCTGCGATGTGTATCCGGGCTTCGTCGATACGCCGGGCGTGCGGCACGCCGCCAACTACACCGGCCATGAGCTGCATCCGTCCCCGCCCGACCGGCCGGAGGACGTGGCGCAGGCGATCGTCCGCGTGGCGTTGGATCCGCAGGATAAGACCTCGGTCGGCGCGCTTGCCAAGCTGGCGCCCCTCGCCTACGCGGTCGCGCCGGGCCTGGGCCGCTGGGTGATGGCGCGCGTCATCGGCTTCGGCCTGTCGCGCACGCCGGCGCAGGCCGCCACCTCCGGCGCGTTGTTCAGCCCAGCCAACAATCCTGGACCGGGGCAGGCTCGGCTTGGCTGGGGCGCTGGCTTGGCGGCGCTGCTGCTGGGCGCGGCGGCCCTGACCTATCGGCGCGTGAAATCGTAGCCGCGCGCTACCCGGTGACGGCGTAGCCTTTGGACTTGACGCAGGAGCGGATTGCCTCGCGTATTTGGAACGGCCGCCGAACCGGCGAGCTGAACCAGTCCAGGCCGTGCTTGGCGTTGCGCTTGTCGACCGCATCGACCGAACTCTCCTGGCAGGCGGCGAGGTCGGCCTGGTATTTCGGCGCGGCCCGGTCCGTCTCGACCCGCGGTTCGTAGCTGGAACAGCCCGCAACGGCCAGCACGCTGAGGAGGACGACCATGCGCATCATGCCGCCCATCCAACCGCTCCCCGCTCCGGTGTCAAGCTTGTTGGCGAGCTCGCGGCCATGACCGCGCTCGACCGCCGGTTCACCGTTGCGCAGGCCTTGGCCGAGCAGGCCGGCGCGCTCGCGATGCGCATGCGCCCACCGCCCGGCGCGGCGCAGGCGACGCTCAAGGCCCGACAGGACTGGCTGACGGAGGCCGACGGCGCGGTCGAGCGCCTGATCTCGGACAGCCTCGCCGAGGCATTCCCGGCGGACGGCTTTCAGGGCGAGGAGGCCGGCAGCACCCGCGAGGGTAGCCTACGCTGGGTCGTCGATCCGATCGACGGGACCAGCAATTATGCCCGTGGCGCCAATCGCTGGTGCGTCTCGATCGGGCTGATCGAGGGCGACGCGGCGCTGCTCGGCGTCCTCGCGGCGCCTGCGCTGTCCGAGACCTTCGCGGCCTGCCGAGGCCAGGGCGCTACCCTCAACGGCCTGCGCATACACGCGGCCGCGACATCCAGCCTGGACCGCGCGATCATTGAGGCCGGATGGTCCCCACGCGTGCCCCGCCCCGATTTCCTGGCGCTGTGCGACCGCGTGCTGGAGGCCGGGGTCATGCTGCGGTCGGGCGGGTCGGGCGCGCTCGGGCTGGCCGACGTCGCGGCCGGACGCATGGACGGCTACGCCGAGCTGCACATCAACCTGTGGGACTGCGCCGCCGCCTTGTCGATCCTGGCCGAGGCCGGTGCCGCGATGAACGCGTTCCTGCCGCGTGGCGCTGCGGCGGGCGGTCCCATACTCGCCGCGGCGCCCGGCATTGCGGCGGCGCTGGCGATGGCGACGCGGCTGCCGGCCCCGCCCGCCGCCGATGCTGCGATCTAGTTTTCCGATGCGGACGGCGTGTGCACTTTCCAGCCTCACATGGCGGTGAGACTGCTCGAATTTCTTGCACCGGTTCCCTGGACTTACCGCTGGTGCGGTACACCTGGAAACTAGCTTTACCGCTCATGGTCTAAGCGAGTGTCATAGAGCTGCAATCTCAGAGACGACCCACCTCGCGCTTATAGAAATCAGCCAGCGCTCAAACCCTTTGCTTTCTTAATTCTGCGCCCCGTGCGCTGGGTTGCAGGAGAACACACCCGCGATGTTCGACCATTTTCAACCGATATCGGGTGGCGGCGCACCGGCACTCGATTGGCGTTGCACGACTTCATCGCCCTGCGATTCCGCGATCTCGTCCGCAACCCGTTGGCTCTGGGCTGGCAAGACGGCGGGTGGGAGCGAAACGATTTTCCTCACTGCCGGCCATATCCTGTAGTCATGCCGGAGCGAGTCGATGCTGGAGTTCGTCGGCGATTCGGCCGGCCGCCACGACCACGACTACGCGTTCAAGCCGACCCACTACGAAATACTTGAGGAGGCGGATTCCGATGCCGGATGTCAACGATATACGCGGCCTGATGCTCGACTGCGTACAGGACCTGTATGCGAACGAGACGCAGACGATGAAGCTGCTGCCGGCCATCATGGACGGCGCGACCACGCCTGAGCTGAAGCAGGCGTTGCGCGACCATCACGAACAGAGCCAGAAGCAGGCGCAGCGCCTGGAGCGGATCGCCGGCACCCTCGGCGAGACCGCGGACCGTCCAAAATGCATGTGGGCCGGCGGCATACTCGAGGACGCGCAGCGCGACATCAAGAGCGTGACGCCGGGCCTGCTGCTCGACGCTGCGCTGACCGGCGCGGTCCGCAAGCTGGAGCAGTCGGAGGTGGTGTCGTATGAGACGGCACTCGGCGTCGCCCGCACCATGGGACTGGTCGAGGTGACGCGGCTGCTGGAGCAGACCCATGCCGAGGAGCAGGCGATGGACGCGCGCCTGCGTTCCATTCTGGAGACCGTCCTGGGCGGGATCTCCGCGACGCCCTGAACCGCAGCCTACGCCGGCTGCGGCTCCTCCTCGGCCAGCACCTGGTCCGTCGCCGGCGCCTCCAACTGCCAGGGCACTATCAATACCGAAACGTAGTGGCCGCCGTGCCGCAGCACCTGGGTCCGCAGGCGCTGGGTGCGGCGCGTGTGCAGCATGGCCTCCCACCAGCGCCCGCCGGTCAACTCGCTCAGCACCACGATGACCGGGCGGCCTGGGCATCGCTGCCGCAGCGCCTCCATCTCGCGCACCAACGGCGCCAATACGCTGCGATAGGGCGACGGCTCGATCACCAATTTCGGCCGCGGCAGCCCGGCGGCGGCGGCTGGCTGCTCGACGAAGCGCGCCCACTCCCTGCGCAGCCGGGTCTCGTGCTCCTTCGCGTCCGGCCCCTCCAAATCGGTGAGGTGCAGTGCCACCACATCGGGCGACAGGCGGGCCGCGACATGGATCGCGCGGTGCGCCATGCGGTCCCAACGCTCCAGCGGGACCACGACCGTGGGGGGCGCATGGTCGCGAAGGTCCATGCTGCGCCGGCCGCCCGCCAGCACTTGGCGCTCCAGGTCACCGTAGTAGCGCCGGGTCAACTTGAGCAGCATCAGGGTGAGCGGGATGACGAGCAGGGTGAGCCATGCGCCCTCGGTGAACTTGGCAACCAGAATGATAGCGAGCGCTGCGCCGGTCGCGAGCGCGCCAAGGCCGTTGATGAACAGCCGGCCCCGATCTGCGTGGCCGTTCGCCTTGCGGTGCCAGTGCATGGCCATTCCGGCCTGGCTGAGAGTGAACGACAGGAACGCACCGACGGCGAACAACGGGATCAGCCGGTCGGTGATGCCGCCGAACGCCGCGAGCAGCCCGCCCGCGCCCAGCGCCAGGAACAGCACCCCGGCCGTATAGACCAGCCGCCGCCCCGGCAAGGCGAAGGCCTTCGGTAAATAGCTGTCGCTCGCCACCAGCCGGCACAGGCGCGGGAAGCCGACGAAGCTCGTATTGGCGGAAAGGCAGAGTACCGCGAGCACGCTGCCGATGGTGACGTAGTACAGCCAGTCGCGTCCCCAAACCGCGCCGACGAGTTGGGACAGCACGCTCTGGTAGTCGTCGGCGGTCTGGTCCATGGCGCTCACGCCGTAGCTGCGGGCGAGGTAGGCGATGCCGAGCAGCAAGGTCCCGAGCACCAGGCAGATGGCGGCGAGGGTACGATGGGCATATTTGACGGCCGGGTCCTTGAATGCGCCGACGCCGTTGCTGACGGCCTCCACGCCGGTCATCGCGGTGCAGCCGGCGGCGAACGCGCGCAGCAGCAGCCAGAGCGTCAGGCCGGCTCCAGCAGACTCGGTAACGGCGGGCGGGGCCACCACGGGCGTGGGGTGGCCGCCGCCGGTCCACGCCGCCCATGCGCCGACGCCCAGGATGAAGAACAGGCTGGCGATGAACAGGTAGGTCGGAACCGCGAGGGCCATGCCGGATTCCTTGGTGCCGCGCAGGTTGACGAGGGTGATCGCGACCAGGACTGCGAGGCACAGCGGCAAGGTGTAGGCATGCAGCGCCGGTATGGCGGAGGTCAACGCGCCTACCCCGGCGGAGATGCCGACCGCCACGTTCAGCATGTAGTCGACCATGAGCGCCGCCGCCGCCAGCAGCCCGGCGTTATGACCGAGGTTCTCGCGCGCCACCGTGTAGGAGCCACCATTGCTGGGATAGGCGGCGATGGTCTGCCAGTATGAGAAGCAGAGGATCGCCAGCAAGGCCAGGATGGCCCAGGTGATCGGCTGCACGGCGGCCAGCCCGGCTGTTCCGACCACCGCCAGCACCGTGAGCATCGCCTCCGGCCCATACGACGCGGAGCCGAGGCCGTCGAGGCCCATGGCCGGGATGCCCTCGAAGGCGCCGATCTTGCGGCCCTCGGCCTCGCGGTTGGCGAGCCGGCGGCCGAGCAGCAAGGTGGTCAGCGACATCGGCGTCCTCGCGTTGCGGGATTCTGGGGGTAGTCTGGCCAGAGTACCCCTACCCCAACGTTCCGGAGCCTAGATTAGTTGTTGGGCCTGGAGGTCCAGGCCTCCCGACTTAGAAGGAAACCTCCGCGAAGGATGATCTCACCCGGGAAGCGACGACCTGCATCGCTCGGAGACGGGCAGGTCGCCAGCTCAGTTGACAATGCCGGCCCAGGTTAGCTTCGCCC
>CAZZWN010000167.1:0-7643 GCA_964657765.1 uncultured Acetobacteraceae bacterium
GGATAACCCTGAGTGGCAGACCGAGGTGAAACGCCTTACCGGCGGCCGCGGCGTGGACCATGTGGTCGAGGTGGGCGGCCCCGGCACCCTCGCCCGCTCGCTCGGTGCGGCGCGCAACGGCGGCGTCGTGACGCTGATCGGCGTGCTCACCCGCGGCCAGATCGACCCGCTCGCCATTTTCGGCAGCGGCGCCATCGTCCGCCCGATCTACGTCGGCTCCCGCCAGATGTTCGAGGCGATGAACCAGGCCATCGCCCTGCACCGCATCGAACCGGTCATCGACCGCGTGTTCCCCTTCGAGGAAGCCCGCGAAGCCTACCTGCACCTCAAAGGCGCCACCCATCTCGGCAAGGTCGTCATCCGCATCGCAGCACCGGGCTGAACGGCCTTTCCATGCGCGCCGCCCCCCGTCTCCCCCGCCGATGATCTCCGAACGGCGCCTGCTACGCGCCGAGCCGGATTTCGGCCTGCTGACAAAGCTGTGGCGCATCAACTGGCTCTACGTGCTGCTGCTTTGCGCGCTCGCCGCCTGCGGCTACGTCGCCCTCTACTCGGCCGGCGGCGGCCCGGAACCCTACGCCTGGCGCCACGGCCTGCGTTTCGGCTTCAGCCTCGTGATGATGCTCAGCCTGGCGATGGTCGACATCCGGCTGATCGCCCGGTTCTCCTGGCCGCTCTACGGCTTCGCGCTGCTGCTGCTGGTCCTGGTGCTCAAGATGGGCCACGTCGGCAAAGGCGCCGAACGCTGGCTGGAAATCGGCCCGGTGCAGCTTCAGCCGAGCGAAATCATGAAGGTGGCGCTCGCCATGGCGCTGGCCCACTGGTTCAACCGCGCCACCTGGGCCCGCGTCGGCAACCCGCTATTCCTGATCCCCCCAGCCCTCGCGGTGCTGCTGCCGGTGGCGCTGATCCTCAAGGAGCCCAACCTCGGCACCGCCTTCATCACCGGCGTCGTCGGCTTCTCCATCTTCGTCGGCGCCGGCATGCGCCTCTGGCAGATGGCGATATTGGCCGTCCCGATGCCGTTCCTGGCGGAGTTCGCCTACCACCACCTGCACGACTACCAGCGCGCCCGCATCACCACCTTCCTCAACCCGGAAAGCGACCCGCTCGGCGCCGGCTACAACATCATCCAGTCCAAGATCGCGCTAGGCTCCGGCGGCATGTGGGGCCGCGGCTTCATGCAGGGCACCCAGGCGCACCTGAACTTCCTGCCCGAGAAACAGACCGACTTCATCTTCTCGATCATCGCCGAGGAATGGGGCCTCGTCGGCGCTATCGCCCTGCTCACCCTCCTGCTCGCCATCATCCTCGGCGGCATGCTGGTGGCGCTGCGCTGCCGCCATCAATACGGCCGCCTGCTCGCCCTCGGCATCTCGGTCAACATGTTCATGTACGTCTTCGTCAACGTGGCCATGGTGGTCGGCGCGATCCCGGTCGGCGGCGTGCCGCTGCCCCTCGTCAGCCACGGCGGCTCGGCCATGTTGACCGTCATGTTCGCCATGGGCCTGCTGATGTCCGTGCACGTCCACCGCGACGTCGTGTTCCCGAGTAAACGGGACGCGCTAGATTGACCGGAGATCGTTCCGGGGGTACGGCCTTGCGTCGGATTTCGCAACCACCGGCCTGACGGGCAGGAGTGTCGCGCTTGTCTTCGGACGCGGAAAAAGACCACTGGCTGGCCGACGCGCTCGGGTTCGACGTCGCCGCCCATAGCGGTGCCGCAGCAAAAGGCGGCCTCGGCGACGAAGTGGACGCCCCAGCCCCTGCCCAGACTGCAGAGCCGGTGCCCACAGCCGCGCCCCAACCGGCGGCAGCATCCGGTGAAACAAACGTCGCGCCCGAAGCCGCCGCGCCGACCTCGGCGGCCGCTGCGCCCCCGCCACCGCCGAAGCCCAAGCCGATCACCCTGAAAAGCCAGACCAAGGTGAACGCGCCGGCCAATCGCACCCGCACCAAACTCGGCGTCGGCGAGCAGGTGACACTGACCGTCACCCCCGGCCCCGGCACCTGGACCACGTCCGCCGGCACCCTCAACGCCCGCTCCGGCAGCACGGTCACGCTCACCGCCCCGACCTCGCCCGGCACGGTGGACATCGCCGTCGAAGCGGGCGGCCAGACTGCCAAGATGAAGTTCACCGTCATCGCGCCGAGCTCCGTGCACCAGGAGGTGACCAGCACGGAACACCTGAACAACCACCTGCCGAATGCCGGCTTCCACGCGCAGATCTATCTCGGCCCCGACGACGTGTCGTTCGCCGAGGTCACCTTCACCGAGGACGAGGTCGGAGCAAAAGCCGTGGGCTCCTGGAAAGCCAAGAACGGCGAGGGTCACTCGCCCAACCCGTCGCCGATCGGCTGCGGCAGCGTGGTCATCGCCGGCAAAGGCACCAAGACACTGGCCGTGGACCATTGCTGGTCCGGCTACGTGCCCGGACTGACCCTGACCGACTGGACCGGAGAGATGTCATGGACCATCCCGTGGAACTGGCAATGCGGCAGCAGCCACGGGGCGATCGCCCGGGTGGTCCAGCGCGTCGTCACCACGAAGGATGGCGCCACCACCATCAGCAAGGCGGGCGCCCGCTTCACGGCCAACCTGTCGTGAAAACCCGGGCGGTCGTCCTGGCCCTGTTGCTCGCGCTCGCAACCGCCCCGGCCTTCGCGCAACCCCCCGGCTCCCCAAACACAATGGAGACCCACCCGACCATGCCGGATGCATCCGCAACCCAGATCGACCCGGCGATCGCCCGCTCGCTCGCGGAATACGATGCCAGCCGCTCCCTGGCGCCACTTCGGAAGGCAGCCGACGACGCAGCCCTGCACGATGGCGAGGCGCCGCCCGATCCGGCCACCGGCCTGAGCATGGCGCGCACGCGGGTCGCCACCTGGATCGCCATCCTGTCGCGCTTCAAACGCGATATCGACCCGGATTTCGACCCCGATCACCCGCCATCGATGAACATCGTCCCGCCGGGCGAGCACGGCGACCAATACGCGCCCGGCGTCAGCCCGCAAGACGTGAAAGACCCGGAGATGCGCCGGCAATACATCGTCGCGATCGAAAAGAACCGTGAGCGCCTGCAGAACTTCGGGGCCACGGTGAAGCTGAACGAAACGCACCGTCAGGTGGTGGAAAGCGCCGCCAGCTCGATCGCCGACGCCCGCCACACGCTCGGACTGCCGCTCGCGGAAATCACCGCCATGCTCGATCGCGCCGACATCACCCGGGCCGACCGCAAGGCGCTGCTCGCCGCATCTGGCTGACCGCCCGGAATAGTCCAATCGGCGCTTGTGCTGGCTGGCGCACACGCTTAAGGCCCGAAGATGGCCCTTCCGACCCACCTCGCGCGCGCCTACCGCAACAGCCGCTACAGCGTCGCGGGCCTCCCGCTCACCATCGGCCGCCGCTCCGGCGCGCTCGACGGCCTGCTCACCGGCATGGGCGTCCGCGACGCGGTGCTGATCACCGCCTGGAACCCCGCCAGCCGCCGCATGCCCCGCCCATGGAACGACCGCATGATGGCCGCCCTGCGCCATCGCCTCGGCAGCACACCCTCGCTACCCGCAACCGGCGCAGCGGGAACCGGTGCCGCGGGGTCAGGAGCAGCGGGCATCGGTGCAGCGGGGGCCTGGGCCGAGGACCACCTGCTGGTGACCGGCGACCGCCGGCGCCTCGCCGTGCTCGCACGTGTTTTCAGGCAGGCAGCCCTGGTCGGCCTGCGGCGCGGTCAGGAATTGCGGCTGCTGCCGCTCATCTGATCGCCATGGCCCTCTCGGCCCCAAAGCCCGCCACGCCACCGTCCGTCGAAGCCGCTTCCGCCACACCGTGGAGCATCGAGCGGCTCCACGCAGCCCTGCTCGCCGCCGACAGCGCCACCGAGGTGCTCGAGCGCGCCTGCGGTGGCCCCATACTGGTCCGCCGCCTCGCCCCCGATGCCGAAAGCCGCGATCCCGCCATCCTTGCGCACCTGCAAGCCGGCCCGGACGCGCCGGTCACGCTCCGCACCGTGCAATTGCTGCACAACGGCGTGGTCCTGTCCGATGCCCGGCTCTGGTACGTCGCGTCCCGGCTTCCCGCCGACATCGCAACGTGCCTCGCCCACACCGCGCAGCCGTTCGGCCGCGTCGTGAGCCGGCTCAGGCTCCGCCGAACCACCCTCGCAGCCCGCATCTGCAACCCCGGCGAGCCCTACGCCCTCGACCACCACGCCCTGCTGACAGACCCGGACGGCCAGACCATTGCGCTGGTCCGCGAGCAGTACAGCCAGGCGCCCTGACCGATACAGGTTTGAGCGCTGTCGACCCCCTAAAACTCGGCGCTGACCGGGGCGACCTGATCCAGCCGCGTCTCGGCCAGCCGCGTGGACGCCCGCTCGACCGTCCGCGTGATGACCTCGCCAGCCCGCCGGACCGCCGGCTCCTCATGGGCCAGCAACCGGTCCGCCACCAGCAGCGCCGGCGACAAAATGCCGCGGATGTCGTGCCGAAGACTGGACAGATGGACACGCAACTCGGCCAGCGTCACCTGGGCGGTCGCCGCCACGTCGAGCTGCTCCTGCAACCGCGCGCCATCCTGCCGCGCCACCTTCAACTGGCGCCACATGACTACCGCGACCACTCCGGAGCCGGCCAGAATGCCGACCGCCGCGCTCAGAACCTCATCAAGCATGCCGCCATCCGCCCGTGATCACGTCGCCGTAACGCAACGGGCATGGAATTGGATGTGCCGCAACCACCAACCAACGCCGTCGCCCCCGCCCTCGACGAACAAGCCCGCCCGCCCCGACGATCCAGGCCTCCTCCATTTGACTGCACGGCTCCCGGCCACCTATAAGCCCCGCTGGACACGGGACCTGATCCAAAGGCCCCGCGCTGTGCTTTTGGAGTGCCCGCCGTGAAGCGTACGTATCAACCATCCAAGCTCGTCCGCAAGCGCCGGCACGGTTTCCGCGCCCGCATGGAGACGGTCGGCGGCCGCAAGGTCATCGCGAACCGCCGCGCCAAGGGCCGCCACAAGCTCTCCGCCTGAGCGCCTGTTCTTCCGCGCCGTCGCCACTATCTGAAGCGTAACGCGCTCTGAAGGTCTGACACGTGCTACGTCCGGGCGCGGGGTCCGTCACCGCCGGCGCTCCGCCCGACCCCCGCCAGCTCACTCGTCAGGCCATCTTTTGAACCAGGCTCTGCATCGCCCGAAAGAAGCAGATGGGCCGCCACCCCGGCTGAAGCGCCGCGCCGAGTTTCTGCGGGTGGCCTCCAAAGGCCGCAAGGCGCCGTCGCCCGGCCTGGTGCTCCAGGCCATGCAACGCAACGACGAACTGCCCGTCAGGCTCGGCTTCACCGTCACCAAGAAAGTCGGCAACGCCGTGGTGCGCAACCGCACCCGCCGCCGCCTGCGCGAAGCCGCCCGCCTGCTGCTGCGCCAGACCCCCGCCACCGGCGCCGACCTCGTGCTGGTCGGCCGCGACACCACGCGCGCCCGGCCGTTCACCCTGCTGATCGACGACCTGCGGCGCAGCCTCGCCAAGCTGGGCGTCGCCGTTCGCCCCGCACCATGACTACGGCCTCGGCGTCTCACCCCCGGCCGTTTCCAGCCGTATCGATCCCGGCGCGCACCCTCGCAACCCTGGTTCGCGCCTACCAGCTATTGTTGAGCCCCATATTGCCGCCATCCTGCCGCTTCACGCCAAGCTGCAGCGCCTACGCCATCGAGGCGCTCCACACGCATGGCGCGATCCGGGGCGCATGGCTTGCATCGTACCGCGTTGTGCGCTGCAACCCGCTCTGCACCGCCGGCTACGACCCCGTGCCGCCGCACTCCGGCGCATGCCCGCACAACACCAAGGCTCGTTGATGGACCAGAAACGCCTGCCGCTGTTCATCGCGCTCTCCATCGCGATCCTGCTGGCCTTCCAATACCTGGCGCCCCGCCGCAGCCAGCCCGTCCTGGCGCAGCAGGCGGCCCATTCCACCCGCACCACCCCCGCTTCGCAAACCCCCGCGCCAACCCACGACCCGGCAACCCCCGGCACCCAGCCGGTGCACGTGCCGATCCCAGCCAACGCTCCGCGGGTGCAGATCGACGCCCCCCGCGTGACCGGCAGCATCAGCCTCGCCGGCGCCCGCCTCGACGACATCCGCCTGAAAGACTACCGCGAGACCGTCAGCAAGACCTCGCCCCTCGTCCGCGTGCTCGAACCCGCCGCCGACCCGCAACCCAGCTACGTGCAGTTCGGCTGGAGCGGCCCCGACGGCGCAAAACTCCCCGCCGACGACACCATCTGGACCAGCAGCGGCGGCGCCGTGTCGGTCGGCCACCCGGTCACCCTCTCATGGGATAACGGCGCCGGCCTGGTGTTCCAGATCGCCCTCTCGATCGACGACAACTTCCTGTTCGCCGTGCACCAGAGCGTCCACAACACCGGCAGCGCCGCCATCCAGCTCTGGCCGTGGGAACGCATCCGCCGCGACTACCTGCCGCAAACCGCAGGCTACAGCGTGCTGTTCGAAGGCGTCCTCGGCGTCACCGACAACAAGCTCGAAGACCTCACCTACGCCAAAACCAAATCCGAAGCCGCGAAACACGACGGTGTCGGCTACGACCATACCGGACCCGGCGGCTGGGCCGGCTTCACCGATAAATACTGGTTGACCGCCCTCGTGCCCGACCAGTCCGTGCCGGTGAAAACCTCGTGGAACCACTGGCTGGACGACGGCAGCGACCGCTTCCAGGTCAGCTACGTCGCCACCGACGCCCAATCCGTCGCACCGGGCGCCACCGCCGCCTACGACAGCCGGGTGTTCGTCGGCGCCAAGGAAGTGCACCTGCTCGACCGCTACGAAGCCAACGCGCACATCCCGCTGCTGAGCTACGCCGTCGATTGGGGCTGGTTCTACTTCCTGACCAAGCCGTTCTTTTACGCGCTCGACTTCCTCTACTCCATCACCGGCAATTTCGGCGTCGCCATCCTGCTGTTCACCCTGTGCGTCAAAGGACTTTTCTACCCGATCGCCGCGCGCTCATACCGCTCGATGGGAAAAATGCGCCTGCTCGGGCCGAAAATCACCCAGGTCCGCGAGCGCTACAAAGACGACCCGGCCAAGCTGCAATCCGAAATGATGGCGGTGTACAAAGCGGAAAACGTCAGCCCCGTCAGCGGCTGCGCGCCCATGCTGCTGCAGATCCCGGTGTTCTTCTCGCTCTACAAAGTCATCCTCGTCACCATCGAAATGCGCCACGCGCCGTTCTTCGGCTGGATCCAGGACCTCTCTGCCACCGACCCCACGAACGTCTTCAATCTGTTCGGCCTGATCCCGATCGACCCCAGCGTCTATTCTCCCTACCTCCACCTCGGCATCTGGCCGGTGGTGATGGGCGCCAGCATGTTCTTCATGCAGAAACTCAACCCGCCCGCTCCCGACCCGGCCCAGCAACGCATGCTGCAGTTCATGCCGCTGATCTTCGTCTTCACCATGGGCCGCTTTCCCGCAGGCCTGGTCATCTACTGGACCTGGAACAACATGCTCACCATGGCCCAGCAATGGTACATCCAACGCCAAGCCAAACTCAGCCCCAGCACCCGCATCGCCCGGGCGTGATGAGGACGCCGGACGAAGCGGCGGCTGAAATCGAGGCTGGGCGG
>CAZZWN010000167.1:7653-8203 GCA_964657765.1 uncultured Acetobacteraceae bacterium
ACCCCCACCAAAGGTCGAGACCTTTGGAAACCACTTAATAGGGCAGGGACAAAGGGGGGCCACCCGGGTCTGTGCCACGCCGCGAGTTGGCCCCCCTTTGCCCCTGCCCTAACAAACAGGTCCCAAGGACTTGTCCTTGGCGGGGTCCAGGGGCAGAGCCCCTGGCCTTCCTCCCCATGACGCCGGACGAAGCGGCGGCTGAAATCGAGGCTGGGCGGTTGTTGTTTGCGGCTGAGTGCCGGTTTTTCTATGCGGCCCAGCGCATCGACCAGTTGCCTGAGGCTCGCCTGCCGGAGGTGGCGTTTGCCGGCCGGTCGAACGTCGGCAAGTCGTCGCTGATCAACGCACTGACAGGTCACAAGGCGTTGGCGCGGGCATCGAGCGAGCCTGGGCGGACCAAGCAGCTCAACTTCTTCGACCTGGGCGGCCGTCTCGTGCTCGTGGACATGCCTGGTTATGGCTATGCCCAGGCCGCCAAGGCGGTGAAGGAGGACTGGCAGGGTTTGATGTTCGATTTCCTGCGCGGCCGCGTGGTGTTGCGCCGCGTGGT
>CAZZWN010000168.1:0-8185 GCA_964657765.1 uncultured Acetobacteraceae bacterium
CGAACGTCAGCGTGCCGTATTTGTCGTTGATGATCTTGAACGCCAGCCCGGCGAACGGCGCCTTGATGTCGGCCGGGATGATGCGGCGCACCGTGCCCTCGGGCTCGTCCTCTTCCTCGGCGACCTTGATGCCGGGCACGTCGATCGGGCTGGGCAGATAGTCCAGCACGCCATCCAGCAGCGGCTGCACGCCCTTGTTCTTGAACGCGGTGCCGCAAAGCACCGGACGGAACACGCCGCTGATGGCGCCCGCCTTGATGCAGCGCTTCAGCGTTTCCACCGATACGTCGCCCTTGTCGAAATACTCCTCCATCGCCTCGGTATCGACGCTCAGCGCCGTGTCGAGCAGCAAGGTGCGGTATTCCTGCGCCTTCTCCATCATGTCGGCCGGGATTTCCTCGTCGTGGAACTTCGCGCCCAACTCGCCGCCTTCCCAGACGATCGCCTTCATCTCGACCAAGTCCACGACGCCGACAAAGGTGTCCTCGATGCCGATCGGCAGCTGCAGCGGCAGCGCAACGATGTCGAGCTTCTCCTTCAGCGTGTCGAACGCCCGGTAGAAATCGGCGCCGGTACGATCGAGCTTGTTGATGAAGATGATGCGCGGCACGTTGTAGCGGTCGGCCAGGCGCCAGTTGGTCTCGCTCTGCGGCTGTACGCCGGCTACGCCCTCGATGATGAACACCGCGCCGTCCAGCACGCGCAACGACCGGTTGACCTCGATGTTGAAGTCGATGTGGCCCGGCGTGTCGATGATGTTGATGCGGTGGCCCTTCCACTCGCACGTCACCGCGGCGGAGGTGATGGTAATGCCGCGCTCCCGCTCCTGCGCCATGTAGTCGGTCGTGGTGTTGCCGTCATGCACCTCGCCGATACGGTGCGACACGCCGGTGTAATACAGGATCCGCTCCGTCGTCGTCGTCTTCCCGGCATCGATATGCGCGGTGATGCCGATGTTGCGGATGAGGGCGAGCGGGTTGGCGTCAGACTCAGACACGGGGCTACTCCATTCGAAGCCGGGCATACCATGACGAGCGCTGCGGGACCCCTGCCCCGCGCGCCCCGCCATGCACCCCGCACCACAAACGATGCCCGATTGGGGGTGGA
The DNA here is from genome assembly GCA_964657765.1 of uncultured Acetobacteraceae bacterium. GTDB lineage: Bacteria > Pseudomonadota > Alphaproteobacteria > Acetobacterales > Acetobacteraceae > CAHJXG01. Next base: position 1,108 of record CAZZWN010000168.1, read on the forward strand.
CCAGATTGCTCGCTTATGTGCGTCACGAAGCCGGGAAATGCAAGCCGGTCCTACGCCGCGACCCACCCATCGGGCCCGTCCGCCGCGCGCCCTTCGTCCCGCAGTTTCAGTAGGTGCGCAAACACGTTCCGCTCCGCCGCCCGGCGCAGACGCTCGTCCACCTGCGAGTAGAGCAGGTCCGTCAGCGCGCGCGTGGACGACGGCGTGGCGCCGAGCGCCGCCATGATCGCGTTCTCCCGCATCTCGCGGTGCGCCAGCAGGTCCTGCACGAACGGATGCGGCTCCGGCAGCGGCGGCCCGTGGCCGGGTAGATATAGCCGGTCGTCGCGCGCCAGCAGGCGGCGCAGGCTGGCGAAGTAGTCGGCCATTACCCCGCCCGGCGGGCTGACGACGCTGCTGGACCAGCTCATCACGTGGTCGGCGCTGAACAACACCCCGTCCTGCCCGGCGAAACAGAGATGGTCTGCCGCATGGCCGGGCGTGAACACCGCCTGCCAGCCGTCGACGACATCGCCGTCCTTTAAAGGCATATCGGGCTCGAACTCAGGGTTGGCCGAGTCGTGCCAGGCATAGACCGGCGCCCCTGTCGCGGCCCGCAGTGCGGCGACGGCGCCGAGGTGGTCGCTGTGGGTATGGCTCAGCAAGATGCGCGCGACCGGCCCGGCGGCGAGCACCGCGGCGACATGGGCCGCGTCGTCGGGCCCGGGGTCCAGGACAATCAGGCCTCCGGGCGCGTCGATCAGGTAGGTGTTGGTGCCGTGATACGTCATCGGGCCGCGATTCGCGGCGACGATGCGACGGATGCCGGGCCGCACGGAAATCGCCACGCCGCGTTGCGGCTCGGGCTCGGTCAGGAATGCCATTGGATCTATCCGTTCAGCTTATAGGACCGTGGCCTCCGCCGACATGCAGGCGCACCCGGCAGCGTCGAGTGTACGGAGCCGCCAGACGTCGCCGTCCAGCCATGCCTCGGTCGCGAGCGGGCCATCGTGGAACGCCGGACGCAGCCCGCGGAAGCTGAAACTTGCGACCTTGCGGTCCGCCAGCAGCCCGCCGAGCCAGGTCGCCTGCAACGGGCCGTGCACCACGAGGCCCGGATAGCCCTCGACATCGCGCACATAGTCGAGGTCGTAGTGGATGCGGTGGCCGTTGCCGGTGAGGGCGGAATAGCGGAACAGCAGCACGCTGTCGGGATGGACCGTGCCGCGGATGGCGCCCGGTGGCGCAGGCGGGGCCGGGGCGGCGGCCTTGGTCGCGGCTCCCTCGGCGCCGCGATAGACGATGTCGTGCTGCTCCTCGATTGCGACGCCGCCGGGTCCCTCGACGACATGGCCGACGGTGACGAACACCAGCCGCCCGCTGCCGCCCTGCTTCTCGTTCACGGAAAGGATGGTGCTGGTGCGGCGCACCGGGTCGCCCGCCCGCAGCGGCGCCAGGAAGCGCAAGCGTCCCCCCGCCCACATGCGGCGCGGCAGGTCGTGCACCGGAGGCAGGAAGCCGCCGCGCTTCGGATGGCCGTCGGGGCCGAGCCCGTCCGGCGGCACCCAGTCCTGGAACAGCATCCAGTGCCAGAGCGGGGGCAGCCGCTCCGGCGTGGCAACTCCCAAGGTGGCCGCGAGCCCATGCAGCAGATGCGGGGCGACGGTGTCGGCGCGCGTCTCGGTCCGTCCGATGTAGTCCTGGTAACTCATGCCTGCGACATCGGCCCCGCGATACGCCTGGTCAAGCGAACTGGCTTTCGTTCGATTGGGCCGGACGCGGCAGAATGGGCGGCAGCGCGGCGACCCCGGTGATTTCCACGCGCCAGGCCGGGTCCGCGAGCTGCGCCTGCACCGTCGCGCGGGCTGGCTTATGCCGCGGGTCGAGCCAGGCGTCCCAGGCCCGGTTCATCGCCGCGAAATCCGCCAGGTCGGCCAGGAATATCTGCACCGAGAGCAAATAGGTCTTGTCCGTCCCGGCCTCGTTCAGCAACGCGTCGATCTGGCGCAATATGTCGGCCGTCTGCGCCTCGGCGCCGGCACTGGGGTCGTCCGCCACCTGCCCGGCCAGATAGACCGTTGCGTTGTGCACGACGGCGCCAGAAAGGCGGGCCTCGGGCGCAATCCGGCGGATGTTCATGCGGTCAGCTCCTCCAGCAGCGCGACGAGCAAGCCGGGCGCGGTGATCATCGGGTTATGCCCGGTCGGGATCTCGCGATAGCCCCAGCCCGGCTGCGCGCGGGCAAAGGCGCGATGCCCAGCGAGCGTCGGGTACTCCGGGTCCATGCAGGCGACATACGTGCAAGGCAGCCCGTTGCCGATGGGATGCGCCAGGCGCAGCGGGCTGTCATAGGTGCCGAACGGATGCGGGGTGAGCCGCCGGCTCATCCACTCGCAGTCCGGACCCGGCGGCACGCCGAACACCGTGGGGTCGGGCGGCGCGATGGAGAGCCCGCCAGTCAAGGCGCCGATGCGCCGGCGTTCCCGCGCGACCTCCGGCAGCGACCGGTCGAACGGCGTCTCCCCGTCCCGCAGCACCATGCTGTCGAGATAAACCAGTTGCCGGATATGCTGCGGCACGCGGTCGGCGGCGCCGCTGATGGCACTGCCGCCGAAACTGTGGCCGACCAACACGGCATCCTGCAGCTCCTCGGCCGCCAGCACGCCCACGAGGTCCTGCACGAACACGTCGAGGGTGATGTCCCGCGACAGCAAATGCGCGCGCTCGCCCAGGCCGGTCTGCGTCGGCGTGAATACCGTATGCCCGGCCGCGCGCAGCGGACCGGCCACACGGGGCCAGCACCAGCCGCCATGGAAAGCCCCGTGCAGCAGGACGAAATTGGTCATCGCGGCGAGCCTAACCGACCGTGCGCCCCCTCGCCACCCCGGCCTTTTGTGCTATTTCCCGCGCCATGCCCTCAGCCATCACCATCCCCCTCCTCGCCTCCGAGCGCGACGCCCGGCGCGAGCTTCGGCAGCACCGCGCCTTCGCGACCGGATTGCTGGTGCTGATGGCGGCGCTGACCCTGCTCAGCTACGCGCTGCCGCCGGGCCTATGGGCGGACCTGCTGCAGGCCAGCGCCAAGGCCGGTTTCGTCGGCGGCATCGCCGATTGGTTCGCGGTCACGGCGCTGTTCCGGCACCCGCTGGGCCTGCCGATCCCGCACACCGCGATCATCCCGCGGCAGAAGGCGCGACTGGGCCGGGCGCTGGGCCGGTTCGTGGCCGGGCATGTGTTCACGCCGGCGGAGGTGTCCCGCGTGCTGGGCCGGCTCGATTTGCCGTCGATCGTCTCGCGGTTCCTCTCCGACCCCGTCGCGGCGCAGCCTGCCGCGCGGGCGCTGGCCGAGATGCTGCCCCGCGTGCTCGCCACCGTCGAGGACGGCCGCGCGCGCCGCACGATGGCGCGCCTGGTGCCGCGGATGGTCGGCGGACCCGGCGCCGGTCGCATCGTGGCGCGGGCGCTGCGCACGCTGGTCGACGGCGGGCGGCACCAGGAGGTGCTGGGCTTCCTGCTGGCCGAGTTCCGCAAGCTGCTCGAAGGCAAGCACAAGACGCTGCACGTGTTCATCGAGCAAAAGGTTCGCGCGCAGGGCGGCCGGCTGGTCGGCTGGGCGCTGGGCGCGCAGGTGGCGGAGCGCGTGCTGGGTGTGCTGCGCGAGGAGCTGGACCGCATGGGCCCGGAGGGCAGCCACATCCGCGAGGCGTTCGACGTCTGGGTGCGGCGCGAGATCGAACTGATCGAGACCGATCCGGCCCGCGCCGCCGAGATCGGTCGCGCGGTGCGCCGGGTGGTGGCGCACGAGACGGTGCAGGCCTGGCTTTGGGACGTGTGGTCGCGCATGCGTGCGGCGTTGGAGGCCGACACCAAGCGGCCCGGCAGCCATACGCTCGCGGTGATGGAGTCGGCGCTTGGCAATCTGGGCGCGTTCCTGGCCGAGGATGTTGCCGCCCGCGCACGGCTGCAGGCTGCGGCCGAGAAGGTGATCGCGACGATGCTGCCGAGCGCGCAGGTGCAGCTCGCGGATTTCATTGCCGACGTCGTCACCGCCTGGGATGCGGACGAGATCACCGACAAGGTCGAACTGCGGGTCGGCCGCGACCTGCAGTTTGTGCGGGTGAATGGGACCTTGGTGGGGTTCCTGGTGGGGGGCGCACTGTTCCTGGGCCTGCGCGCGGCATTCGGGCACGTGGCGTTCTAGAGTGGTCCGATCCTAACGCTTGGTCTCGATACGCTATTTGGATCGCTCTACCAACGAAGAATAGCCTTGCAAATCGGACGGATGCTTCCGTTTGAGTTGCAAGACTATGCAGACGTTCGTTACCCCGCCTTGTCGCAACATGGCTGAAGCACGGCCGCTTACTCGGTCAGGCGTCCAGGCGGCGCTTGAACAAACAGAGGCCCGCGAGGCCGACACCGAGAAGGGCGAGGGTCGAAGGCTCCGGCACTGTGGTCGTCACCAATTGAAAACCGTTGAAGTTAGCCTCGCCGCTTTTGGTTACGACTGCGATCGATATACTGCCGGCTGAATCCGCTGCTCCTGAGAAAACAAGGTAGTTGTTGTTCAGGATGAATGTGCTCGCGTTGGTCTGCGTGGACGTTCCTGTCGCGCCATTCACAGTGACGCCGTCGCTCCTGCCGGCTGAGTTCCTATCGCCCTGCGTGTAGAGATCGATGTTATATCCCTGCCCAGCCGTTAAGCCCCTTAGAGACGCCGTAATGGTGGAGGTGCTCGAATAGAGGTATCCCGCCATTAGGTTAGCATCGGGCGTGCCGGAGAATGCATAGCCGCCAGCGGCTGCCGTATAGACGCCGCTCGCCGCGAATGTGAGGGTGACGCCGGTTGCTGCCTGGCTGGTGTCCACCAAGGTGCTGCTGCCGGAAGCAACGTTGGAGAAGTTCCAGTAGTCGCCGGCGGCGCCTATGACGGCCGGGCCGACCTGCTGCTGGCTCACCGATCCGGCGCCAAACTGGACGTTGATTGCGGTAGCGAAGGCGGCCGAGGCCGAAAACAGCGACGCGGTGCCTGCGATGGCAAGACCGATAACGCTCTTCAAAGCTAAATCTTTCAAAGCTATCCTATCGGTCCCAGCGCCCGCGACAGGCTCCGGCCAAGGATGTTTTACGAACGACGGCATGTGGCGACATCAAGACTGTGAAACTCCGAGGAAGCCGAGGCACATAGGAACGGCGACGGTGCGCTTCCCATCGCCGCAACGCAGAAAGTTTGATATCGTAGCATCAAACATTTTGCAATGGTAATAATCTGGGTCGAGTCCGGCTGGGTGGCCAAGGTGTTGGCATCCTTAAGAGAAGCTTACTCTCCGGCCGGCAAGATTGCCCCGTCACGCATTGTTACGCAAACGATATGCCAGTCTTTCCCGACAATGACTTAACCCCCGCGGCTACCTGCGGATGTAAAGTTTATCGACACCAATCAGGCATTGCGTTCCGCTCAACGGCGGCAGGATGGGTGCGTCATTTCGCCGCATCCGTAACCGGCACCGCGACCTCGTTGCGCCGTAGCGGCGGCAATGTCCAAGGTGGGTCGTAGAACCACGCGACAACGTTGGCCGCCGGACGCCAGCGCGTGCCAGCGAGGGCCGCCAGCAGGGTCGTGCGCTGCGTCGCGATGGCGGTGTCGGTCGCCAGGCCGCCGAAGCGCAGCACCGCCACGGTTTCCGCGGGTATCGGCACGATACGGACCCGGTCGTCGTTCGGCTTCGGCGCGTCCTTGAGCGCGGCCGGCAGGAAAAATCGGATGACCCAGCCGCCGGCGTCCGAAGCCTGCGCGACCGGCGCGGTCATGGCGATACGCTCGCCGGCCGAGGCTCCAGACTGAGCGACAGGCGCCGTCATGTCGATGCGGACCCGGCCCTGATTGCCGCCAAAGATGTATCCGGCCAGCCGGCGGAAACCCTCGCCACGCGCCGTATGGGCGTCGCCGGAAACGGTGGTCTCGGCAGCGACGCGCGGCTCGTAGCGGCGGATTTCGACATCGCCGACGCGTTCAATCAGGCTATGCGGCGGCTCCTCGGTGCCACCGCGAATGCCGAACACCGAGCAAGCGCTGAGCAGCAGGCTACCGAGCAGCGTCGCCATGGGGAGTACCTTTGCTTTCTCAGGTGCCATGACCGGCAGATAAGCGGCCGAACGCGCATTGCGAGACAGGACAACTGTCATCGAACCGCAGTCAAGCTGTCATCAAGACCGTCCATTAAACTCGCTAAATGCAAGACGAAATCGAAAGCGTAGCCCATGCCCCATCCTGCCGTCGAGATAACTGGGCTCTGCAAGACCTTCGCCCGCGGCCGGCTCGCGCTGGAGATCGACGCACTGCTGGTCCAGCCCGGTGAGATGGTCGCGCTGATCGGCGCGTCCGGATCGGGTAAAAGTACGCTGATGCGGCATGTCGCCGGCCTGATGCTCGCGGACCGGACACGGGCAGGCGGGACCGGCGGACGCATCCTCGTGCACGGCGCACCGGTGCAGACCAACGGCCGTCTTGGGCAGGGCATTCGGCGCACCCGCGCCGGCGTCGGCGTCGTGTTCCAACAATTCAACCTCGTGGGCCGGCTGCCGGTTCTGACGAACGTCCTGCTGGGCGCGCTGTCCCGCCTGCCGCTGTGGCGCACGATGACCGGATCGTTCCCCCGGGCCGAGCGCGCGCGGGCGCAGCAAGCGCTGCTGCGTGTGGGGATCGCCGAGATCGCGCATCAGCGGGCGTCAACCCTGTCGGGCGGGCAGCAGCAGCGGGCGGCGATCGCGCGGACGCTGGTGCAGGGTGCCCGTGTCCTGCTCGCCGATGAGCCGATCGCGTCGCTCGACCCGGAAAGCAGCCGGCGCGTGATGGAGACGCTGGCGGAGCTGAACCGGCAGGACGGCATCACGGTGCTGGTATCGCTGCACCAGGTCGATGTCGCGATGAATTATTGCCGCCGGGTCGTGGCGCTGCGGAGCGGACGGGTGGTGTTCGACGGCGCGGCCGCGGCGCTGACGCCGGCACTGCTGGCCGACATCTACGGCGGCGAGGCGATCCCGGTGCTGGCCCCGGCCGTCTCCGAACTCGTGCTTGCCTAGAACTAACAGGAGACTTGCC
>CAZZWN010000169.1:0-8178 GCA_964657765.1 uncultured Acetobacteraceae bacterium
CACCGTCTCACCGCCGGGCCAGCGCCGCGCAGGCACCCATTCCAAAGCGGTGTCACCATCGACCGGGCTGCCGGCCGGCAGGCACAGGGTCAAGGGGTCGGCGACATGGCGTGTGCCGACCTCGGCCCGCAGTGCGTCATAGCTGGCGGTGCGCCGCTCCATCCGGTGGATTTCGGTCGCGGAATGCACCGCCTCCGCCAACTCGCCGGTCGTGCCGATAATGGCGCTGTCATCGTCCACGCCGTAGCCGACGCCGTGCGGCGCGACGCCATGCCAGCGTGTGCCGTCCTGGTTCAGAAAGATGGCGTTCCAGCACGACACCCCGGTGTGGTCGAGCGGGGTCAGCGAAAACAGCTCGACCCGGCCCTCCGGCATCGAGGCCACATAGGCCGCCGCCGCATCGGGCAGCGTGGGTGGCAGGAAATGCTTGGTCATCGCTCGATCTGGATGGGGCGGGTGAAGGGCGGGCCCTCGATGACCTCGTCCAGCAGCTTCAGCGCCGCATGGGTGGTGAGGCCGGTGGCATATTCGAACGGCGTGAACGCCGAGGTGAAATCGAGTTTTTCAAACACATCACGATAACGCTGCGCCTCGCCCCGGCTCAGCGGAATCTGCTTGTGATAGGCCTTGTGGCACGAGATGCGCTGCGCCGTGCCGTCGGGGTCGAAGTCGATCTTCAGCGCGTCGCCGCAGAATATCGCCCGGCGCTCGGCGTCATGCAGCACGGAATGGCCCTCGTAGTGCCCGCCAGTGTGATGCAGCGTGAGGCCCGGACGTATTTCATACGTCTCGTCATACGGGACGGTGACGCGGAACGCCTTGGTCCACTGCAGATCGTCTTTCTGGATCAGCAGATCCGGCTTGAAGTGGTCCTGTAGCTGATACAGCGCTCCGTAGCCGTGCGGATGGCTGCTGCCGAGCCAGCGTATGCCGCCGAGCTGCTCGATTTTCTGCAACTGCGCTTCGTTATACAGCGGCGCGGCCTCGAAGGCGACGTTGCCGTCCGGGTAGGTCAGCAACCAGCCATGGCCGTCCAGACCGTAGCGCGGCGTCGACCAGAACTCCCAGACGCCCGGGATCGCCTCGCGCCAATGATGCGTGAGGCGTGGCGCGATCTGGGCCGGGGTCAGGAACTCCCAGCCGTCCTCCGGCAGGTCGTTGCGCACGTCCGAACAAATGGGGCAATCGGGCGGCACGGCGAAATAGCGCTGCCAATGGCCGCAATTGGTGCAGGAATACGGCCTAAGCGGCATCACGCACCTCCGGCGGTTTCGCCATCGCCTGCGCTCGCAGGACCAGTGCCATGATACTAAGGTCGTGCGCGGCCGGGAACGGGAATGGCCGCACACCCAGCACGGCGTCGGCGAACGCCTCGACTTGGTTGAGGAACGGCGAGCGGTCCGCATCCGGCACCGGGACCGGCTGCGCCACGCCGGTCGCCGCATCGATCCACTCGAGCGTGCCGCCGGCCGTCTGCCCCATCGTGTCTGTCGCAACTGCCTGCCCGGCGGTGCCGACGACCTCCAACCGGCGTCGCGGCAGGGTTTCCGGACAATTATAGGCGACGTGCATCTGCACCATGACCCCGGACCTCGACCGCGCCATCAGCAGGGCACCGTCCTCGACGGTGTAGCGGTGAACGCGGGCCTGGCCGATGGCGGCGACCTCGATCAACGGCTCGTTCAGCAGGAAAGACGACAAATCGAGCCCGTGCGGCGCCAAGTCCATCAGCGCGCCGCCGCCGGCACGGGCCGGGTCGATGCGCCAGTTGTCCCCTGCCCCGCCCGCTGCCCAATCGGCAGGAAGCCAGCAGGCATAGACGATACGGATGGCGGTCACGGTACCAAACCGGCCCTCGGCAATCAAAGCGGCCAAGGCGCGATGGGCGGCGTGGTGCCGCTGGTCGAACGCCGTCGCATACAGCACGCCGGCGCGCTTGCAGGCGGCGACCATGGCCTCGGCGTCCGGCAGGGTGGTCGCCATCGGCTTCTCGCACAGCACCGGCAGCCCGGCACCCGCCGCCGCCTCCACCAGCGCGCGGTGGGCATGGTTGGGCGCGGCGACATATACAGCCTGCAGGCCGGGGGTCGCCAGGAAGGCGTCGAGATCGGAATGAGCCGGAGCATCGAAGAGCTTTGCAGCCTGTCGCAGCGACGCCGGCGCCGGGTCGAACAGCGCGGCCAGGCGTCCGTTGCGGGAGGCCTGAATGGCGGGGCCGACATAGTCGCGCGCCACCCAACCGCAGCCCGCGATGCCCCAGTTCACCATTGCTGCGGCAGATCCAGCAGCACGCGCTGACGGGCGAGACGGTCGGTCGCCGGATCGGTGCCGGCAACGGCGTGCTCGGGCCCGTCCGCATGCAGGGGGTAGGTCGCCAACGGCCCGTATTCGCGTTCGTATCGCTCGGACGGCCACTGGATCTCCGGCCCAGCATAGAGCGGGTTACGCCGCAACGCGGTCCCGGCGGGCGGCATCGCCAATCCGCCCGTAACCGAATGCGGCGCTGACACACCGGTCGCCAGCGCCACCGCCGGCGCGTCGGCGATGCTCGCCATGGTGCCGGGCACCGGAGCCCGCGCCTCAATGAGCGCCTGGGTCAGCTCGCGATCGTCATAGAGTAAGGGCTCGTTGAATAGCGCGGCATAGCCCGCCGGCGGCAACGGCTCGCCGGCCGAGAGGTTGTCCACCAGGGCGTTATGCGCGTGCCCCACCAGCACGCGTCCGTCCGCGCCGGCGACCCGCAGCATCTCGGCCGCGACATGCGGCTTGTTTGGCAGGAAATAGAAAGCGTCATGGCAGAACACGAGGCCAGCGGACCCGTCGGCCAGCGGCCAGGGCACGGCGGCGTCGAAACACACCAGCCGGGCCGTCGGCGCCAAGTACCGCCGCGCCAGCCATAGCTTGGCGAACACGATATCGGCCCCGGCGACCACCGGCGTCACCCGGGCGAACTCACGCAAATAGTGCCCAGCGCCGCATGCCAGCTCGAACACGCAGCCGGGCGCGTTCCAGTGCGCCTCCGCCAGAGCCAGGCCGGACAGGAAAGTCGGGTCGGACCAGCGGTGGGCGAAATAGGTGCCAACTGCGCCGAACGCCAGCCGATCCATAGCGGCGCGGAACGTCACCGAACCGGCGTTGCGGACCAAGTCGGCGCGGTCCGCCTCCGACGGCGGCGGGGTGCGGGCCCAGTTGTCCTGGTCGCCCAGCAACAGCACCAGCGCACGCTGCGCATTCCCCGCGTCGAGCGCCGCGAGCGCCGCGTCCGCCAGGACTCGGCGGTCCGCCCGCAGGAATGGAATGTCGTCAATGACGGGCCAGCGCTCCGGCCCGGCGGCGAGCGAATGCGGCGTGTCCGCATGCAGCGCCTGGCCGGACACCGGGCTGGACAACGCGCCATCCTGCCACTGTGCCGCAGCGGGTTGCGTCACGGCAGGTTGGCCTCGTGCAGCACCGCACGATGGAAGCTCTGCGTCGGACCTGCGTGAACCAGGTCCATATCGTCCAGCGCCTGATCGATGGTGAACCGGGCCACTTGGTCGTAGTGCCGCATCTGCAGCACGCGGTCGATCACGTCCGCCGCATGGAACGCCTGACCGCCAGGGGTCGAGGCGTCCGGGATCATGGCCAGCGCCGCCGCGGTCGCGGCAGACAGTGGCGGCGGCAACGTCGCAAGCTCGCGAGCGAACAGCGTCCGCATGATCGGGCCGAGGTGCTCGCCCAGCAGCATCTCCCCGGCAAAGCCGCTATCGGGCAGATGGGCATTGTGCAGATGGTGCACCATGCCGGCCAGGAACGCCGTAGCCGGATCGGCCCCATAGCGCGGCGCCAGCACGGTTGCGAGCACCGCAACCACCAGGCAATGGTCGCCATGGCCCTCTGGCGGCTCCAGGATGATGCGGGGCTTGCCCGGGCAGGTCGCGCCGGCACGGGGCTGGCGGATGAGCGCCTCGGCAAATTCCGGAGCCGGTCCCGGGCGGAATGCCCGGTCGAGGTGGCTGCGGAGCTGCCCGGCGAGCGCCAGGTCCACAGGGGCCGCAACCTCGTCGAACGAACGCACGAGAATTTCCGTCGCATCGACGTTCGTGAGCCCTGCCACAAGCAACACGCCACGGTCGATGCCACCAAGCCGGGCAGCGGCAACGGCGCTGGCCGTTGTGAGCAACGCGACCTCGGCCGGTTCCTGCCCCGCCGCCATTGCTCCCCACGCGCGGCGAAACAGCCGCGACGCCAGGCTATCGGCGCTGGAGGCGTCGCGGACGCGCTTCAGGTCGCCCAATTCGGCCGCGAGCGGCACGAAGCCGGCCAAGCTTGCGGCTTGGCCGGATGGGTCATCCAACACGGGACTGCGCCGTCCGAAAGCCGATTTAAGCCGCGAGCCAATCAAGAAGGACGCGCTCCTGCACCGGGAAACTATGCTCCTCGCGCTTGCCGGCCTTGGTCATCGGCGCCTTGAAGAACAGGCCGAGTTGCTCCTGGATGCCGCCATGGCCGCGTTGACGCGCCAGGTCCAGCACCCGGGCAATCTCGATCACCAAGGGTGCCGCCAGGATGCTGTCACGGCAAAGGAAGTTGACCTTGATCTGCATCTTCTGACCGAGGAAGCCCACCAGGTCGATGTTGTCCCAGGCCTCCTTGTTGTCGCCGCGCGGCTTGTAGTAGCGGATGTCGACAAGGTGGTCCTCGACCGGATAGCCGAGAATGTTCTCCAGCACCGATCCCTTGGTGTTCAGCTTGCTCGCGAGGCTGGCCGGGTTGTCCAACGCGAGGCCGTCGCGGTTGCCGAGGATGTTGGTGCTGTACCAGCCCTCGACATACAGGCTGCGGCTGCGGAACGCCGGCGCCAGCACGGTCTTGATGAAGGTCTGCCCGGTCTTGCCGTCTTTGCCGGCCACCGGCACGTTGCGCCGTTCGGCCAACGTCGTCAGCGCCGGGATGTCTGCGGCGAGGCTCGGGGTGAAGTTGCCATAGGGCACGCCCTCGACGATCGCCGCATAGGCATACAGCATGGCCGGGCTGATCGCGGGGTCGCTCGCGTCAAGGCCCTTTTCGAAGCCTTCCGGCGTGTGCAGCGCCGTCGCCGCCTTGTCGGGCCAGCGCTCGACGGAGGCGAGGTTCACGACGACCAGGTTCTCGATGCCCGAGCTTTCGCGATAACGGCGGATGTCGTCGCGTATGCGGTCGACCGCATCGCGGTGCGACTTCGCCACCACCTTGTTGACGCCATCGACGTTCTTGCAGAAGTCGACGCTGCCTACGGCCGGCCACGGCGTCATGCCACGCATTGCCGGCCCGACGAGCTCAGACTGATCCCGGTCCAGCACCCGGTGCTCGCGCACTGCGTTCTCGAGATCCTCGCCATGCAGGTCCCAACCGGCGAAATGCAGGTTGCGGTAGGCCGCGATGCCGGAGGCGCCAACGCCGGCAAGGGGAAGTCCCGCCATGTCGTTCGACCCGGCACGCAGCATTTCGATGCCGGCCGCGGCGGTGGTGGCGACAGCGCCACCCAGGCCCACGACAAGCACGCCGATACGTCGTCCAGTAGTGGACACGTCTAGCCCGGTATCAGGCATCAGGAATTCTCTTCTTGCTGGCGGCCGCGCCCGGAATGGGGGGCTTCTGGAAGGACGGTAGACATGGGCGAGGCGTTCGAAATGGAAAGGCGGTCATCGCGGCTTATGCCAACAATGAGGAGGCGTCGGCACTTCACAGCCACGTGACATCCCACCATCTACTATAGAATCAGAAGGAATAACGGAAACATGTGGCAGGAATTGGGCATGATTTAGGGATATTCAGGGCTGTCGATCACGCAAGTCTGGCCCTTTTTCATCGTCCTCCAGATCACTATCTTCCAGCTTCTTGCCTGAGAAGCTGTGATCGCCAGCATGCTCGATCACGTTGTGCTCCAAATGGCCGGCAGTGCGGTCAAGGACGAATATCTCGCCGATACCTTCGGTGAGCGCAACCCTTTGCGCAGCCGCGACCGCGTCTTCGAGCGACATGGCAATCCCATCCGCGTTTACCGGCCGGGCGACCTCGGAGTGCCCCGGCGCCCCTGTCAGGGTGATCTCGGTCAGGACGCGGCGTGGGTCGTCCTCATCGAAACGCCTCAGCACGATCACTCGGTGCCCGCGTCCTTCGGGCAGTGGGTCGTGTGGGTCCAATCTTCGGATTTCGACCATTTGCTGTCCTCCACCTGATACAACGGGTGGAGTCGGGAAGGGTTCATTCCATCCTCGTAGCCGTATTTCCGGAACTCACGCTTGCAGTGCCGCGTTGAGCGTCATGGCCCGCTCAAGGCGCAAATCAGAAGCGGTGAACCCGGAGGCACGACAATGGCACAGGCAATCCCCCTCCGTTCAGAAGCCCACACCGCGCCGGAACTGGAACAGCAGACGATCGGCCTGTTTCTGCGCCGGGTCATGCCGCTGCTCGGGGTGATGTACCTGATCGCCTATGTCGACCGCCAGAACATCAGCTTCGCCAAGCTGCAAATGCTGGATCAACTCGGCATTTCAGAAAGCGCCTATGGCCTCGGGGCCTCGCTGTTCTTCATCGGCTATTTCCTGTTCGAGGTGCCGAGTAACCTCATCCTCGGCCGGGTCGGCGCCCGGCGCTGGTTCGCGCGGATCATGGTGACCTGGGGCTTCGTGACAGTGGCGCTCGCCTTCACGACGGGCACGACGATGTTCTACATCCTCCGCTTCCTGCTCGGCGCGTGCGAGGCCGGGTTTTTCCCAGGGGTGCTCTACCTGCTGACGATCTGGATGCCGTTTGGGCACCGCGCCCGGATGGTCGGCTGGTTCATGATCTTCAGCGTGATCGCCAATGCCGTCGGCGCGCCCATCTGCGGCAGCCTGCTGGACCTGGACGGCACATTCGGACTGCACGGCTGGCAATGGGTGTTCCTCGCGACCGGCATCCCCGCGGTGCTCATGGGTTTCGTCACATTCTTCGTCCTGCCCGATGGCCCGGAGCAGGCCAGCTTCCTGAACGCCGTGCAGAAGACCTGGCTGCGTGACACCATCGCCGAGGAAAACCGCCGCGCCGGCAAGGTCGAGCACGGCAACCCGCTGCGCGCCCTGGCCGATGGCCGCGTGCTGCTGCTGGCGCTGACCTATGTCGGCTTCCCGCTCGCGGCCTATGGGCTGAGCTACTGGCTACCCACCGTCGTCAAGGGCTTCGGCGTGTCCAACACCATGAACGGGTTCATCAATATCTTGCCCTGGACCGTCACCGCCGTCGCATTGTGGTGGGTGCCGCGGCATTCCGAGCAGGTGCGGGAGAAGACCTGGCACATCGTGATTCCGGTCGCGATCGGCGCGGCCTGCCTGGTCGGCAGCGTCGTCATACCCGGCAACACGCCGAAATTCGCGCTGCTCTGCGCCGCCGCCGCCTGCATATTCTCCGCCCAGCCAATTTTCTGGACGCTGCCCAGCAGCTTCCTGACCGGCGCCAGCGCAGCCGCCGGGCTTGCGGTCATCAATGCGGTAGGCAACCTCGGCGGCTTCATAGCGCAGAATGCCGTGCCCTGGATTAAGGACAGCACCGGCAGCAACCTGACCCCGATGCTGTTCCTCGCGGCCTGCCTCGGCTTTGCCGGGCTGATGATCTTCGTCGTGCAAGGCCTGCTGGGACGGCGGGCGCCAGCGGCTGCACCTGCCGAGTAGGCCGGCATACATATATAAGGAAGTCCCATGACCGAAGAGTTGGACCAAACGGACGGCGTCGGCGGCAAGCACGCATCGGCCCGGCAAATAGCGGAACAGGCGCTGCGTGCGCAGGCGGCGGGCGATACGGACGAGGCCGATCGACTATTCGCCGCCGCAGAGCGCATCGACGCCGATGCGGTCATCGCCGTGCTGCAGGAGCGTCGCGACGATCCGACGGCCAATGCCGGCTCCTTGCCGCAGGATGCCGACGGCGGGCCGCAGAACGACGCCGAGATCGAAGCAGTCTCCCGCACGATCGAACCCGGCGGCGACGCGCCGTCCCGCGCCGGCGTCTCCGGCCGGGGCAGCGGGGCGGATAACCAGGATCTCTGACCGGGCCGGGCGGCGGTCCGTTTGCGTTTCAACGATGCAAGCAGTTGGGCGCACTCAAGCTGAAATTGTCTAGGCCGGTCGGCCGAACGTGCCGCCTACGCTGATCCCCACCTCGGTATGTCCCTGGATAATG
>CAZZWN010000170.1:0-8162 GCA_964657765.1 uncultured Acetobacteraceae bacterium
GCGCGCCACGGCGCCGTTGCGGTCGGCGCTGGGCTGGGTCCGCCGCAAGCCGGCCTCTGATGCCAAGCTGGATCTGATGCCCAATCCAACGCCCATGCCGCCGCCGGAGCCGACGCCGGCTGCCGTCCAGGCACAAGAAACGCCGTTTGCACACCCGTCACTGCAGATGGTTCTACCGCTCGGGGCCACCGCTGACCCGCGCGCGGTTGCCGCAGCCTTGGATCAGCTCGGTGGCGAATGGCTGCTTTGCCTGGTTGAAACCGGTCTGCTGCCCAGTGCAGTGGCGCACGCCGTGGAGGCCGCCGGCCGCGACAGCCGGGTCGGCATCGTCCGGACCATGAGCCAGGACGGCGTGTCGCCCCATGTCGCGACGGCGCTGGCGCAGGCGGGCGACGCCACGCACATCCTGGTCGCAGCGGCCGGGTGCATCCTGGCGGACGACGCGCTGCGCCGGGTCGCGGCCGAGCTTGCAGCGCATCCGGAGACCGACCTGGTCTACGCGGACGAGGACCGCATCGATACGCAGGGACGCCGCCATGACCCGTTCCTGAAGCCCGCCTGGAGCGTCGACCTCGCGCTCGAGCAGGACCTTGCGGGCGGCTTCTGCGTGTTCCGGCGCGCGCTGCTGGAGGCGGTCGACGCGCCGCTGGCCGCCGACGACGGCACGGTCCAGGACCTCGCTTTGCAGGCGGCTGCCGTGGCCGGCCGCATCCGCCACATCCCGGCGATCCTCAGCCACCGCACCGGACAGCCGCCGCCGGCCCCGTCCACGCCGGCGGTCGAGGCCGTGCTCGCGCAATGGCAGCATGGCCCGACCCGGCCCAGCCTGGTCCCATCGCGGTTCGGCCGTGGCCGCAGCCGCATCCGCTGGAACCTGCAGGCGCCGGAGCCGCTGGTCAGCGTGATCGTTCCCACGCGGGACCGGCCGGAACTGCTGGCACAATGCGCCGAGGGCGTGCTTGCCCGGACCGACTACCCGACGCTGGAGCTGATCATCGCCGACAACGACAGCCAGGAGCCGGAAACGCGGCGCTTGCTCGAACGGCTCGGCCGCGACCCGCGCGTGCGCGTCCTGCCGGTGCCGGGCTCGTTCAACTACTCGGCCATCAACAACGCCGCCGCCGCGGCTGCGGCCGGGGAAATCCTGGTGCTGCTGAACAACGATATCGACGTGCTCGATCCGGGCTGGCTGCGGGAGCTGGCGGGTCACGCCATGCGTCCGGATGTCGGCGCAGTCGGCGCGCGGCTGCTTTATGGCGACGGCAGGATCCAGCACGCCGGCGTGGTGCTGGGGGTCGGCGCGTTCGAGGGCGGCCCGGGCATCGCCGGGCATTTCGGCTTCCATGCGCCGTCGACGGACGAGGGTCATGGCGGGCAGTTCGTCCTGACGCGCGAGGTTTCGGCCGTGACCGGGGCCTGCCTGGCGCTGCGCCGGTCGGTGTTCCTGCGCGTGGGCGGCCTGGACGCGGTCGACCTGACTGTCGCGCTCAACGACGTCGACCTCTGTCTGCGCATCGGCGCCCTCGGCCTGCGCATTGTCTGGACGCCGTTTGCGGAGCTGCTGCATCTCGAATCGGCCTCGCGCGGCTATGACCATGCGCCCGACGCCGCCGCGCGGTTTCGGCGTGAGTGCCGCACCCTGCGCGACCGCTGGGGCCCGGTGCTGGATGCCGACCCGTTCTACAACCCCGGTTTCTCCCGCGCCGACCATTCGTTCCAGTTCGCGGCTCCGCCGGCGCGAGAGTAGCCGGCCGGCTATGCCTCCGCCTCAGGATCGAGGCTGCGAAAGATGTCGCGCACCGAGCTCTCGAAATCCCGATGCGCCCGCCAGCCGAGGTCGTTGTGAATCCGGCCGCAATCCAGGACGATCCGCGGCACGTCGATGCTGCGGTCCGGCAGCCGGCGCAGCCGGATGGGCCGGCCGCCGACCTCCTCGACGATGCGGATCACGTCCAGCACGGAACGGCCAACGCCGGATCCGACGTTCCAGGTCGCCGTCGCATGCAGCCGGTCACGGCACGCCGCGAGGATCGATTCGGCGACGTCGTCGGCGTCCAGGAAGTCGCGCATCTGATGCCCCTCGCCGAACAGCGGGAAGTCGGACCGGGATGCGGCCGCCCGCGCGGCAATGGAGACGATGCCCTGGTTGCCGCTGCTTTGGAAGCGGCCGACCGGGTTGGATACCCGGAGGATGCAGTAGGGGTTCCCGGCCGTCCGTCCGGTGAACCGCAGCGACTCCTCGATCATGAGGTGGGCGAGGCCATAGCCGGAGATGGGCGCGCATGGTGCGGCCTCATTGACGCGGTCCTCGCTAGCCCGGCCATACACGGTGCCGCCGGACGAGATCTGCACGATCTTCAGCAGCGAGTTCGCCTCCGCGCAACGGCCGAACAGGGTGGCGACCGGCGCGACCCGCTCCGCCATCTCCCGCCACGGCTGGGCTGCGTAGGTGCCCGGGACGGACCGGCTGGCCAGGTTGACCAGCGCCGAGGCTCGCCGGAGCAGGGCGTCGCCTTCTGGGCCATCGAACGACTGGGCCAGCATGAATCCTTCATGGGGCGCCGCCGGTCCGCGCCGGTTCAAATCGCGGGGCGAGACGATGGTGAAGGCCGCGCCGGCCGCAATCAGACGGCGGCGCAGATGCTGTCCCAGGAAGCCGCCGCCGCCGAGCACTATGATCATGATCTTATCCTTAAATGCCCGATTGAGAGTCTCGCAACTGCGGCGCGTCGCTCAACATCGGCTATTTCTGCACGGGCACACGGGGATAGGATCAAGGCTACTAAATGGTGCGCGATTCTCTCGTTTAAGCCCTATTCCTCTATATCGGCGACACGATTGGCTTTGTGCAAACAATGACCTCGGTGAACTCGGCGACAATGCCACGCGTGCGGTCGTGGAAGCGCCGGATTTCGACATCGAACGGTGTCCAGCCCGCAATCAGTTCGGCAATGTCATGTCCGTAACTGAATGTAACCAGGGACCCATCGGCGCTGATCGGGTTGCCATGGTATTCGGGCTCCATCAGGTAAACGATCTCGCCATCGGGCCCAATACTGGCTCTGCAAACCGACTCGACGAGTTCTTTATAGATAGGAGTAGTATGGATGTGGCGGCCACCCGGCCGCAATGTCCGGTATATCTCGCGATAGGCGCTTGCTGGATCGAACACGTGCTCCATCACGTCCTGAGTGATGACGAGGTCAAAACTTTCATCAGCGAAGGTCTGCCGTTCAAGGTTCTCGCACCGGATGCCCGATGGACCTGCGGCGCCAAGCGGGATATCGAGATAGAAATTACTTGGAACATAGTTGCGGGCCTTGCGGAACATCAGTGTGGAGACGCCCCGCCCGCCCGGCGAACTCTCATGGATCGCGCAGCTTTCCCAATCGGAAACCAGCTGCCGTATCACGAGCATCAATGCCCGTTCCCGCGGCACCGACCCTCCTTCGCAAGTTTCGCAAATGAGATGGTCACGAAACCAAGACTGGCGGGCCGTGAAACGCGTATCACGCAGGCAGATCGGACACCGCCCCTCCCAGCTTGCAACGATGTGCGGCTCTTGCATGAAGGTCCATCTTCAGGATTACACGGACGAGCAGCGTGATCAGATAGCCTTCGCCAAGGCAATGCCGAACTGCTCGGCGACGGCGTAGCGGTACTGGATCGCGACAGCACGCGTTTCGGGCCCCACCACAGCCGTCGCCGCCGCAAGGTCCTGCATCGCGATGATCTCCCGCAGGTGACGCGGGTTGGAGGCGGCGATCGTGACGCTCCCGGCATGGCGGCGATGATTGTTCAGCGCGCGCGCCGTGAACGCGACCGCCCCGGTCCGCTCCAGCAGACGCAGGTAGCAGAGCCAGTCTGCGGCATTCCGGCACTCGGCCATCGCGTCGAGATGGCCATCCAGCACGGACGCCAGCGCCTCGCGCCGGAACACCGCCGCGCTGGCGTTCGGCACGACGTTCTTGACCGCAAACGCCTGCGCCACGGCGTCCGGCCCGGCCATCTTGAAATCCGCCGTCCAGCGCACCGGGTCGACGTCGGCGACATAGCCGAGATAGTCCGGTGCGAACACGCGGCCGTCCTCGTCCACCATGCGCGACTCGCTGTAGCTGAGCACGACGTCCGGGTCCTCGAACGCCGGCAGCACGGCGGCGAGGAAGCCAGGGTCGGCGAAATCGTCTGCCTCGGCGATCCAGACGACCTCGTTCCGCGCCATCGCGACCCCGCGCGCCCACTGCCGGGACACCGAACCCGAGTTCGCTGTGTTGCAGACGACCTGCACCGGAACCGGGCTTTCCCGCGCCAGCTCCGCAATGAGCGCAGCGCTGCCGTCGGACGACGCATCGTCGAGGATGATCAGCTCGTCGACCGGCACCGTCTGCGCCCAGATGCTCTCGAGCCGCTGCCGGAGGTGGCGCGCATAGTTGTAGTTCGGCACTATCACGGTGACGGTGGGCGTCGGCGGGACGGCCAAGTGCAGCAGGTCCGCAGCGTAGTCGGCATAATCGAAATCGCGGGCGATGCGCGCGGCGACGGTCCGTCCCATCCTGTCGGCGGCGGCGGCGTCGCCCAGCAACCGGCCGAGCGCGTCAGCCATGGCGCCGACGTCCAGATAGGGCACTACCACCCCGCCCGCATCGCGAACCAGCTCGACGATGCCGCCCGACTTGTCGAATACCACGGTAGGCAGGCCGCTCGCCATCGCCTCGACGACGACGTTGGGGAATGGATCCTCCCGCGACGTCAGCACGAACGCATCGGCGGCGGCGTAAGTCGACGCCAGGTCGTCCGTCATGCCCGGCAGGATCAGCCGGCCCTCCATGTCAGCCTCCCGCAGGTCGTGCTGCAGCCAGTGCAGCAGGTTCGCCTCGATGCGGCCGACCCAGACGAACACCGCGTCGCCACACGATGCCACGACCCTGCGCATCAGCGCCGGCCATAGGTCGAGTCCCTTGCGCGCATCGCCATAGCCCAGGCCAAGGACGACCTTCTGGTTCCCGGCGATCCCCCAATCGAGCCGAGTCGCCGTCCGCTGCTGCTCGCGCTCGCTGTGCGATAGCCGCCGCATATCCAGGCCCTGGTGCCGGATCACCGTCCGGCCGTGGATCGGGCCGGCAACCTCGAGAAAACGGTCCCGGACGTAGCCGGATGCGAACACGACCGCGGCGGCCTCGGCGGCAGCGTCGCGGCTTGCCGTTTCGAGACCATACTGCCGAATAAGCGACGGCAGTTCGTGCACCAACTGGACGACGCGCAGCCCGGCCTCACGCAATGCCGGGATGGCCCGGGCGGAGACCAAGGTATTGCACAACACGGCGGCGACGCCCGAAGCGGCCAGGCGGCGGGCCGCGTCGCGCCAGGCATCCAGGTCGTTGAAGTCCCCCGGCACCGTCTCGGTTCTCGCGACGGCCGCGAACTGCGGCGTGAGCTCGCCCGCGCCGCCGAGCAATATCGTCAGCGCGACCTCATGATCCCCGACCAAGGCGCGCGCGAGCGCCAGGGCCACGACTTGCGCCCCATGGAAATGCGCGTCGTGCGAAATGAGCGCGAGCCGGATCCGGCCGTCGTCGACTGGTACGGCAGCCGGCGCGGGGGGCTTGTCCAATGCATGCAGGACCCGCGCCGTCTCGGCCAGGTAGGCGTGGCCGAAGTGACGGTCCGGCTCCAAATAGGTGCCCTCCGCCCACTCGTTCCAGGCGTTGACGAAGACGATGCGCTCGTCGTCAATGGCCGCCTCATCGATGGCAACCCGGCACGCGGCATCGAGCCAGGTGCCGTAGGCGGCCGGCGTCGCGTCTGCCAAGGTGTAGCCGCGCCCGGGCTTGCGGGCCTCGTTGTCCCAGCTCGGGCACACGCCGCGGAACAGCTTGAATGGCGGCGGCGGCAGCGACATGGCGTGCTGCGCCACCTCGTTGTAGTCGAGCACATGGCCGGTGAATTCGGGGTCAAGCGGCTGCAGGCGCCCGTTGATATGGGGCCGGTCGCCCACCTTATGCGGCGGGAACTCGGCGGCGGCGTCCATGCCGAACAGGCGCGGGTCCCGGTCGGCGAACGCCTGCACCATGACAAGATAGGGGTTGGGCAGGCCGGCGCGGGCGAACTCCGCGCGCCAGCGCCGCATGGTGGCCACCGGATTCGGAAGCAGGCCCGGCCGATACATCAGAACCAGCGGACGGCCGTCGACCCGGATGTAGCGCGGGTCCCGCACGACCGGGATCAGGCTGCGGGCGAAGGCGACGTCGTCCTCGGGCGAGTAGGTTTGGCCGAGCAGGACCTCATCGTCGTGGCCGTCCCAGCGCCGGGTCCAGTTCTCGTTGGCCCAGTTGACGCAGAACGGCATGTCGAGCGTCGGGTCCGCCAGCAGCAGGTTCAACGGCGTTTCCAGCAGCCGGCGGCCGTTGAACCAATAATGGTGAAAGCAGAATCCGCCGATCCCGTAGCGCCGTGCGAGCTCAATCTGCCGGCGGAGCGCGCCGGGGTTGCGCAGGTCGTAGAAACCGAGGTCGGACGGCAGCCGCGGCTGCACGTGGCCCACGAAGCGCGGCAGCGCCTTGGTGACGTTCGTCCACTCGGTGAAGCCGCGGCCCCACCAGGCGTCGTTTTCCGGAATGGGATGGAACTGCGGCAGGTAGAACGCGATCAGCCGCACCTTCGGCTGCGCCGGGGCAGGCGAGCCCTCGGCGTCCGGCACGAAGAACCGGCCCGGCGCGACGTTGGCCTTGATCTGATCGAGCAGCGTGGGGTGGCTCATTGGGGCAGCGCTCTAGGGCCGGCGCAGCAATAGGCGGCTGGCGACGCGCACCGGGGCGGTCAGGCGCCAGGAGACCGACGTGACGAGGGCGTCGATGCGGCCCTGCGCCCAGGTCCCGCGGTCGCGTGCCGCCGTCAACTCGGTCTCGGTCCGGCGCAGCCTGGCCTCGGTCTCGCTTAGGGCAGCCCGAAGCGCTTGCTCCGTTTGCTGGAGCTGGTAGTGCGCCGTCATTTCATTGGCCAACGAGGTCCGCAGCGCCGCCTCCGATTGATGGACTTGGAAGTGCGCCGTCTGCGCGTCGGCCGCGGTACGGGTGGCAGTGCTCAGCTCGGCCCGCATCGCCGCGCACACGCGCTCGGCCATCTCGTTCGCGGCCACCAACCCCTTGACCTCGCCCTGTGCCGCGGCGAGGTCGATCCGAAGGGCCTCGAGTTCCGCCGCGCCGTCGCGCAGGGCGGCGGCATGGGTCTCGGCCTGTGCCCGGGCGTGCTGCAGGTCGGCATCGGCCTGCGCCGACCTTTGATCGGTCTGCAGCCGCTGCTGCTCGAAATGCCGCTGCAGCGCATCGATCTCGGCAGAGTGGCGACGCTGCTCCTGCTCGGCCGCATCCAGCCGTTGCCTGCGTTCGCCTTCCAGGGCGGACTGCACGGCCTGCAGGCGGGCCTCCGCCTCCGGCGGGTTCACCATGCCGAGCCGGCCGGTATCGATATAGACGCTCGGCGGCAGCTCCCCGACCGGGCTGTCGGACGCGAAGGCGACCAGGTACTGCGGACGAGACAGGCCGGCCGAGCCCTCGAAGTGCCCGGCGCCGCGCCGCTCGAAGCAGACAGGGCCCGCTCCCGCGCCGGCCGGCAGCAGCACCGAGCCGAACACCGGCCGTTGCGACAGGATCGCGACCTCGGCGAAGCGGGACCGCAGCAACGCCTCGAACTCCGCCTCCGTGAGCTCCTGGACGTGGTAGGGGTTTGCTGGGGTTTCGGACGGAGAATAATTGTCCCGGTCCGGCGTGGAGACGATGAACAGCCCGCCGGGCCGCAGCACGCGCCGCACCTCCTGCAGGAATTGCGCCTGCTCGGCGAAGTGCTCGATCGTCTCGAACGAGACCACGACGTCGAAGGCGGCGTCGGGGGCCGGCATGGCGCGGGCGTCGCCTTCGACGTAGCTGAGGTTCTCGGCGGCATAGCTGGCGGCGGCGTGCTCGACGGCATCGGGCGCGATCTCGACGCCGACGGCGGACCGCGCGACCTGGGCCAGCAGCGCGGTGCCATAGCCCTCGCCGCTCGCGACATCGAGCACGTCCTTGCCCCGGCACCACTCGCGCGCCAGAAGGTAGCGGTGCAGATGCTCGATCTGGGTCTGGCCGCCGTAGTCGGAGGTCAGGCGCTCGCCGGTGAAATGCATCGGG
>CAZZWN010000171.1:0-8077 GCA_964657765.1 uncultured Acetobacteraceae bacterium
TAGCCCACCACGAACACCGGCACCGAGAACCCGAACACGGCGAAGATCATGATCAGCCGGTCGATCCAAGTACCCTGGTTCCACGCCGCCAGAACGCCCATCGGAACCGCGATGCTGATGGATAATATCAGCGTCAGGATCATCAGCGAGACCGTCGGCTCCAGCCGCTGCTGGATCATGCGGGTGACCGGCAGGTTCGTGAAGATCGACACGCCGAGATCGCCGTTCAGCACGTGCCAGAACCACTCGCCGAAGCGGATCAGGAATGGGCGGTCGAGGCCAAGCCCGGCGCGGATGCGCTCGACGTCGGCGGGTGTGGCCTGGTCGCCGGCGATGATCGCGGCCGGGTCGCCGGGTGCGATATACAACAGGCTGAATACGAACAGCGCCACGAGCGCCATCACCGGGATCGTGGACAGCACGCGGCGGGCGAGATAGCCGAGCATCAGGTCTGATTGATCATGTTTTCTGCACGCCCCAGAACACCGGGAACGGCGCCTTGATCACGCCGCTCACGTTCTTGCGCCAGGCTTGGTAGCCCAGGAAGAAGCCGGTCGGGATGTAGGTCACGAACTCCATCGCCATTTTATTGAGGTCGGCCATGGCGGCCTTCTCGGCAGTGAGGTCCGGCGCGTCATACCAGGCGCCGATGCCGGCCTGGATCGCGTCCGACTTCGGCCAGCCGAACCAGGCCTTGTCGCCGCCGGCGTCGAATGCGGTGTAGGGGGCCGGGTTGATGCAGTCCGCACCCGCGTGCCACGTGTGGAAGATGTGCCAGCCGCCCTGCGACGGCAAGTCCTTCTTGGCCCGGCGCGCGCCCACCGTGCCCCAATCGAGCGCCTGATAGTCCACCTTCATGCCGATCTTTTGCAGCAGGTCGGCGGTCACGTCGCCCTCCGCCTTGGTGATCTGCACGTCGGTCGCGACGCACAGCACGATCGTCTCGCCCTTATAGCCGGCTTCGGCCAGCAGCTTCTTGGCCTCGTCGTAGCGGCGCGGGCCTTTCAGCGCCTCGCCACCCGCCTCGGTGTATAACGGGGTGCCGGGGGTGAAAAAGCTCGGCAGCGCCTTCCATAGCTCGTCGTCATTGCCGACGACGGCGCGCATATAGTCCTCCTGGTCCAGCGCCATCATCACCGCCCGGCGCACCCGCACATCGTTGAAGGGCGGATGCAGGTGGTTGATGCGGAACGAGCCGATGTTGCCCAGCGGGTCCGCGATGTCGACGTTGATGTTGCGGTTGCGCTTCAGCAGCGGCACCAGGTCGGGAACCGGGTTCTCCCACCAGTCGATCTCACCGTTCTGCAGCGCCGCCGCCTTGGTCGCGTCGTCGGGCAAAATCAGCCATTCGATGCGGTCGAACATCATGCGCTTGCCGCCCGACAGCCACTCCGCCGCTTCGGGGCGCGGCTCATAGCCGGCGAATTTCTCGAACACCGCCATCGAGCCCGGGACCCACTCGTCCTTTTTGAACACCATCGGGCCAGAGCCGACGTATTCCTTGATGAGCTGGAACGGGTCGGTCTTGGCGATGCGCTCCGGCATGATCTCCGCGACCGGCGCGTTGCTCTTGCCGAGCGCAAACAGCATCTTCGGGAATGGCTTGTTCAACCGGAAGCGCACCGTCCGGTCATCGAGCGCCTCAAGCGCATCCAACGAGGCTGTGATGCGCTGGCCCATGGTGTCGCGCACCATCCACCGGTTCAGGCTGGCGACTACGTCCTTAGAGAGCACCGGCTCGCCGTCGTGGAACTTCAGGCCCGGACGCAGGCGGATGGTCCAGGTCTTGTTGCCGTTCGTCGCCTCATACGCCTCGGCCATCTGCAGCTTCGGCACCAGGTTGCTGTCGACGCCAAACAGCGTGTCCCAGACCAGCAAACTAGCGTTGCGGACGACATATTGGGTCCCGGCAATGGCATCGAGGCTCGAAAGGTTCGCCTGCGGCACGAAACGCAGCACGCGCGCATTTTGTGCCCGCGACAGGCGGGGCATGGCCAGGCTGCTTACGGCAGCGGCAGTTCCGGTTGCGAGCAGGTCACGACGCTTCATGCGGCCCCTTAGATCTGACGGTTCTTAAAGAAGTCTTAGCAAGCTTCGGGCCATATGCGCCGGAATGATATCACGCCCGCCTCACATTCCAGAACAAGGCAAACCCATTCAGCACACCCTGCAGGTCGCTGCGATATGCCGTAGGCTGAAGGTACTGGCCCATCGGTATATAGGGCAGGCTCTGCAACGCCTCGCGCTGGATTTCGGCGCAGATCGCGGCCTGCTTCGGTACGTCCGGCGCGTCGAACCAGTCGTTGCGCAACTGCTCGATCTTTGCATCGGTCGGCCAGCCGAACCAGGCCTGCTCGCCGTTGCTGCGCAGCGACAGGTGCCCGGCCGGGTTCAGGTGGTCGGTGCCGGCCCATGCGGTGCAGAACGCGCTCCAGCCGCCGGCCTCGACCGGGTCCTTCTTGGCGCGCCGGGTGACGACGCTGCCCCAGTCCGTCGCCTGATAGTCGACGTTCATCCCCGCCCGCTGCAGCATGTCGGCGACCACGTCCGCCATGGCCTTCAGCACCGGGAAGTCGGTCGCGGCCATCAGCACCACGCGCTCGTTGTTGTAGCCGGCCGCCTTGAGGTCGCGCTTCACCTTCGCCATGTCCCGCGGCCCGGCGAACACATCAAGCCCCACAGTGCTGGCCATCGGCGTGTCGGGGCAGAAAAACCCGACGCCGCTTTTCGACATCTTCTCGTCGGTGCCGACGACGGCCGTCACGACATCCTCCTGGCTCATCGCGCCCAGCAGCGCCCGGCGAATGCCCGGGTTGTTGAACGGCGGCTGCAGATGGTTCATGCGCAGGATGGCGATCTGGCCCGAGGGCTCCTGCACCACGACCCTCACGCCGCGGCTGCGGCCGAGTACGCCCATCAGGTCGGCGGTCGCGTAGTCCCACCAATCCTGCTCGTTGTTGATCAGCGCCTGCGCCGCGGTCGTCGGGTCGGGAATGGTGGTCCACTCGACCCGGTCGAAGTTCACGACCTTGGGGCCCGAGGTCCAATCGGTGCGGCCGGCCTCGCGCGGCCTGTAGCCATCGAACCTTTCATAGACGACGCTGGCGCCAGGCACCCGCTCATCGGCCTTGAAGCGGAATGGGCCACTGCCGATCATCTCCGTCACCTGGGTGAACGGGTCGGTCTTGGCGATGCGCTCCGGCATGATCACCGGCAGGTACCCCGGCGTCTTGGCCAACGCCGCCGGCAGCAGGGCGAAAGGCTTCTTAAGCCGAAACACGAACGTGCGGTCGTCCTTCGCCGTCAGCTCGTCGGTCGCCGCCATCAGCGCGCCGCCGAACGCATCCCGCTTGCTCCAGCGCTGTATGCTGGCGACGCAGTCCCGCGCCCGCACCGGCTCGTTGTCATGGAACATCAGGCCTGGGCGAAGCGTGAGCGTCCAGGTCTTGCCGTCGTTCTCGGTCGTGAAGCCCTCGAGCATCTGCGGCGACGGCCGAAACTCGCTGTCCTGCCCGAACAGCATGTCATAAACCATGAAGGCGTGGTTGCGCGTGACATAAGCCGTGGTCCACATCGGGTCGAGCACCGTCAGGTCGGCCTGCGGAATGAACCTCAGCACCCGGTTGCCCTGCGCGCGTCCGATGGCCGGCGCCGCCAGGCCAGCTGCCGACGCAATCAGGAACGTCCGGCGCTTCATCGCTGTCCCTCCAATGCTCCGGCCTCTGCAAACCGAGCAAACCACGCCGCCACGCGATGCGCCAGCGCCCCCGTGCCGGATCGGGTGGCATTCGATGCAGAAACCGGCTAACTCGCGGCCATGCGCCCTGCAACCCGCGTCGCCACACGCCTTCGCGCCCTGATGACGCCCGGAAGATCGGCGCTTGTGCAGCAGTTTGCCCGGTTTGGCGCCGTGGGAGCCGTGGGCGCGGCCGTCGACATCGCGACGGTTTATGCCGCCATGGCTGCGCTTGGACTCTATGCCGCAGGCTTGCTTGCCTACTTCGCGGCCGTCACCACGACGTGGGCGCTGAACCGGGCCTGGACCTTTGCCGGACGAGGCAGCGGCAGCCTCGCTCGGCAGTGGATGCTGTTCGTCGCGGCGAACGGCGTCGGCTTCGTGCTGAACCGCGGAACCTTCGTTTTGCTGGTGCTGATGGTGCCCGCCTGCGCCCGGCACCCCGTGCTTGCCATCCTCGCTGGCGTGGGTGCCGGGATGTTCGCCAACTTCAACCTGTCCCGCCGCATCGTATTTCGCCCCCGGCGTGTTCCAGGCGCGACGCAGCCGCCCGCAACAGCGGAGCGTCCGACCGCCATGGCGTCGGAGTAGCATCCATGCCGCCCCGCATTGTCGTCCTTATTCCATGCTACAACGAGGCAGCCGCGATCGCCGGCGTGGTGCAAACCTTCCAGGCCGAGCTGCCGGACGCGGCCATCTACGTTTACGACAACAACTCCGACGACGGCACCGCCACGGCAGCACGCAAGGCGGGCGCAATCGTCCGGACCGAGCGCCTCCAGGGCAAGGGCCATGTGATCCGCCGCATGTTCGCCGACATCGACGCCGACGCATACGTCCTCGTGGACGGGGACGGCACCTACTGCGCCGCCTCCAGCCCGGCCATGGTGCGCATGCTGCTGGACGACCGGCTCGACATGGTGAACGGCACCCGGACTTCCGAGGTCCAGGCGGCATACCGGCGCGGCCACCGATTTGGCAACGCCGCGCTGACCGGGCTCGTGGCGTGGGTCTTCGGCGACGGTGTCTCGGACATGCTGTCCGGCTACCGCGTTTTCTCCCGCCGCTTCGTCAAATCATTCCCTGCCCTTGCCAGCGGCTTCGAGACCGAAACCGAGCTGACGGTGCACGCATTGGAACTCCGCATGCCGCTTGGCCACATGCTGACGCCCTATAAGGAACGCCAGGCCGGCTCGGCGTCCAAGCTCCGCACCTACCGCGACGGGCTGCGCATCCTGCGCACGATCATCAGGCTGGTGAAGGAGGAGCGGCCCTTGCAGTTCTTCACCACCGCTGCCGTCGCGCAGATGGCGCTGGCGTTCGGCCTCGCCTTGCCGGTGTTTACTGACTACATCCGCACCGGCCTCGTGCCGCGCCTGCCTACGGCGGTGCTGTCGACCGGGATCGTGCTGCTGGCCTTTCTCTCGGTGACCTGCGGCTTGATCCTAGATTCTGTCACCCGCGGCCGGAAGGAGTTCAAGCGGCTGTCTTATCTCTCGATCCCGCTCTATCAACCGCTTCTCCGCCCGGCACGGGATGCGCAGGGAACGACGGAGGCGGTCGCCGAACCAGCGTGGAGCGGCGGCGGATCCGGCTGATATAAACTTCCCGCTACCTTGAGTTGCCGTCGCCATAGCCGTTCGGGTGCGATTGCCGCCATGCCGCAGCGCTGGCGACGATGGTGTCAAGCTCCGCGAAACGCGGCGTCCAGCCAGCCTCGCGCTGGATCAGCGCGGACGAAGCGACGAGGGTCGCCGGGTCGCCTGGGCGGCGGTCGCCGAACTCGACCGGAACCCGGCGGCCCAGCACCCGCTCCACCGAAGCGATGACGTCGCGGACAGAGTGCCCGTTGCCGTTGCCGAGGTTGTAGGTGACGCTGCGCTGGTCGAGCTGCGTGAGCGCGCAAAGATGCGCCTCGCCAAGGTCGGTCACGTGCACGTAGTCGCGGATGCAGGTGCCGTCCGCGGTCGGGTAGTCGGTGCCGAACACCGTGAGCGCGCCGCGCCGGCCGAGGGCCGCGTCGATCACCAGCGGGATCAGATGGGTTTCGGGATCATGGTCCTCGCCAAGCTGGCCGCCCGGGTCGGCGCCGGCGGCATTGAAATAGCGCAGGCAGGCGCTGCGCAGGCCATGCACCTGATCGGCCCAGCGCAGCGTGCGCTCGATCATCAGCTTGCTCTCGCCGTAAGGAGAGGCAGGGTTGATGCGCGCCGCCTCGTCGATGGGCACACGCTCCGGCTCCCCGAACAGGTTGGCGGTCGAGGATAAGATGAACTTGTCGACGCCGTGCCGGACGCAGGCGTCGATCAGGCGCATGCCGCCGGCGGCGTTCTCCAGAAAGTAGCGCAGGGGTTCGCGCATGCTCTCCCCAACCAGGGACAGCGCCGCGAAGTGGAACACGGCGGTCCAGGGTCCCTCGGCCAGCGCCGCGTCGACCGCCTGGACATCGGAGACGTCGGCCTCGATCAGGCGCACGCCTGCTGGTACTGCGGCACGATGGCCCTGGCGCAGATTGTCGATCACGACAACGTCGGCGCCGCGCGCTAGGAGCAATGCGACGAGGTGGCTGCCGACATAACCGGCACCACCAGTGACGAGGAAACGATCTTGCATTGTTTGACCCTGTATCGAACTCTCGCTTCGCACACCAGCCTAGCGCACTACGATCCTTGCGGTTGCAGAATCGTACCCGTTGGCGTGATGGCATCCGAGGCAAGTTCATCTGCGGCCAACCGGAGACACCGCCAAAAATTCATATCGAGGTACAACCAAAGGCTGTGATCACCTAAACCTCACCCAGCCCATGTCCGGTTTCGCGGCGGCACCGCCAGGGCAGGCGTTGCCGCCTATATCGTCCACCGAGAACTGGCGTACCGTGCTGATCGGCGATACGCAGACTGGTGTTGTAGCGGAGCCGTGCCATTGCGCCCCCTGATCCTTGCCATCACCCTCCTGCTCGCCCTGCCCGTCATCGCCGCCGTCGCGCAGCCCGCGCCCCGCATCGTGAGCGGACCCGGCGGCGGCTGCATCGCCGGCGCAGTCCAGCTTCCGCCCGACGGACCCGGCTACCAAACCATCCGCGCCAGCCAGAGCTGGTTCTGGGGCCATCCGGACACCATCGCCGCCCTGCGAACGTTGGGCCTCCGCGCGCAGGCGGCAGGACTGCCCACACTGTATATGAACGACATCTCGCGTCCGCACGGCGGCCCCATGCCCGGCATCCACGCCAGCCACCAGATCGGCCTCGACGCCGACGTCTGGCTCGATGTGCTGCCGAAGCCGGCCCTGAGCCTCGCCGCCCGGGACAAGGCCGAGGTCGCCAGCCTGGTCACGCCGGACGGCCGCGGCGTCGACGCATTGCGCTGGAGCCCCGCCCACGTCACCCTCATTCGCCTGGCGACCGGGCTGCCGGGCGTCGACCGCGTCCTGGTCAACCCGGCCATCAAGCAGCAGCTTTGCCAAACCCCGATGACGGACCGCGGCTGGCTGCGGCTGGTGCGGCCCTGGTACGGCCACAATGCGCATATGCACATCCACTTCCGCTGCCCGCCCAACCAGCCGGAGTGCCACGACCAAGCGCCGCCACCGCCCGGCGACGGCTGCGACGCGAGCCTCGCCTGGTGGTTCGAGCAGTTGGACGCGCCGCCGAAGCCCGTTGCCCCACCCCGCCCGCCGGTGCAGCTGCCGGCCGCCTGCACCGCGATCCTCGACGGCCAGCCCTGATGCGGCTTCGCGTGGAGTCAAATCTGACGCAGGTCCGCGTTGGGGTCGCCGCTGCCGGGCTGTGCACCTTCATCAACCTGTATCCGACCCAGGCGCTGCTGCCGACCTTGGCAGAGCAGTTCCATGCCAGCCTGCAGCACACCGGCCTCACCGTAACCGCCCCGCTGATCGCCGTCGCCCTGGTCGCGCCGTTCGTCGGCGGCATCTCGGACGCGCTCGGCCGCCGGTGGCTGATACTTGGCGCGGGTTTCCTCCTCGTGCTGCCGACGCTGCTCGCCGCCTGGGCGCCAAGTCTCGACTGGCTGATCTTGTGCCGGTTCCTGCAGGGCCTGCTGCTGCCGTTCATCTTTGCCGTCACCGTCGCCTACATCGCCGAGGAGTGCCCCGGGCCCGACGCGGTGCGCGTCACCGGCGTCTATGCGATCGGCACCATCGTCGGCGGCTTCGGCGGGCGCTTTATCGCGGGATGGGCGACCGAACTGGCCGATTGGCGCATGGCGTTCGTCATCCTGGCGCTGGTGACCGGATTCTGTGCGACGGTGGCCGCATGGGCCCTGCCGCCCGAGCAGCGGTTCCGCCCGGTGCGCGGCTGGGCCGGGCAGCTCGCGGGGTTCAAGG
>CAZZWN010000172.1:0-8021 GCA_964657765.1 uncultured Acetobacteraceae bacterium
ACGAGAGCATGTTCGGCCCCCGCATCGTCCGCGCGTTCGAGGCGGTGAAGGACGCGTTCGACCCGGCCGGCCTGCTGAACCCCGGCCGCGTGGTGCGCGCCCCGCGCATGGACGACCGCAGCCTGTTCCGCTATGCGCCGGGCTACGCGGCGGCGGCGGGCTTTTCCCCACGGCTCGACTGGTCGGAGCATCCGGGGCCGCTCGGCGGCATGCTGGCGGCGGTCGAGATGTGCAACAACAATGGTACCTGCCGCAAGTTCGACGCTGGCTCCATGTGCCCGAGCTACCGGGTGACGCGGGACGAGGCGCATCTGACGCGCGGCCGGGCCAATACGCTGCGGCTGGCGCTGACGGGGCAGCTTGGCGCCGACGCCATGGCATCGGACGATGTGGCGGAGGCCATGAAGCTGTGCGTGTCGTGCAAGGCGTGCCGGCGCGAGTGCCCGACGGGCGTCGACATGGCGAAGATGAAGATCGAGGCGCTGGCGGCCCGTGCGGCGCGGCAGGGCGTCGGGCGGCGGGCACGGCTGGTGGCGGAGCTGCCGCGCTACGCCCGGCTCGCCTCGGCCCTCGCGCCGCTGGCCAATCTGCGAAATCGCGTGCCTGCGTTGCGCCGGTTGTCGGAGCTCCTGCTGGGGCTTGCTGCCGCGCGCGGGTTGCCGGCCTGGAACGGCGCGCCATTCCGCGACGCCGAGGCCCAGGCTGCGCCCATGCCGGACGGCCGCGCTCCGAACGGTGACGTGCTGTTGCTGGCCGACACCTTCAACCGCTATTTCGAGCCGGAGAACCTCCGCGCCGCCATTCGCGTGCTCGCCGCTGCGGGATACCGCGCGGTGCTGCCAGCCCACAGCGGCCGGCCATTGTGCTGTGGCCGGACCTATCTCTCCGCCGGCATGGTCGACCGTGCCCGGGCCGAGGCTCGGCGCATGATGGCGGCGCTCGCTGGTCCGCTGCCTGTCGTCGGGCTGGAGCCGTCGTGCCTGCTCACCCTGCGCGACGAGTTCCCCTCCATGCTGCCCGGCGCCGAGGCCACCGACCTATCCGCCCGCGCCATGCTGCTCAGCGAGTTCCTGGTCCGCAAGGGCGTGCAGTTGCCGTTGGACGCGCTGCCCGGCCGCGCGCATGTGCACGGCCATTGCCATCAAAAGTCGTTCGGCGCCTTCCCCGACGCGCTCGCGGCGTTGCGCCAGGTGCCCGGCCTGGATGTGCAGCCGATCGCATCGTCCTGCTGCGGCATGGCGGGCGCGTTCGGCTATCAGGCGGAGACCCAGGATGCGTCGGTCGCGATGGCGGAGGCCGGGCTGCTGCCGGGCGTCCGCGCGGCGGCAGCGGACGACCTGATCGTCGCCGACGGCACGTCGTGCCGCCATCAGATCAACGACCTGTCGGGACGCCGCGCGGTGCATTCCGTGCTGGTGCTCGACCGGGCGTTGCGGACGGGGCCAGGTGGGGCGGCCGGGCAACCGGGACCACGGACCGGCGCTTAGGGCCGCATGGCCCACGAATCCAAGACCACCATCTATGCGGCCCTCGCCGGCAACCTGGCGATCGCGCTGACCAAGTTCGGTGCGGCGTTCTGGACCGGCAGCGCCGCCATGCTGAGCGAGGCCATCCACTCGGCCGTCGACACCGGCAACCAACTGCTGATGCTGTATGGCCTCCGCCGTTCCAGCCGCCCGGCGACGCCGGCGCATCCGTTCGGCTTTGGGCTCGAACTATATTTCTGGACTTTCGTGGTGGCGATCCTGATCTTCGGCCTGGGCGCCGGCGTGTCGATCGTCGAGGGGATCGACAAGATACGCGCCCCGCGCCCCGTCAGCGACACCCTCGTCAACTATATCGTCCTCGGCGTGTCGTTCGTGTTCGAGGGGGCGAGCTGGCTGGTGGCGTTCCGCGCCTTCCGCGCCCAGTCGCAACCCGATCCTTCATCCAAGCCGGACAGCCTGGTCGAGGCGGTGCAGCGCAGTAAGGACCCGACCGTGTTCACCGTCCTGCTGGAGGATAGCGCAGCGCTCACCGGGCTGCTGATCGCGGGCGTCGGCCTGGCGTGCGCGGAGGCGTTCCAGCTTCCGGTCCTGGACGGCGTCGCCAGCGTGCTGATCGGGATGGTGCTGGCGGCGGTGGCATTGTTCCTGGCCATCGAATGCAAGGGCCTGATGCTGGGGGAGGCCGCCGATCCCGCGGTGCGCGATGGCCTGCGCGGCATCGTCACCGCCAGCCCGGGCGTGCATGGGGTGAACGAGGTGCTGACGATGCATTTCGGCCCGCAGGACGTGCTGGCGGCGATCAGCCTCGACTACGACGACACGCTGACGGCCGAGGCGGCGGAGCGGACGGTGAGCGACATCGAGCGCCAGATCAAGGTGGCGTTTCCCCAGGTGCGCCGCATCTTCATCGAGGTGCAGAGCCGGGCGGCCCACCTGCAGGCGAAGTTGGAGACGGCCTCCCTGGGCGAAAACTAGCAGTGCGGCCCAGACGGCTGCATCCGTCCGATCAGCCTGACGCCTGAAAACCAGGCGGGACGGTCGGACCACTCGCTGGCCAGGACGCCGCGACAGGCCGATGGTGGCCCCCGGAACGCGATCGGCAGGGATGAACGATGGATCGGCCTGGACAGCACGCGGCGCCAGGATGGCAACGGCTTGCGGCGGCGGCCCTGTTCGCGGCCATTCTCGGCGTTCCCGGCCCTGCTGCGGCCGAGACGGTGCGGATCGCCCGGCAGTTCGGCATCTCTTACCTTCCGCTCATCCTGATGCAGGACGCCCGGCTGCTGGAACAGGAGGGCCGGGCGCGCGGCCTCGATCTCGCCGTGGAATGGATCACCTTCACCGGCGGCCCGCCGATCAACGACGCTTTGATCTCGGGGTCGGTCGACCTGGCCGCCGGCGGCGTCGGGCCCATGCTGACCCTTTGGGGCCGCACGCAAGCCAACCTGCGGGTGAAGGGCATCGCGGCGTTGTGCTCGATGCCGATCTGGCTCAACACCAACAATCCAACGGTCCGCACCATCGCAGACTTCACCGACCGCGACCGCATCGCGCTGCCCGGCGTCAAGGTGTCGATCCAGGCCGTCGTGCTGCAGATGGCGGCGCTGCAGGCGTTCGGCCCCGGTCAGCAGAACCGGCTCGATCCGCTCACCGTCACGATGGGCCACCCCGATGGCCAGGCGGCGCTGCTCGGTGGCCACACCGAGATCACGGCGCATTTTACCGCCTCACCCTATATGTATACCGAGGCAGCCGCGCCGCAGGTCCACCGCGTGTTGAACAGCTACGACGTGCTTGGCGGGCCGCATACCTTCAACCTGGTCTGGGCCACGACGCGATATCACGACGGCCACCCCGCGGTCATTGCCGCATTCATGGCGGCGTTGGACCGTGCGATGGCGATCATCAACGACAGGCCGGTCGACGCGGCGGCCGCATGGGTACGGTCGGAACGGTCGCGCCTCACCGCGGCGGAGGCGGCAGAGATCATCAGCCGCCCGGAGAACGAGTGGATGACGGCGCCCCGGCGCATGATGGCCTTCGCTACGTTCATGCACGCGACCGGCGGGCTCACGCAGCATCCTGCGAGCTGGCAGGACCTGTTTTTCCCAGCCATCCACATGCAGGACGGCAGTTGACCGCGAGCAAAGAGGGAATCGCCATGCCTGACGGGCGCGGTCATTCGCTGGGGCGAGCGGGTTCTATTGACGGCTTGGCAGGCAGCCCCCTCTTCTATTGCCCGGCTGCCCTGCCGACGAACCCACTCTAAACATGAAAGTCACGCATGACCCTGACCGCCAACGGCCGCACCGCCGACCATTCGATCGACCCGGTCTTCCTCGAGCGCTGGTCTCCCCGCGCCTATGATGGCCAGCCGGTGCCGCGCGAGGACCTGATGACCATGCTGGAGGCCGCTCGCTGGGCGCCGTCATCCTATAACTCGCAGCCCTGGCGGTTCCTCTATGCGATCAAGGATGGGCCGCATTGGGATCAATTCCTGGGCTTCCTGGTCGAGGGCAACCGCTCGTGGTGCAAGGACGCCGGCGCATTGCTGGTGCTGCTGTCCAAATCCACCATGGCCGTCCCCGGCAAAGAGGGCGAGGTGCCGTCGCATAGCCACAGCCACGACGCCGGCGCCGGCTGGGCCTACTTCGCGCTGCAGGCGACGCGCATGGGCTATCAGGCCCATGGCATGGTCGGCTTCGACATGGACCGGGCGTTTGCCCAACTCGGCGTGCCGATCGGCTATCGCGTCGAGCAGATGATCGCGGTCGGCCGCCGCGGCGATCCGGCCAACTTGTCGGAAGCGGTGCGCGCCCGGGAAAAGCCGAACGCCCGCCGTACGCTCAGCGAGAGCGCATTCGAGGGCGCATTTCCAGCTGGCTAAAGCACCGTGCCCTGACCCGTCCGAGGTCAGGGCACCACGGCGTGCCTATGCCTTCGCCCGCGGCGCACGTTTCACCGCGCGGCCGGCACGCTTCGGCATTTCTTCGAGCGATTGCAGCGCCGCCTCGTCCGTTTCGGTAAGCGGCGTCGGCGACGTCACCGCGACACCCGGCGGCACGGCGTCGCCGGGATCGCGGTCGCGCCCGAATGCGTAGTCCTCTGCCCCGGCTTGCTGGCCGGCGTTCGATTGGCTGGCCGCCAGTTGGTCCAGTCGTCCGCTCATCCGATGCACCTCCGTGCGCAACTCACCGAGCGCGCCGATCCCCTCGGCGATCATGTCGCCGAGCGTCTTGATCGCGTCCAATGCGCGGCTGGCGCGATCCTCGCGCCCCGCGTCTGGCGCCTGTGCGGCATGCGGTGCCTCGGCGTGAGCGGCCGGTTTCTCAAAGGTTTGCTGCTGAACCCCTGAACTCGCCGATTTGCCGGGCATGGTTTTGCTCGGCATCTCCGCCGGCGCGGCCGCGGTGTTTTTACGCCGGGTCTTCGCTTTGGCGCCGGCTTCCGGATTGGCGGTGTTCTTGACACGCTTGGCCGGCGCGCTCGGCGTCATTGGTTGTCTTGCCATAACGACGCAACGCCCTGGGAACCGAATGGATGCGCGGCTATGCTGTAATTATGCGGGTGACCAGGCAGGCGGGCGGATCAAGCGGCGAGCACCCGTGCTGACGCCCGCCGCCCAGCTCGTCATCACCGAGAAAAACAGCCAGGCGCGGGACGTGCGCGCGGCCGTCGGCGACCGTTATGGCCAAATCCTTCCGGCCGAGGGCCACCTGATCGAGCTGCTCGAACCCGAGGACGTGACGCCTGCGTGGAAGCGCTGGACCGCGACCCTGCTGCGGCCCGAGGGCCTGTATGGCACCCGCGCCGCGTCGGGCGGCAACAAGGCCAGCAAGCTCGCCGCCATCAAGGTCGCGCTGCGCACGGCCAAGCGCGTCTGGCTCGCGACCGATTGCGACCGCGAGGGGCAGCTGATCGGCCAGGAAATCCTGGAGCATCTGGGCTATCGCGGCGAGGTCCGGCGGGTGATGTTCACCGCCCAGGACCCCCGGACCATCGCCGACGCGTTCGCGAATGCCCGGCCCAATGCCGACTATGCAAGGCTCTATGCGGCCGCCGTGGCGCGCCGGCAGGCGGACCAGATCTACAACCTCTCGCTCACGCGCACCGCGACAGTCACCCTGGCGCCCCGGAGCCAAGAGGCGCGCGCGGTGATCGGCGTGGGCCGGGTGAAGACGCCGACCTTGGCGATCGTGTGCCGGCGCGAGCTGGAAATCCGGCATTTCGTGCCGCAGGCCTATTTCGAGGTCGTAGCGACGGCGACGGTCGAGGCTGGCGCGTTCCGCATGCGGCATGCGCCCGAGCCGCGCCTGCTGAAGCGGGCCGATGCGGACGCGGTCGCCGTCCTGGCGGAGGGCTTTGCCGGGCCGCTCGCGGTCAAGGTCGAGGAGAAGCGCCAGGCGCCGCCCCGGCTGCACGACCTGCCGAGCCTGCAGCGGCTATGCGGCTCGCGCTTCGGCTGGTCTGCGGCCAAGACGCTGCAGGTGGCGCAGGAGCTGTATGACGGGCCGGGCAAGAAGGTCATCACCTATCCCCGCGCCGAGACGCGCTATCTGCCCGAGAGCCTGATCGCGGACGCGCCGGGCATCGTGGCCGCGTTGCGCGCCGGGCAGGCGTTCGCCGCCATCCCGGTGCCAGAGCCGCCGGTGGTGCGGCGGGGCGCGTCCGGAACATTCTATGACAAGGGCCTGGCGGGGGTGAGCCATCATGCCGTCATTCCGAATGCGAATACGGTCGGTGGCCTCCGGGCGATCTGGCCGAAGCTGTCTGGCGACGAGCGGCGGCTGTTCGACGTGATCGCCCGGTCGTATCTGGCGGCGGTCATGCCGGACCACCGCTATCGGCAGACGACGGCGACGCTCGACGTGCACGGCCATGAGTTCCGTGCGACAGGCCGGCAAGCCATCGAGCTCGGCTGGCGGGCAGCGTTCCCGGACTGGCAGCCGGCCGACGAAAAAGCCGAGGACGCGCATCCGCTGCCCGCCCTGCGCGACGGCGAGGCGACCGTGCTCAGCGACGCCGCCGTCGAGGACAAGGAGACGCGCGCGCCGCCACGCTATAACGAGGGCACGCTGGTCGAGGCGATGCAGAACGCCTGGCGCTTCATCGACGACACGGCGCTGCGGGAGCGCCTGCGGGAGGCCAAGGGCATCGGCACGCCGGCGACCCGCGCCGAGATCATCCGCGGGCTGAAAGCGCAGGATTTCCTGGTGGCGGATGGCAAGCACATCGTGCCGACCGAGCGCGGCCTGGCGCTGTTCGGCGTATTGGAGCGTGCCGACCCGGCGCTGGTGGACCCCGGCGTCACCGCCCAGCTCGAGCTGCTGCTCGACGAGGTGCTGGTGGGCCGCACCGAGATGATGGGCGCGATCGACGCCGTATGCGCGCAGGCGCTGCGCATCATCGGCCGTCTGACTGGGGCAGACGCATCGCTGCCCATAATCGATCCGCAGCCGAGGCCTGCGCCTGCCAAGGCGCTGCGAGGCAAGGGCCGCAAGGCTGGTCCTGCCGAACCCACCCGAAAGGTGGCAACGAAGCGGCCCCGCACCAAGAAGGTGGCCGTCGCCTCGCCAACCGCGACCGAAACGCCGCTGCACATCCCGTTCGGCAACAAGGCGGCCGCCCAGCAGCTTGGCGCGCGGTACCGGGCCGGCGGCTGGTATGCCCCGCCGGGCACGGCGCTCGACCCGTTCCGCGAGCGCGGCTGGCTGTAGGCCGCCTCGGCGGCGACGAAGTTGCGCGCGAGCGCGTGGTAGACGCCCTCGGGGCAGATCAGCCGCGACGTGGCGTAGGCGATCAACGAGGCCAGCATCAGCGGCACGACCAATGCGTGGTCGTTGGTCATCTCGGCGACAATGACGAAGGCCGTGATCGGCGCCTGCACCACGCCCGAGAAGTAGGCGACCATGCCGATCACCACCAACGCCTGCGCCGAAGCCTCCGGCAGCAGCATCGCGACATTCGCCCCCAACCCGGCGCCGACCGCGAGCGAGGGCGCGAAGATGCCGCCGGGGATGCCGCTGATCGACGACGCCGCGGTCGCCAGCAGCTTCAGGAGGCCGAACGTCGCGGGAATGCCGCCCTCGCCCTGCACCAACGCCCGCGCCTGCGCATACCCCGTGCCGAACGCCGTCCCGCCCGACAGCAACCCGCATACGGCGACGACAAGGCCGCACAAGGCCGCGAACGCGACGCGGTGGCGCATGACCAATCGGCCCAGGCGGCCGGGAATGCTGCCGCCGAACAGGATCAGGACCCGGCTGAACCCACCACCGAGCAGGCCGCCGAGCACCCCCAGCAACGGCACCGCGAACCAGCCGGCGACGCTGCCGAGCGCCGCGTGGCTCGTGCCGAAATAGGTGTAGTCGCCCTGCAGAGTGAGCGACGTGATGCCGGCGGCGATGACCGCCGCGAGGATGGTGCCGCTCGTGCGCGCCTCGAACGACCGGCTCATCTCCTCGATGCCGAAGACGATGCCGGCGAGCGGGGTGTTGAACGCCGCCGCGACGCCCGCAGCCGCCCCGGCCAGGA
>CAZZWN010000173.1:0-8006 GCA_964657765.1 uncultured Acetobacteraceae bacterium
TTCCCTGGACCGTGAACGACCCGGCCGACATGCGCCG
The DNA here is from genome assembly GCA_964657765.1 of uncultured Acetobacteraceae bacterium. Lineage (GTDB taxonomy): Bacteria > Pseudomonadota > Alphaproteobacteria > Acetobacterales > Acetobacteraceae > CAHJXG01. Next base: position 38 of record CAZZWN010000173.1, read on the forward strand.
GCTGATCGGCTGGGGCGTCGATGGCCTGATCACCGATTGGCCGGACCGCGGATTGGCGGCGGCCGCGGAGCGTCCGGCCGAAACCGAACGCTCCTGATCGAGCCCGCCTGGTTATCGGTCGGAAATCGGCGTGAAATCGCGCTGCGTCGCGCCGGTGTAGACCTGCCGCGGGCGGCCGATGCGCTGGGACGGGTCCTCGATCATCTCCTTCCATTGGCTGATCCAGCCGACGGTGCGGGCGACCGCGAACAGCACGGTGAACATGCTGGTCGGGAAGCCCATCGCCTTCAGGATGATGCCGGAATAGAAATCGACGTTCGGATACAGTTTCTTGCTGATGAAGTAGTCGTCGTGCCGGGCAATCCGCTCCAGCTCCATCGCGAGGTCGAGCAACGGGTCATCCTTGATACCCATTTCGGCCAGGACTTCGTGGCAGGTGCGCTCCATGATCTTGGCGCGGGGGTCGTAGTTCTTATACACCCGGTGGCCAAAGCCCATCAGGCGGACATGGCTGTCCTTGTCCTTCACCTTCTTGATGAACTCGGGGATGTTGTCCTTGTGACCGATCTCGCCGAGCATCTTCAGCACGGCCTCATTCGCGCCGCCATGCGCGGGGCCCCACAGGCTCGCGATCCCGGCGGCGATGCAGGCGAACGGGTTGGCGCCGGTCGAGCCGGCCAGTCGCACCGTGCTGGTCGAGGCGTTCTGCTCGTGGTCCGCGTGCAGGATGAAAATGCGGTCCATGGCGCGGGCCAGCACCGGGCTGACCTTGTACGGCTCGGCTGGGACAGCGTTCATCATGTACAGGAAGTTCTCCGCGTAGCCGAGGTCGTTGCGCGGATACATGAATGGCTGGCCGATCGTGTACTTGTAGGCCCAGGCCGCGATGGTCGGCAGCTTCGCGATCAGGCGGAACGCGCTGATGCGGCGGTGCTCTGGGTCGTTGATGTCGAGGCTGTCGTGGTAGAACGCCGACAGCGCGCCCACGACGCCGCAGAGCACCGCCATCGGATGCGCGTCGCGGCGGAACCCGTCGAAGAACCGTCGCAGCTGCTCGTGCAGCATGGTGTGGCGCATCACGCCGTATTCAAAATCGTGCCGCTGCTCGGCGTTCGGCAGCTCGCCGTTCAGCAGCAAATAGGCGACCTCGAGGAAACTGGAGTGCTCGGCCAGCTGGTCGATCGGGTAGCCGCGGTGCAGCAGGACGCCCTCATCGCCGTCGATATAGGTGATCTTGCTCTCGCACGATGCGGTCATGCCGTAGCCGGGGTCATAGGTAAAAATGCCCATGGCGTTATATAGCTTGCTGATGTCGGCGACCGATGGGCCTATCGTGCCCTGCTTCAGCGGCAGCGAGATGGATTTGTTGGAGCCGTCCAGGGCCAATGTGACCGACCCGATTGCCGTATTGCTCATGCTGTCATCCCGTTCTGACCGGGCGGAGATCGCCGCCCTGCGACTGCGTAGTGCCAGGCATGCGTCCCGGTCTGCGCTTCATGGCAAAATAAGGGCGACACGCCCCAGGAAGCAACCTTCGCAATTGCAGCAAAAATTTACGTTAGCGAACTAGCGTGGGGCCAGCGTCGTCTTGGGCTGTCCGCAAACGAAACGTCTGGGTCAGGGCAGCGCGATCGATGATGCTTGCCTGTGCCCTATGCCCAGAACACTGGCGTCTTGCGAAAGCGTTTCCATGCCTCGCCAATCTGCGCCCTCGACGACATGGCACCTGCCGCGACGAAGCCGCCCACCAGCCCGGCCGCATAGCTGCGCTCCGACCGGCCGAGATGCGCCATCAGCGCCGCGGCCACCGCGCCGTCGTTCAACGCTCCCAGCTCCTCCTGCAGGGCCGCCAGCTGCTTGACGAAGCGGCGGGCGGGCTTGTCGGGAAACAGCGGCAGGAAGAATTCCGCGGTGTAGCGCAGCCGTTTGCAGGCCTTACGCAGCTCGTGCAGCGACTCTATGGACAACGTCGCTAATTCACGTCCGGCGCGGCGCACCCGTTTTATCTGATGATCGAGCGCCATGCCGGCGAACACGGTGGTGTCCTGTTGCAGCCGTGGGTCGGGCGTGCCCTCGCGCTCCCACGGGCGCAGCACCGACGCGCAGGCGAGGCCGACCTCCAGCTCGCGGAACGCGGCGCTCGATAGGTAGGCGCGCAGCTCCGCATAGGCCGTACGACGCCGCCGCCGGGCCGCCGCAAGCAAGGCGCGCACCCGTGGGTCGTCCGGGAACGCCGCCGTGATCCGCTCCGCGGTGCCGCCCAGGAACACGTCCCAGTCCCGGGCGGCGCCGAGCCGGGCGGCGGTGTCGCGCAGCGCCGCGCTGAGCGGCGCCAAGTCCGGGAATGCCGCGACGTGCTTCAACACGGTGAGCGCCGACCGCAGCCGCCGGGTGGCGACGCGCATCTGATGCACCGGCACCGGAGTGGCGCCCGCGCAGGCGCCGGCCGACCAATGCAGCATCGTGTCCAGGAGCTGCCCGATCAATACGGCGACGTTGTCGGTCAAGTGCAGGCCGGGCGTCGTCGCCGGCGGCCCCTCGTGACGCGGCGGCGTCTCAATGCCGCGGGCGACCCCCACCGCTGCGGCCGCCAACCCCGCCCGCGGTACCGACAGCCGGACGGTGCCGGCAAGCTCGACCGCAAGCAGCTTGAGCAGCGCGGCGTCGCCCTGCAGCAGCAGCCGGCACGTTGCCTGCTCGGCGGCGACCCCGCGCAACTGCCCGTTCAGCACCGTGAGCCGCACCGGCGCGGCCGGCGCACCGGGTGTTTGGCCCGCTGTCCCCGCCTCTGGATCGATGCCGACGGAGTTCCGCGGCCAGCCATCGGGCTGCATGACGAACTCCATGCGCCGGCCGCGCAACGCCGCGACGAGCGTCAGCCCCTCGGGCAGCGCATGGTGGAGGCCCGCGAGGCTGGCACTCTCGGCGATCAGAGGCGCGGGGCTGCCGGGCGGCCACGGGCGAGCGCGCGACGGACGCAGCGCCTCCAGCCGCCAGCGTCCGCGTTGCTCCGACAACGACAATGCGCGTGCGGCCAACGCGCCGTCCGGCGTATCGTGCCATAGGGTGGTGACGGAGGCGGCCCGGCCGGCACGGGTCATCCGCGGTGTTCTGATGAGCTTGGCGATGTCGTCGGGGTTAAGCGCGAATTCTAGAGCGGCGTCCTGGGCAGCGTCGGCCATGCCGTCGACGTCAGCCTCCGCCCGGCAGGTCGCGCGGGCATAGGAACCGGGTCAGCCGGCCGCCGCCCTCGTTCAGCTCCTGCCACGGCCCCGTTATGTTGAACTCGGCAAGCGCGCAGGACGGGAAGCCCTCGGACAGCCGGCGGATGTCGGCGTTGTCGAACGACGCCGCCTGCGCGCCCACGAGCAGCATCGCCAAATCATGCAGGCCGGGGTTGTGGCCGACGACCATCACGCTGCGTGCCATTGCGCCGACTTCCTGGATCGCCTGCAGTATCGCAGGCGCCGGGGCCAGATACAGCCCGGCCAAACGATCCACGAGCGGCGTGTCGGCCCAGGGCTCGAGCGCCTCCAGCGTCTGCAGGGTGCGGCGGGATGTCGATACCAGCACGACGTCCGGCGCCAGGCCGAGCCCCTCCATCGCAGTGCGCATCGCCGCCGCCGCCTGCTCGCCGCGCCGGTTGAGCGGACGGTCATGGTCGGGGATGTCGCGTTCGTCCCACGAAGATTTCGCGTGCCGGAGCAGGAGGAGTTGCCTCATGGACAGAGAGTGCCCTGGCCTGGGCCGGGTCGCAAGTCAACTACTATGTGTCTACGATGTGTCCCTGGGCATCCCTGGGCTTCGAGGCTTGTGCGTAGCCGCTTCGGCGCCATTCTCGCGACTGCGCTTTGATGGAGTGGGCATGGCCGGACCAGTGGTGATCGTTGGCGCGGGGGCAATCGGCTCCGCCATCGCGCGACGCGTGGCGGCGCGGGGACGGGCGACGCACCTGGTGGGCCGGGATGCGGCTCGGGTCGCTGGGCTGGCGGCCGAGCTGGGCGGGACCTATGCGGTCGCGGACGCGCTCGACGACGCTGCGCTGGCGGCCGCCGTGCAGCAGGCAGGGCCGATGATCGGCGGCCTCGCCTACTGCGTCGGGTCCATCCTGCTGCGGCCGCTGCGCCGGGCGACAGCCGAGGATTTCATCGACGCATTCCGGCTGAATGCAGTCGGCGCGGCGCTCGCGGTGGCCGCCGGCGCCGACGCGCTCAAGGCCAGCCCCGGCAGCGGCGTCGTGCTGTTCAGCACCATTGCGGTCCGCTCCGGCTTCACGAACCATGCGGTGATCTCGGCGGCCAAGGGCGCGGTCGAGGGCCTGACCGTGGCACTCGCCGCCGAGCTCGCGCCGCAAGTTCGGGTGAACTGCATTGCCCCCAGCCTGACGCAGTCCGGCATCGCGCAGCCGATCACCGGCAACGAGGCGGTGGCGAAGGCGATCGCGGCGATGCACCCGATTGCCCGCCTGGGCGAGGGCGATGACGCGGGGGCGCTGGCGGCCTTCCTGCTGTCGGACGACGCCGGCTGGATCACCGGCCAGATTTTCGCCGTGGACGGCGGGCGCTCCAACGTGCGGGTCAAGGGCTGATGCCCGGAACGCTGCGGATCGTGCTGGGCGACCAGTGCAGCGCCGGGCTGAGCGCGCTGCGCGACCTCGATCCCATGCAGGACGTCGTGCTGATGTCCGAGGTCGTGGGCGAGTGCACCTACGTAAGGCACCACCCGAAAAAGATCGTGCTCGTGCTGTCGGCGATGCGGCATTTCGCCCGGGCGCTGGAGGCGCGAGGGGTGCGGGTCGACTACATCAAGCTCGACGACCCCGAGAATACCGGCAGCCTGCGCGGCGAGATGCTGCGCGCCGTCGCGCGGCACCAGCCGGCCGCGGTCGTCGCCACCGAGCCCGGCGAGTGGCGGCTCAGCGAGGACATGCGGCTCTGGCACGAGGCGTCCGGCGTCGAGACCGATATCCGCGACGACGACCGGTTCCTGTGCCGCATCCAGGACTTCCGCGCCTGGGCGCGCGACCGCGGGGCGTTCCGCATGGAGTTCTTCTACCGCGACATGCGCCGCCGCTACGGCATATTGCTGGACGACGGCGCGCCGGCGGGCGGCAAATGGAACTACGACCCCGACAACCGCAAGCCGCTGCCGAAGACGATCGCCCCGCCGCCGGTGCCGCGGTTCGATCCGGACGAGATCACGCTGGAGGTGATGGCGCTCGTAGCACAGCATTTCCCCGGCCATTTCGGCGACGTGGACGGCTTCGCGCTGCCGGTCACGCATCGGGACGCCGCCCTGGCGCTGGCGGATTTCGTGACCAATCGGCTGCCGCTGTTCGGCGATTGGCAGGACACGATGAAGACCGGGGAGAGCGCGATGTATCACGCGCTGATTTCCACCTCGCTGAACACCGGGCTGCTGACGCCGCTTGAGGCGTGCCAGGCCGCAGAGGCCGCCTGGCGTGCCGGATCGGCGCCGCTCAATGCCGTCGAGGGCTTCGTGCGGCAGATCCTGGGCTGGCGCGAGTTCGTGCGCGGGGTTTATTGGTTGAAGATGCCGGAATACGGCCATTTGAACAGCCTCGGAGCCACCCGGAGCCTGCCGGCGTTCTATTGGACGACCGACACTCGGATGAACTGCCTGCACCAGGCGATCGCCGACACGCGGCGGCATGCCTACGCCCACCACATCCAGCGCCTGATGATCACCGGCAACTTCGCATTGCTCGCGGGGCTGAGTCCGGACGAGGTGGATGAGTGGTACCTGATCGTCTACGCCGATGCCTACGAGTGGGTCGAGATGCCGAACGTGCGCGGCATGGCGCTGCATGCGGATGGCGGGATCATGGGGTCGAAGCCCTACGCGGCGTCGGGTGCCTACATCAACCGCATGAGCGATTACTGCCGCAAGTGCCACTATGACGTGAAGCGCAGCGTGGGTGAGGGGGCGTGCCCGTTCAACGCGCTGTATTGGGACTTCATCGCCCGGCATTCCGAGCGATTCGGCCAGAACCCGCGCATGGCGATGCCGGTGCGGACGCTGGCCAAGATGGACCCGGCACGCGTGGCGGCGATCCGCGAGCAGGCGGCCGGCTTCCTGGCGGCGATGGATGCGGGCGAGGTGGTTTAGCCACCAACTCCAGGCAGATCGATCCAGGACAGATGCCCGCCCTTCCCGGCGCCCGTGTCCATGAAAATGGCCAGCCCGCCCGACGACCCCGACCGGCGATAGGGCCGCCCGTCCGTGCTGCGCTGGTCGTGGCCGCAGTAGACCGTCAAGCCCGCCGGAATCCGGTCCACCCAGCGTAGGACCCGCTCGGGATAGCCATCCGGCTGCATGCGGCCGGTCGTCTCGCCGAACAGCGCGCGGGACAGCAGCGGGTCCACCCGGCCCAGCGGCGGCGGTGGCGGCTCGCTCAGCATCGCCGGATGGAAGCCACCATGCACGAAGGCAATGTCGCCATGCGACAGCCACGCCGGAGCGTTGGTGATCTCACGCAGCGCACGCTCGCGCAGCCGGTCGTCCAGTTGCGCCAGCGTGGTCTGCAGCGCCGCGTCCATCCGCACCGCCTGCCCGGACAGCGCGCGGCCGAGCTTGCGGTCGTGGTTGCCGAGAATGAACAGGCCGCGTTTCTGGTCCATCAGCTTGAACATGGTGCGCAGCACGCCGGCGCTGTCCGGCCCATGGTCGCTGAGGTCGCCGAGCTGCACCACGAAGCGGTCGGTCGCCGTGGCGGCGGTGAAGGCGCGTATGTCGCCGTGCACGTCGCCCACCACGCGCAGCGGCATGCCCGCGGGGATCACGCGGCGGCGCGCCGGACGGTGGCGCGATAGGTGGCGAGCGCACGCTGCCGCGCCTCGGGCAGGTCGGCGATCGGCGCCGGGTAGGTGCGGCCCAACTCGATGCCGGCCTCGGCGAGCACGGCTTGCGGCGCGGTCCAGGGCGCGTGCAGATATTTGTCGGGCAGCCGCGCCAATTCCGGCAGCCACATACGGACGTAGGCGCCATCCGGGTCGAACTTCTCACCTTGGCTGACGGGATTGAACACGCGGAAGAACGGCTGGCTGTCGATGCCGCAGCCGGCGATCCATTGCCAGCTGGCAGCGTTGCTGGCGAGGTCGGCGTCGACCAGCGTGTCCCAGAAATACGCCTCGCCGGCCTGCCAGGGCAGCAGCAGCTGCTTCACCAGGAACGACGCGGCGATCATGCGGACGCGGTTGTGCATCCAGCCGAGATGCCATAGCTGCCGCATCCCGGCGTCGACGATCGGGCTACCGGTCCGGCCGCGCTGCCACGCGCGCAGGTCGGCACGGTCCTCGCGCACGGCGAGGCGGGCGAAATCCGGGCGGAGCGGCTGTTCCGGCATATGCGGGTTGTGCCATAGCAAATAAGCCGAGAACTCCCGCCACAGGATCTCGCCAAGGAACACCTCCAGGCCCTTGCCGGTCGCCTGTGCGGCGGTTCGCGCGGTCGCCCAGACCTGGGCCGGGGACAGCTCGCCCCAGTGCAGATGCGGGGACACCATGCTGGTGCCGGGCTGCCCCGGCAGGTTGCGGCCGGTGTCGTAGCCGTGCACCGCCTTGGACAGGAACGCGGCGAGCCGGTCGTGCGCGGCGGCCTCGCCGACCTTCCAGGTGTCGCGGAACCCGCCTGCCCAGTCCGGCTGGGTCGGCAGCAGTCCCCAGTCCTCCAGGCGGTCCGACCGGGGCGCCGCCGGGCAGGAGATGCGGTCAGGCGCCGGGGTGGGCGCACGCGGCTCGCCCAGCGCGCGACAGGTTTTCGCGAATGGAGTATAAACGCCGTAGATGCCGCCGGTCTTGGTGCGTATCGCGTCGAGGTCGAACAGGGTCACGGTCCGGTGCAGCGTCAGCTCCGCGCCGGCCTGTTGCAATGCAGCCGCGGTCGTTGCGTCGGCTTGGCGTGCCCAGGGCTCGTGCATGCGGCCGGCGTGCACCATGGTGGCCCCGGT
>CAZZWN010000174.1:0-8003 GCA_964657765.1 uncultured Acetobacteraceae bacterium
AAAATGGTTGACGGGCAACGGGTCGTGGTACCTCGGTGCGAACTGGTCTTCGGGATTGGCGCCGGATAGCAGCTCGGCCTCCACGGACGTCGTCACGATCGACGCCCCGGGCAGCTACACCGTCAAAGTCGGCAACGCCGCACTGACCTCCATCGGCAGCGTGACCCTGAATGCAGCGGGCGCGACGCTCGGAGTTTCGCTGCAAGGCTTGACCGTCAATGGATCGGTAAACCTGAATAGCGGTCGGTTGCTGCTGCAAGGCACGCTCAAGGGCGGGACCTTGATGATGAATGGCGGCGTCATGATGCGGAACGGCGCGGCAGCCCTGGACGGCGTGCGCGTGCAGGGCACGCTGGATCTGGCGAGCCCATACCGCTACGGCGTGCTGACGCTGTCGAACTACGGCCAGCTGACGCTGTTGGACAATACGACCTTCGTGGCCGCGGACGGCACGTCGCCCGGCCTGCTCCGTGTTGGCGGTTCGGCGGTGACGTTCGGCAACTCCGCCCTGTTCGATAATGCGTCGATCAACTTCGCCGCGGGCTACTTCACCGCCAGCTCGTTGAACCTCGGCACCCCCGACAGCGCCGTCAGCGAGACCGTCACCTTCGGTAAAGGCGCCATCGTCGACGTGGCATCGACGGTCTCGGTCACGCTCGGCGGCAACGGCACCTTGGTCAACGGCGGAGCGATAGACGTCGAGGGCACGCTGATCGTGGGTCCTCAGGTCAATATCAACCAGGCAACCCAGCCCGGCACGCTGACGCTGCAATCCGGCGGCGCATTGGTATTCGCCGGGCCCACGGTTTTCGGCAGCGCGATCACGTTCAAGGACGCGACCGGACAGGTCGTGTTCCAGGGGGGCGGCGCCACGGGTGCAACGCTGCAGGGTTTCCAAATTGGCGACAGCGTCGACCTTCAGGGCCTCGCGTACAGCGCCGGCCTCACCCTCGGCCTCGCAGGCGGCACGCTTCAGGTCAATCAGGGCGGCGTGTCGATGGGGAGCTTCAAGCTTGGCAGCGACGCCGCCACCTACAGCGTCGGCCAGTTCAGCCTCGGGGACGATCAGTCCGGCGGCACCCTGCTCCAGACCACGCACCTCCTGGACCCGGATTTCGACGCCGCCTACTACCTGGCGAACAATCCCGACGTCGCCGCCTCGGGCATGAATCCGCTGCAGCACTACCTGCAGTATGGCTGGAAGGAACACCGGGACCCCAGCGCCTATTTCAGCACGTCGTGGTATCTCGCGAAGAACCCGGACGTTGCCGCTGCGGGCCTCGATCCCCTGGTGCACTACGAAACCTATGGCTGGCGTGAGGGACGCGATCCCGGTCCGAACTTCAGCCTGAGCAAATATCTGGCGGCCTATCCAGACGCGAAGGCGGCCGGCATCGATCCGCTGCTGCAGTTCATGACCGTCGGCCGCGCCGAGGGCCATAGCGCGTTCCCGGTTGCATCCGTCCCGCCGGATCCGATGATCGACCGGGCCTGGTATCTGGCCCAGTATCCGGACGTCGCCGCGGCCGGGGGCGATCCTCAGACGGACTATGAGACAAATGGCTGGAAACTAGGCCGCAATCCGAATGCGCTGTTCGACACCAACTACTACCTGGCGCAGAACCCGGACGTGAAGGCGGCGGGCCTCGATCCGCTGCTGCATTTCGAGCAATACGGCCGGCAGGAGGGCCGCGAGCCCAGCTTGATGTTCTCGGACGCCAAATACCTCGCCGCCAACCCTGATGTGAGAGCAGCCGGGCTCAATCCGCTATTGCATTACTTGAGCTATGGGCAGACCGAGGGCCGGGTCGCCTTCCTGGCCGGCGGCTCTGCCGCGGCCGACCCGCTGGTGGTCGCCGCCTATTACGACAAGCAGCTGGGCGCGACCTTGATCCCGGCCGGTGTGGCCGGGCAGCAGCAGGCGGCCGCGAGCTACGATGCGACCGGCTGGCAAAAGGGGCTGAACCCCGACCTGTATTTCGACACCAACTACTACCTCGCGCACAACGCGGACGTGCGCGCGGCCAATATCGACCCGCTAAAACAGTATGAGACGGTCGGGTGGAAGAACGGCAGCGACCCGTCCGCCGCCTTCTCGACGGCGAAGTACCTTGCGGCCTATTCGGACGTCCGCAACAGCGGGACCGACCCGCTGACCAGCTTTCTCACGACCGGCCAAGCTCAGGGCCGGACCGCGTTCGCCGTGTAACGCGATACGCCGGGTCAAGGCCCGGCGTAGAGCGTCAGCCTGAGGCGTTGGCCGGTCGAGTAGTTGAGGCCATCGACCTCGGTCAGCGCTCGGGGCGTCATGCCCAAGACCTGCATGCGCGCCTGGAACGCCGGCTCCTCACGCGTGCCGATGAGCGCCAGTCCACAGGCGGCGTGGTCCGCAAGGTAGTCGGCCGCGGCGGCGGGCCCGATCAGCCGCGTGTCCTCGCCGACCTGGAACACCAGGCTGGGCTCGCTGAATGAGCTCGAGGCCAGCACGCTGTCTGGACAGGGCCGCACCGCCGCGACCGCAGTGGCGATGCGCGGGCTGAGCCAAATCGTTGAGAGATTGGGCAGGACCAGCGCATAGCTGCTGGCGAACAAGACCAGCGCCGATGTACCCGCCAAGGCCATTGCCGGGCGGGGCAGGCGTCGCCACGCAGCCCATCCGGCTGTGGCGATCAGACCGATGCCGGCCAGGCTCGCCAAAATCGGCAGCGCGTCGACCCGCCGCTCCAAGGACCAGAGCAGGACCGGCCCGGCAACCGCCAGTGCGACGCCGATCAGCACCCAGACAACGCCATACACCAGGCCGATCCAGCGCCAAGCCCGGCCGAACTGCCACGCGCCGGGTGCCAACACGGCTGCGGCCGTCAGGCAGGCGATCGCCGGATAGGTCGGCAGCACGTAGTGCGGCAGCTTCGTCGCCACCAACTCGAACAGCAGCCATGTCGGGATGATCCAGGCGAGCAGGAAGCGCACCGCCGGCGTGCGTCGCTGGGCCCAGGCGAACGGCAGCGCCAGTAGGGCGAACAGCGAGCCCGGCCAGAAGGTGACGGCGAACACGCCGAGGTAGTAACCCGGCGGGAAGCCATGCGCCTGCTGCGCCTGCGCGACCTTGCCGAGGAAATTGTCGCCGACCGACCGCGCGAAGAAGTCGCCGCCGCTGGCCACGCCGATCGCGACGCACCAGGGCAGCACGATCGCGAGCATGAGCGCGAAGCCCCAGCCGGCGTGCAGCCGCCGTAGCCAGGCCATGCGGCGCTCCGACAGCACGAGGCCCAAGATGGTTCCCCAACTGACGAGCAGGATCAACGGCCCCTTCAGCATCAGCCCGACGCCGAGGGCCGCCCAGTGCAGCGCCGCCCAGCGTCGCCGGGTCACGATGCCGGCGACGCCGTCCAGGTAAATCCGCAGCAGGCTTGCCTGCGCGACCAGGATGGCGGCGAGCAGGGTGGCGTCGATCTTCGCCATGCGCGCCTCCACGCCCATCAGCAGCGACGTCGCCAGCAGCAGCGCCGCAATGAGGCCGACCGTCGCGCCGAACAGCGTGCTGCCGATCCATGCCGTCAGCAGCACGGCCGCGACCGCGCCGATCAGTGACGGGACGCGGTAGGCCCATGGCTCGCGCGCAGCCGGGTCGCTGAGGGCGGCGACGGATGCGGCTTCGAGCCAGTAGATGCCGGCGGGCTGCAGGTAGCGCGGCCGGTCCTGGAAGCGCACGTCGATGAAATTATGCGTTTGCAGCATCTGCGAGGTCGCCTGCATGTAGCGCGACTCGTCACGGTCGATCGCCGGCAGGCGGGCGCGGCCCGGCAGGAACAGCATCAGCGCCGCAATGGCCAGCGCCAGGTAGGTGCGCAGCCGCAGCCGGTCCGATCGCGGGGTCAGGATTCCGTGACCTTGTGCGGCAGGGTGGTGCGGCTGCGCAGCCAGATCACGCCGAGCATGTCGCCGATCCCAACGATGGCGCGACCGAAGTTGGTGTATTTCGATTGCCCGCGCAGCCGGGCGCGGTGCGACACGGTTTTGCACAGCAGCGGGTGGCCATAGACCTGGAACAGCGCCGGCAGGAACCGGTGCATGCCCTCGAACGCCGGTAGCTGCAGGAAGTCCTCGCGCCGGAACGCCTTGAGGCCGCAGCCGGTATCGGGGCAATGATCGGCCAGCACGGCTTGGCGGAACCCGTTGGCGAAGCGCGTGGCGAGGCGGCGGGACAGCGGATCGTTGCGGCGCAGGCGGATGCCGGCGATCAATGGCGCGGGGCCCACGGCGGCCCAGCCGAGCTGCAGCATGCCGGGAATGTCGGCCGGGTCGTTCTGGCCGTCGCCGTCCATCGTGGCGATCCACTCGGAGCGGGCAGCGGTGACGCCGGTGCGGAGTGCGGCGGTCTTGCCGCAACGCCGGTCGTGGCGCAGCACGCGCAGCCCGGGATGGGCGGCGGACAGCGCCATGAGCCGGTCGGCGGTCGCGTCGGTGCTGCCGTCATCGACGAACACCGCCTCGAACGGCTGCAGCCCGGCCAGTGCCGTGACCAGCTCATTGAACACAGCGGCGACGTTCTCCGCCTCGTTATACACCGCGATCACCACGGACAAGCGCAAGTGGGTCGGCGCGGCTTCCATTCAGCGTCTTTCCTGGCACAGTCTGCGTCTAGGGCGCGGGGCTGCCTGCATGGCCCAGGAACGTTTGCATCGCAATGGTCCCCAGCCCGAACAGGTGCCGGGCATCTTACAAGGAAAGCGTCGCCAAGTACTGCTTCAGCGCGGCATCGGCCTCGTCCACCGCCTGCTGGGCCGCATCTGACTGCGCCTGCAGGGTCGCGAGCTGGCTGTCCTGCAGCTGCATCTGACCGAGGTAGCGGCGTTGCAGCTCGCTGTTCGCCGGCACCGCCGCCAGGTTCGCGCGCACGCGGTCCTGGTCCGCCATGACCGCGACCCGGCGCTCGGCAAGGCGGCGCAAAGCGGCGCTGCGCCGCTCGAGTTCGGTCCGCAAGCCAGCCGCCCGCGTCATGGCGGCCCGCAGCTCCGGGGAAAGCCGGCCCTCCTCCGCCATCGCCAGCAGCCGCGGCGTCGTGGTGTCGGCGAGGACGATGCGCTCGTTGCGCGGACGCTCGATCGTCACATCGATCGTGTCGGTCACGCCGGCCGGGACCGTGCGGCCGATGCGGTAGTGCGTGGGTGTAAGGCCGATGGTGACACCTTGGGGCTCGACCAGCGCCCACCCATCGCGGCGCGGCTGCTCGATCAGCAGCGTTCGGCCGGATCCCGCAGGGGTCGTGACGCGATAGGTCGTGGTCGCACGCTCCCGCCGCACCAGCTCCAGCACGCCCGCTGCCGCACGGCCGGAGGTGACCTCGCTGTCCGCGCCGGTCGTCATGTCGACGGTCACGGCGAGGTCGGCTGCGAAGCTCGCCAGGCGGTCGGCGCCGGGGAGCACGACGGGCAGGCGAGCGTCGCCGATAAAGGCGGCGCTGCCGTCGGCCCGACGCTCGAACAGCGTGACCAGGCCCGGCGGCAGCGCTCCGGCTCCGTCGTTGGTCAGCAGGAGCGCCACCAACGGGTTGCGCGGGTTGGTCTCGGGCTGGAACAGTGCCACGCGCTGTGCGGGGATGCCGCGGTTTATGATCGGCAGCAGCATGGTCTCGCCCGATGCGGCGCTGACGCGGTTGGCCAGGCGGAATTCGACTTCGGCCGTGGACTGGCGCGTCTCGGCTGGCGCGGTTGGGGCGGCGTCTGCCTGCTGCGTCCGCTTGGCCGCCGGGGCTGGCGCGGGCGGCGGTGCGGCAGCCATCGCCGCGAACGGCACGGCCCCGGCGTCGAGCTGCGGCGTGATGCGGTTCGGCACGTCGACCGGGGCTTCGGGCCGGGTCGCGAATACGGCCTCATACAGCGGCTGATGATACAGCACGGGCTGGCCGGAGGTCAGCAGCACCTCAACGTCCCGCCAATCCCGGCCACTCAGGTTTTCGACGACGGCAAAACCCTGCAGCGTTGCCGGGCCGGGCGCGTCGGCGGCGGGGATGGTGAGGCGGTAGGAGGCCTTCCAGACCGGCGCCGGGACGACGTAGCCGAACCGAACCACACGTTGGCCGCCGTCGCCGAAGCTGAGCTGGATGGTGCGGCGGTCCTGTATTCTTTGGGCCGCGATCGCCGTCAGCGCCGAGGCGATCTGCTGCCGCAGCGGCCCCGCATCGAACTCGACGCCCGGCATATCCTCCAGCACCACGGTCGCGATCCCGGCGTCGGTCGCGATGATCAGGCGATGCCGGGTGAGCGTGCCGGCGCCGTTCGGCAATGCGGCCTCGAACGGCGTGACGGCGAGGATATGGCCGGCAATTCCTGCCGCGGGCAGGCTCACGGCCTCCCCGACCAGCGCGCCGAGCAGGGCCTCGGCGCTGGCGAATGCGGCGGGGCTGAATGGCAGGGGCCGGAAGCTCTCGGCCAGCGGCTCGCGGCCCGGCAGGCGCAAGCTTCGCGTCCCGCCCGCGGGATCGTCGACGATCAGGCTTTTCAGCAGATCGTCGACTTGATCGAGCGGCACGGCAAGCGGCAGCGTCGCCGCCCCGTCGACCTCGGCGGTGAACTCGAACTGTCCGACGCCGCCGGACGAGAGCGTGACGCGGTCGAGCACCGGCTCGGCTGCGGCAGCTGGGCCGGCGAGGGCCAGCAAAATGGCAAGGCGGATTATGGCTTTCGGCATTAAAGCGGCGCTCCACGCCGGTTGTTTACTATTTAGCAATAATCTTGGCGCAAACTCCGCTTCGGCCGCAAGACGTGGCTAAGCAAAATGCAGGTGCGGCTCCCGGAGCACGGGTCAGCGGCCATTGAGGGTAAAACATCATGTCGCTGAACTCAGTCAACACCAACATCGGCGCGCAGGTCGCGCTTGCGTCGCTGAACTCGACTACCACGCAGCTCCAGGCGTCCGAGAAGCGTATCTCAACCGGCTTGCGCGTGTCGGATGCGACGGACGACGGCGCCGCCTTTGCCGTGGCGCAACGCGTGCGCTCCGACGTGGGTGCGTTGACCACCGTGAACCAGCAGCTTGGCAACGCCAAGGGCCTGGTCGGCACGGCTCTGACCGCCCTCACCAGCATCTCCGACAGCGTGAACACTGCAAAGACGCTGCTGGTCCAAATCGGCAACAACAGCACCACTCAGGACCAGCGCGACCAGTATGTCACCTCGTATAAGAACCTGCTGACCCAGATTGCCAACTATACCGACAACTCGACCTACAACGGCCAGACCCTACTCGGTTCGGCTTCGGGCACCGTGGCGGGCAACCCCAAGTCGGTGATCAGCAGCGAGCTCGGCAATACGACGACCATTTCGTCTGCGGACACGAGCGGGCTGGCCTCAACGTTGGCGGGGCTGATCGGCGCGACGTTCAGCCGTGACGCGTTGGGGGTGGACACGTTCACGGCCGGCGCAGCGGGCGCCGACCAGACCGCGGCTTCGCTGGCGCTGACCGCAACGACCGGTGCGACTGCATTCAGCACTGCGCTGACGGGCGTCGCGAACCAGTTGAACCAGACCGGCGCAGACTCGAACCAGCTGGACGCGACGATCACCTTCAACAGCGCGAAAATCGATAGCCTGAATGCTGGGCTTGGCGCCTTGATCGATACGGACTTGTCCAAGGAGTCGGCGCGGCTGCAGGCGTTGCAGATCAAGCAGCAGCTGGGCACGCAGGAGCTGTCGCTCGCCAACCAGGCCCCGCAGAGCCTGCTCACGCTGTTCAAGTAAGGGTTTGGGCTTAAATCCTGGGCGGATCAGGCCGAAGGCGGCCATTCCGTCGCTTGAGGCTGTGTAGCGGCCAGGCCGTCCAGCCTTTCTCCAACCGTCGACGACCGCGCGCTGTGCAACCGTCATATGCGCGGCGGCAGCGCTGACGGTCGCGCCTTTCGGCTTCATGGTATAGGCTTGGGCAATCGTGCGGTCCGATCGCGCGTTCGCCGGTCACCTGGAGCTTTGAACATGAGCAGCTCGTCCGAGTATACGCCTCCCAAG
>CAZZWN010000175.1:0-7955 GCA_964657765.1 uncultured Acetobacteraceae bacterium
CGTTGCGGATCGCCTGGCCGCGCGAGGCCAGCGTCTGACCCTGCTTGAGGAGTGCGGCGAGCTTATCGACGTCGACCGTGGGGGCGGAGAGCGTCGACGTGAGCTGCTGCTGGAAGGACGCCTCATCGCGGGCGAGCACCTGCCCGGCCGCGACGCCGTCGCCTTCCTCGGCCAGGATTTCGGTTATGGCGAGCCCCTCGATCTGCGGGCTGACGAGCACTTCCTCGCGCGGGACCAGCGTGCCCGTGAGCACTGCGGTCTCGGCGATCGGGCCGGTGGTGGCGGCAACGACGGTGACGGAGGGCGGCCGTGGCTCGGCGACGGGCGCGGGCGCCGCCTGGGCCGGCAGGATCAGCAGCATGGCGGCGAGCAAGGCGCGGATCATGCGCGCGTCTCCTGCGGCCGCAGGAAGCGGCGGAGCAGAAGCTGCAGCACCGGGCGAAACCGGTCGGCGGTGAGCGTCGGGTCGAGCGCCTGATGCACGCACAAGCCGTCGCCCATGGCCATGATGAGCTGGCACGCGGTCTCGACGTCGAGGCTCGGGTCGACGACGCCGCGGGCCTGGCCGCGCTGGAGCGCTGCGACGACGGCGGCGCGGGCCTCGCGTATGTTGCGGTCGAACATGTCCCGCACATCTGGGTTGCGGATGGCTTCTGCCATCGTCTCGGCGCACAGCGTTGCAATGGGTCCGGTGAGCATCTGCTCCAGGGCGTCGATGCCGATGCTGGCGAGGGCCTCGACGGGATCGTCGGCCTCGGCCATGCGCTCGAAGAACGCGGCATGCTGGGTGCGCTCGGCCTCGGCGATGGCGGCGATGATGGCGACCTTGCTGGGGAAATAGCGATATAGCGCGCCGGGGCTCATGCCGGCCTCGACGCAGATTTCGTGCATGGACGCGCCGTGGAAACCGGATTGGGCGAAACAGGCGATGGCGGCTTCGATGATGCGCTGGCGGGGATGGGCCTGCTGGACGGCTTGGGACACGGTTGCGCCTGTGTGAGAACGAACGTTCACTTGCATTCTCGATGCCAGAAGTCAAGGTTTGATCCTGGCCAGCCGGCTGCCAATCCAGCCGCTTATGCTTGAGGCCGAATGCGACCGCACGCGAAGCCTCGAACAGCGGCGGCGTCCGATGAGCGTTTTCGCTGGAACCCCGGCCGTTCCGGGCACACTCTCCCGATGGGCCAGGAAAGAGCCAACTATGGACCTCAACGAGCATTTCAGCGCCATGGCTCGAAACAACGCCTGCTCCAACGCTCGCTTGCACGGCGCATGCGCTAGGCTAAGCGCAGACGAGTTCGTCGCTGAGCGGACAAGCTTCTTCCCGTCGCTGCAGCTTACCCTGAACCATATTCTCGTGGTCGATCGCGCGTATCTGGCCGACCTGAAGGGCACGGGCCGATCCCTGCGGAAGACCGAGGCGCCTTTGCCGCGGGCTGCGGACTTGGCGACGGCGCAGCTGCAAACCGATCTGCAGCTGGTCGCTTATTGTGACGGCTTGGACGCTGATGTACTGGCCTGCCTCATCGCCATCAACCGCGGCGACGGAGTGCCTTACAGGGAAACGGCCACGGCCGTCCTCTCGCACCTATTCGTCCATCAGGCCCACCATCGCGGGCAGGCCCACGCCATGCTCGCTGGGACGGGCGTCGCACCACCGCAACTCGACGAGTTCTTCCTGGCCTCGGACGGGCCACGCCGCAATGACGAGCTGCTGCGCCTTGGTCTGACGGCCTGAAGAGCGGCTTGCGGAGCCCGCCCCGGCCGCTTTCGGTCACGATCGGCCCATCGCCCCTACTCGGCGATCGCCACCGCTTTCGCGACCTCGGCCTGCGCGGCCAATCGCAGGATCAACAAACCCAGTACCGCCGAAGCCAACGATCCCACGAACACCGCCAGCTTCACCTCGTCCCCCCGCGGACTCTGCCGGAACGCGAGGTCGCCGATGAACAGGCTCATTGTGAAGCCAATGCCGCACAGCACCGCGCCGCCATAAAGCTGCAGCCGCGTCACCCCTGCCGGCAACCGGGCCAGGCCCAGGCGCGCGGCCAGCAGCACCGCGCCGAACACGCCCAACTGCTTGCCGGCGAACAGGCCCAGCGCCACCCCGATCGCCAGCCGGTCCGACCATGCCCCCGCCGGCAACGTCGCGAAACCGAGCCCGGCATTCGCCAGCCCGAACAGCGGCAGGATGCCGTAGGCAACCCACAGGCCGAGCTTGTGCTCCAAGCGTTCCGCCGGGGCCTGGTCCTCGTTGGATCGCACCCGCATCGGCACGACGAGGGCAAGCGCCACGCCCGCCAAGGTCGCGTGCACCCCGGAGCGAAACACCAGCGCCCACAGCACGACGCCGCCGAGCATGTAAGGCCACAGCCGCCGCACCCCCGCGCGATTCAGCCCGAGCAGCCCCAGCCACACCAGCCCCGCCCCGCCCAGTGCAGCCAAATCGAGGCCCTTCGTGTAGAACACCGCGATCACCACGATGGCGCCGAGGTCGTCGATGATCGCCAACGCCGTCAGGAACACCTTGAGCGCGATCGGCACCCGGTTGCCGAGCACGCTCAGCACCGCCAGCGCAAAGGCGATGTCGGTCGCGACGGGCACCGCCCAGCCGCGCAGCGCCCCGGGGTCCCGCCAGTTCAGCGTCACGACGATCAGCGCGGGCACGAGCATCCCGCCCAGCGCCGCCAGCCCCGGCGCCGCGAGCTGGGCCGGCGACGCCAGCTCGCCCTGGGTGATCTCCCGCCGCAGCTCCAGCCCGACCAACAAGAAAAACAGCGCCATCAGCGCGTCGTTGACCCAGACCTGCACAGGCTCCGAGAAGACCGCCGGGCCCAGACGATGCTGCAGCAGCGCGTGGTAGGTCGGCGCCGCCGCCGAGTTGGCCCATGCCAACGCCACCACGGCAGAAACAATCAGCGCGAGGCCGCCCGCACTTTCCGACCGCAGGAAGCCAAGCAGGGCCGCAAAGCGCCGGCGTGCAGCTTGGTTTACGAAATGATATTGCATAACAGCCCCGAGTCTGCCCGGCGTCGCCGGACAAGGCCAGGCAACGCGGGCCGCGCTGCCACGTTGCCGTCGATTAAGGCGGTGAACCGATGGTGGTGATTATGCCGCATCCCTCTCTGGCTCAATGCCCATTGCATCAAGGCTCCGGGAACCCTGACATGGAGGCGCATCGGGGCGATCACTGGGGCGCGCGCTGGGCCGAAGCGATGCGTGCGGGGGCGTTCGCCGACGCGTGGGCCATCAGCGACGCGGTGCTCGCTGCGCGCGACCCGGCGACGCGGGACGACCCTGCCCTGCCCTACCATCTGCGCTGGCTCTGGGATGGACGGCCGCTCGACGGGCGCCGGGTTCTGGTCCGCTGCTACCACGGGCTGGGGGACACGCTGCAGTTCTGCCGCTATTTGCCGCTGCTCCGCGCCCGCGTGGCCGAGCTGACCTTGGAGGCGCAGCCCGAGCTGCTCCCGCTGCTGCGCACCCTTTCCGGCCCTGACCGGGTGATGCCGTTCCACCAGGACGCGCCGGCGGCCGCCTCCGAGTGCGACATCGAGATCATGGAGCTGGCCCACGCGCTCCGGCTCGTCCCGGATGGCAAGCCCTATTTGGCCGCCGAACAGCGGCCTCGTCCGGCGACGGGTCTGCGGGTCGGGCTCTGCTGGCAGGCCGGCGGCTGGGATGCGGGCCGCTCCGTGCCGCTCGCCGACCTGGAGCCGCTCGGCCAGATGCCGGACGCGCGGTTCATCAGCCTGCAGCGCGGCCCCGGCTTGGACGACCTTGCCGACGGCGCAGCTTGGCTGCTCGACCCGGGCGACCGCAGCACGGACGTAATGGCCGTCGCCCGGCTGATAGCCAGCCTCGACCTCGTTATCACCGTCGACACCATGGTCGCGCATCTGGCGGGCGCGCTGGGCCGGCCGACCTGGGTGCTGCTGCGGGCCGAGGCCGACTGGCGCTGGATGCGGGGCCGCAGCACGCTTTGGTACGACCAGGTCCGGCTCTACCGGCAATCCAGCCCCGGCGATTGGGCCGCGCCGCTCGGCGAAATCGGCCGCGACCTCGCCGATTTGGTTGAGCGCGGCGCGCCAGGGAATCTCGCGCCAGGGAACCGCAAGGCGATTTGGGGTTTGTAGGCCTACAAGGTTTGCGATAGGACTGCCTTATTGTGCGCCAGCGCCATGCAACCTGCCGGATTCGTTAGGCTGCGGCCATGCGGATCGTGATCCTCGGCCTGACCATCACCTCGTCCTGGGGCAATGGTCACGCGACGACGTTCCGCGGCCTGGTGCGCGGCCTCACGCAACGCGGGCATAGCGTGCTGTTCCTCGAACGCGACAAGCCTTGGTATGCCGAGCACCGCGACCTACCGACGCTGCCCTATGGCGAGATGCAGCTCTATGCCGGGCTCGACGAGCTGCAGGAGCGCTGGGCGGAGGCGATCAAGGCGGCGGACCTCGTCATGGTCGGATCCTACGTGCCCGACGGCGTCGCAGTCGGCGCGCTGGTCCAGCGCCTGGCGACGGGGATCACCGCGTTCTACGACATCGACACCCCGGTGACCCTGGCGGCGCTCACCGACCATGCCTGCGACTACATGACGCCGGAGCTGCTGCGCGGCTTCGATCTCTATCTGTCGTTCACCGGCGGCCCGACCCTGCAATACCTCGAGAATACTCTCGGCGCAGCGATGGCCCGGGCACTCTATTGCTCGGCCGATCCGGACGTGCATCAGCCCGATCCGGCTGCGGACCCGGCCTGGGACCTCGGCTACCTCGGCACCTACAGCACCGACCGGCAGCCGACCGTCGACGCCCTGCTGTGCCAGCCGGCGCTGGCGTGGGAGGCCGGCCGGTTCGTGGTGGCCGGGCCGCAATACCCCGAGGACATCCCCTGGCCCGGCAACGTCGAACGCATCGAGCATCTGCCGCCGGGCCGTCACCGCGCTTTCTACGCCGGGCAGCGCTTCACCCTGAACGTCACCCGCGCCGACATGATCCGCTGCGGCTACAGCCCCAGCGTGCGGCTGTTCGAGGCGGCGTGCTGCGGCGTGCCGATCATCAGCGACTGGTGGGCCGGGCTCGACGCGTTCTTCCGCCCGGGCGAGGAAATCCTGATTGCCGCGACGCCTGCGGAAGTGCTGGCGCTGCTGCAGGGCATGAGCGCAGAGAACCGCCACCGTGTCGCCGGGGCCGCGCGGGCGCGCGTGCTGGCGGCCCATACCGGTGCCCATCGCGCGGCGGAGCTTGAGTCCTATGTCGCCGAGGCCCGGC
The DNA here is from genome assembly GCA_964657765.1 of uncultured Acetobacteraceae bacterium. Classification (GTDB taxonomy): domain Bacteria; phylum Pseudomonadota; class Alphaproteobacteria; order Acetobacterales; family Acetobacteraceae; genus CAHJXG01. The sequence continues at coordinate 5,274 of CAZZWN010000175.1, forward strand.
AAATCTCCTGTGCGACGCCGCGCCGGCGCGCGCGCGGCGGCGCCGCACGGTGACGGCATGAAGATCGTCATCTTCGGCCTGGCGGTCAGCAGCTCGTGGGGCAACGGCCATGCGGCGTTGTGGCGCGGCCTGATCGGCGCTTTGCTCGCGGCCGGGCACCGGGTCGCGTTCTTCGAGCGCGACGTGCCGTATTACCGGGAACATCGCGACCTCTGGGCGCTCCCCGATGGCGGCGAGCTCGTGCTGTATCCCGACTGGCCCGCTGGACTGCCGCGCATGCGCGCCGCTTTGGCTGGGGCGGATGTCGGGATCGTCACGTCCTACTGTCCGGACGCGCTCGCCGCGACACAATTGCTGCATGACAGCAACGCCGTCCTGCGCTGTTTCTACGACCTGGATACCCCGGTGACCCTGGCGCGGCTCGATGCCGGGGAGGCCGTCGAGTACATCGGAGCGGACGGGCTGGCCGGGTTCGACCTGGTGCTGAGCTACACCGGCGGCGGCGCGTTGGAGGCCTTGCGGGCCCGGCTCGGCGCGCGACGGGTGACGCCGATTTATGGGTCCGTCGACCCGGCGCTGCACCGCCCTGCACCGCCGCGCCGCGCCTACGACGCGCTGCTCTCCTACCTCGGCACCTATGCCGCCGACCGGCAGGCGGCGCTCGAGCGGCTGTTCGTCGAGCCCGCGCGCGCTTTGCCGGACCAGCGTTTCGTGATCGGCGGGGCACAGTATCCCGAGGGCTTCCCGTGGACGCCCAACACCTTCTTCGTGCGCCACTTGCCGCCGCCCGAGCACCCGGCGTTCTATTGCTCGTCCCGCGTCACCCTGAATGTCACGCGGGACGCGATGGCGCGCATGGGCTGGTGCCCGTCCGGCCGGTTGTTCGAGGCGGCGGCCTGCGGCGTGCCGATCCTCACCGACGCCTGGGCGGGCCTGGAAAGCTTCTTCGAACCTGGCCGTGAAATCCTGGTGGCGCACTCGACCGCGGACGCGCTCGCTGCCCTGGCCACCGGCCCCGATGAGCTGGCCGCACTTGCACGCCGCGCCCGTGAACGCACGCTCTCGGAACACAGCGCCGTGCGCCGGGCGGCGGAGATGGTGGCCGCATTCGAGACCGTGTCCTCCGGGGAGCGGGTCTGATGTGGGGCATCATCCCGGCCGCCGGCAACGGCACCCGCATCCAACCGCTGGCGTTCAGCAAGGAACTGCTGCCGGTCGGCTCGCGCCTGGACGCGAGCGGGGTCGAGCGGCCGCGCGCTGTCAGCGAATACCTGATCGAGCGCATGGTGCGGGCGGGGGCGGACAAGATCTGCTTCGTGATCTCGCCCTGGAAAAGCGACATACTGCAGTATTTCGGCGGCACCGTGGGTGACGTCGACCTGGCCTATGTCTGCCAGGCCGGAGCGGTCGGGCTGTGCGACGCCATCTTCCGCGCCCTGCCGCTCATTCCACCGTCCGAGCCGGTGATCGTCGGCCTGCCGGACACCATCTGGTTTCCCGCGGATGCGCTGTGCGGGCTGCCGGACGACCGCCTGACGTTCCTGCTGTTCCCGGTCGAGCGGCCGGAGTTGTTCGATGCCGTGGACCTGGACGCCGACGGCCGCGTGCGCGAGATCCAGGTGAAGTCCCAGGTCGCCCGGTCCAACTGGATCTGGGGCGCGTTCAAGATGCCCGGCGCAACCCTGCACGCGCTGCACGCACTCTGGCTGCAGCGCGAACGGACGGACGAGTTTATCGGCACGCTGGTGAATGCCTGGCTGTCGCAGGGCAATGCGGCCTGGGGCGTTCGGGCCGGCACCAGCTACGTCGACGTCGGCACGCTGAACGGCTACCGCGAGGCGATGCGCCTGCTGGGCGGGCAGGCCGCAGCGCCCGCGCCGCCGCATGTCGCAGACACGCTGGGAGCGCCGCTCCGCAGCGAGAAACGGACAGGTCCGGCCAAGGCGCAACTCGGACGAACTGAGGGGAACACGGTTTGACCAGGGACTGGACGACGGAGGACGTGCGCGAACGGCTGCAGGCACTGGGGCCGTGGTTCCACAACATGCGGCTCCGCGGCGTCCCGACTGCGCCGGAGCACTTCCTGGGCGATTATCCCGCGGTGAAATGGCAGCGTTTCCAGGACAGCCTGCCGGCCGACCTATCCGGCAAGACCGTGCTCGACATCGGCTGCAACGCCGGTTTCTATTCCATGGAGATGAAGCGGCGCGGCGCGGCTCGGGTGCTGGGCATCGACTTCGACGAGGACTATCTGGCGCAGGCCCGGTTCGCCGCCGAGGTCGAAGGCCTGGACATCGAGTTCCGGCAAATGTCCGTCTACGATGTCGGCCAGTTGGCGGAACGGTTCGACGTCGTGTTCTTCATTGGCGTGCTGTATCACCTGCGCCATCCGTTGCTGGCCCTGGATTTGATCCGCGAGCATGTCGCGGGCGACCTGCTGGTGTTCCAATCCATGCAGCGCGGGTCGGGCGCGGTCCTGCCCTTGGCGGATGATTACGGGTTCTGGGAGACGGCGGTTTTCGACGATCCCGGCTATCCGAAGCTGCATTTCATCGAGCGCAGCTACTCGCACGACAACACCAACTGGTGGGCGCCGAACGCGGCTTGCTCGGCGGCGATGCTGCGCGCGGCCGGGTTCGCCATCGAGAGCAATCCGGAGGACGAAGTGTTCATTTGCCGCTG
>CAZZWN010000176.1:0-7924 GCA_964657765.1 uncultured Acetobacteraceae bacterium
CTGGCCTGCCCGGCGTCCGCAGGCAGGGTCGCCATCAGCACTAGGCCGACGCAGAGGATGGCCATGCCGATCCCGCCCAGGATGGCTGGCGGATGCCGGTCCGACAGCGGCCCGGCGATCGGCGCCATGATCGCGGTGGCGACCGGCCAGGGCGTGAGCAGCAAACCGGTCTCGACCGCGCTGCGCCCCATCACGGTCTGAAACAGGAAGGGCGGCGAAGGAGCACATCGACGTGGCGGAGGACAGCGCGAACATCGGCCGGCGATAAAGGTCGATCGGCAGCAGCGGCACAGCGAGCGAGAGCTGCCGCCGCACCAGGAAAAAGCCCGCGACCAGCGCCAGCAGGCCGGCGGATGCCTCGACGGCCGGGGTGGCGCTATGGGCGACCTCGCCGATGCAGAAAATGAGCGATCCGAAAGTGACGGCGTTCAATACGGCACTGGGCAGGTCGAATGGGTGCTTTGCGCGCGGCGTGTCGGGCAGGGCGCGGACCGCCAGCGCGACCGCGAGCAGGCCGGCCGGAACGTTGACCGCGAACAGCCATTGCCAGGACGCGACGGACAGGATGGCGGCGGCGATCGTGGGGCCGAGCGCCGTGGAGACGGCGACCACCAGCGCGTTGAAGCCGACGCCGCGTCCCAGTTGGTTCGATGGATAGATGAACCGGATCAGCGCCGTGTTCACGCTCATTATGCCGCTGGCGCCGAGCCCTTGCAGCACGCGGGCGGCGGTGAGCGTCGGCAATGACCAACTCAGCGCGCAGAACAGCGACGCGACGGTGAACAGCGCCACGCCCCAGGTATAGACCCGGCGGAAACCATAAATCTCGCCCAGCGCCGCAAACGGCAGCAACGTCGCGACCAATGTAAGCTGATAGGCGTTCACCACCCAGACCGACGCGGCGGCGGTGGCGTTCAGGTCGCCGGCGATGGTCGGCAGCGCGGTGTTGGCGATGGAGGTGTCGAGCGACGCCATGCCGACGGCGATGACGCTGGTGGCGACGGCCCAGCCCCGCAACGGCTGGGGCAGGCCGTCATGCTTGGGACGTGTCATACCCCGCACTGTCCGGCGGTTGTCGCCCGCCGTCCAGCCTGTCTCCGTCGTTTTAGTCCTTGGGGTGGCGCGGCGCCTCGGGGCCGTGGCGGCCGGAGGGGCGCTCGCCGCCGTCGGGTTTGCCCTGATGGTCGCCGGAGTCGTTGCTGCCCTTCTGCTGCTGCCGCTCGCGTTCGCGATGGTGGTGGGTCTCGGGCTTGTCGGCGTTCTGGTGGCTGCTGCCGGGGCCGCCAACGGTGCGGTCGGCGTGTTCGGTCTTGGTCTGGTCGGTCATATCGCTCTCCCTCGTTGCGGGCACGGTAACGCGAGCGGCCTTGGAGCGTTGCATCCTGCGGCTACTAGCGAACGTAGCGCCCGATCGCCGCCGCCATGGCCGGACCGGCCTGGTCGGCCCTGATCGGCGCGATGTAGCGGCCGTCCGGTCCGACCAGATAGACGACCGAGCTATGGTCCACGATGGTGCGCGCCTGGACGACATCGCCGTGACGCGCGACGCTGCTGATCCGGTATGCGTCCGCCACCTTGCGCACCGCGCCCGGCGAGCCGGTCAGGCCGATCAGCCGCGGCGTGAAGCCATTGGCATACCGCTGCACCACCGGCGGCGTGTCGCGCTCGGGATCGATCGTGATGAAAAGCGGCTGGATCTCGTCTGCCCTCCCCCCCAGCGCATCGAGCGCCGCCGCCATGCTGACGAGGGTCGTGGGGCATACGTCTTCGCACTGGGTATAGCCGAAATAGATTAACAGATACTTGCCACGAAAGCTGCGATCGGTGACCGTCTGACCGTCGCCCTGCACCAGCTCGAACGGACCGCCGATGGCGGCCTGCGTCGGCGCCCCGCGTCCGGCGCCGACCAGCCAGAAATAGCCGCTCGCGAGCATGAGCAGCGCGACGGCAAGGACGCCCGCGGTCGCGAACGGCTGGCGGTCCCGTTGCTTTCGCCGGGCAGTCTGGCCGGGCTTCATCGCTGATCTCCCTCACATCTGCATGTTCATATGGTCGGCAGGGCCGGGCGCCGCATCGACCGGATGCATGGCGAGTTCGCGTATTTGCGCCGCCAGGGCCTGTGGATCATCCCAGTCCTGTGGGCCGTCGCGCCGTTCGAGGGCGCGCAGCCAGCCTTGGCCATCGATCAGGAACTGCGTGCCGGGCAGCTGTGCCGACGGAATTCCCGAGATGGTTCCATACGCCAGTTCCGCCGATTTGTCGGCAGTCGTGCAGCTCACGCTGTCCCCGGCGGTGGTCGCCGCACCCTCGGTGGACGGCGCGCCGACAATGAGGCGGACGAACCGGCCATGCAGCTCGTGCAGCGACAGCGGGGCGCCGGCGCACGCAACCTGCAGCTCTGGTGCTTGAACCGGCACCTGCCAGGCTTTCGTCGCTGCCATGGCCACGCCGGCGTTATGGGCGCGGATGTAGTCGATCAGGTCCCACCGCTCGTCATCCGAAAGGGTCGCCGCGAAGCCGGGCATGGCGGATCCACCGTTTGGCGCGTCGATGCCGTGGGACAGCCACCAGAACAGCTCGCCATCGCTGTGCGCCCAAAGATGGCTCGCGGTCAGGTCGGCCGGAGGTACCGGCAAATCGGCTGCGGCGGGCCCGTCGCCATGCCCCTCGGCGCCGTGGCAGGCGGCGCAATGCTCCGGATACAGCCGCGCCCCGTCCATGATGGCGGTCGCGGCGAAGCCGGTCGGCGACAGGTAGAAGCTGGTCGGATGGGCCTCGGCGAGCAGCAGATCGAGATGCGGCACGGCGAACCAGGCAATGAGCCCCGCCAGCGCCACCGCGGGCCAGCGGAGACGCCGGGCGAACAGCGCCGACGCCAGCAGGACCACGGCACCGGCGAGCGCGCACGCCGCCTGGAGCACCTCGAACCGGAAATCCGCGTCCTCGCGGACCGCGTCGAGGCTGAGCCGTTGCGCGAACGGCCACAGCGGCTGCAGGTGCATGGCCGGCGGCAGGCTGGTCAGCAGCCCGGCCGCCAGGACGACCAGCAGTCCCACGCCGGCCTCGATGCCGATGCTGCGGACCAGGCGGCGCTTCGTGCCCGTCGAGGCCGTGAGCCCGGGTGTGAGCCGGAACCGGTTGTCGCAGGCAAAACCGAGCAACGCCGCGAACAGCGCGAGCTTGAGCGACGCCACCAACCCGTAACCCGTGCCGATCAAGCCTGGCAGTCCACCGATCAGCACCCAGGACTGATAGGCGGCGGTAACCGCAAGCAACAGCACGCATGCCGTGCCGAGCGTCGAGAAGCGGCGAGCGGCGAGTGCGGCCGCCTCGGGCGGGGCGGCTGCGATCAGGGCCAGCAGCGGCAGCAGCCCGCCCAGCCAAGCGCCCGCCGCCAGCAGGTGGACCGCCCCAGAGAGCAGCAGCAGGCTCGGCCCGTCATACATCGACGCGGCATGGCCATGGCCGGCCTGCAGCGCGGTGGCCATGGCCGCAAGGCCGGTCGCGAGCCAAAGCCACCGCCCGCCCCGACCCGCCACCAGCGCCAACACCGGCGCCAACAAGGCCAAGACCGCGAGCCGCAGCAGCAGGACCTGGCCAAAGCGCGTGTCCGTCAGCACGGACGGCATGGCCGACACAGCGGCGGCGAGGCTGTCCGCGTCGGCCATCGAGGCGGCCTGCAGCGCCATCCAGCCGAGCGTGGCCAGGATCGCCCCGGCCCAGCTCGCCCAGAACACCAGCCGCCAGCGTCGCAGGAACCAGTCACCTGGTAGCTGTGCTAGCCCAGGAAGCAATAGCACTGGAGGCGCCACCGCCGCGCGGAACAGCAACGCACCGAACACGGAAAGCAGGGCGGCGACCGACAGCCCGCGCATGAGGGCAAGCGCTAAGCCTCCCTCGATGTCGAATGCCGGAAACACGACCACGCTGCCCATTGCGCTACGGGCTGACGGTGAAGCTGAAGGAGCCTTCGGTCTTATGCGTGTCCTGCGCGGTCACATGCCAGGTCACCTTATAGATACCGGGCTGCAAGGGTTTCAGGTGGACCATGAGGCGCTTCGCGTCGCCCGGCGCGGGCTGCGCGGCGTCGGCCTCCATGGGTTTTCCGGCGGCGTCCTGCACCTTGATGGCGCTGAACTTCGGTTCGACGCCTTCGGTGAATTCGATGGCGACCTGCGTGGGCGCCGTCTGGACGGTGGCGCCGACGGCCGGCGTGGCAGACTTCAGGAACGCGTGAGCGGACGCGGCGCCGGGCAACACGAGGGCGGCGGCGAGGATTGGCAGCGTGACGCGGTGCATGGATGGTCTCCGATGAATGGCTGCGATTGCCGATCAGAAATTGAACAGCGGCTTGCCGAGGCTGTTGGGCAGCAGGTCGTCGAAAAAGACGTGGAACTGGCCGATGACGCCGACATTCGTGCCCGAAGCCCGGTTGGCGGGGATCAGCGCCTCGACGCCGAACTGGAACGTATCGCCCTCGTAGATGACGCCCGGCGCCACCACGAGCTGCGTGCCGAGATTGCTGGGCGACGAGGCCGGCGAGGAGTAGGCGACCTCGACCAAGGGGATCATGCGGCCGAAGAAGTCGGGCAGGCCGACATCGCGCACCTGCGACTGCAAATACGGCAGGCTGTATTGCAGCGACAGCCCGCCCACCCAGCGGTTCGAATAGCCATTGTTGAATTGCTGGGCCGCGATCCCCGTGAGCGGCGGCGTCGCGTTCGCCGGGTTCGAGGGGGGTTGCGACGCTTTCAGCTCCTTGTCGGCGATGGAAAACCCCGCGGTGCCGGTGATGGCCAGCGGCCGCAACAGGCCGATCGGCAGGTCGCCCAGGCCCTTGCCGAAATAGACCGTCGGCGTCGTGTTGCCATACTCGTCGGCGCCGATCTTCACCGAACCGGTCCGGCCGAACTCGCGGATTACGCCGAGCGAGACGATGAACTCGTGCGGGCCGTTGACATAGGTCTGGTACTTCACGGTCCCGACCAGGTCCTGCCAGCCGGCCCTGGTCTTGTCGTGGTCCGTGCTCTGGATGACGTAGCTGGTGTTGATGGCGATGCCGAGCCGTTCGGTGATGCGCTTATCGAATTCGGCCCCGATGGTGTACTCGTGGACCGCCCCGGCGTCGCCGTCCGCGCCGGAGCGCTGCGCGGTGAAGGTCGGGAACGAGGCCTCGTCGGCGACGCCCGGGTCATCGAGCGTGAGGGTCACGGGGAACACACGCACGCCGGCGATAGCGTGGGCCGCCGCCGGGGGTGGACGGGTTGCGATCAGGACAGCGCAGGCGAGCGCCGCCGTCTGGAGCGATGGGGTCATGAGGGGTCCTGGATGCAGCGGGATCACGGGCGGGCGGCATCGGCATGCCGCCGCGGACGGGGGATCGGGCTCAGGCCAGGTTGGGTGGACCGCGTGGGTAGTTGGCGGCGAAGGAGTGCGACGGCGGCGCCCGGCCTTGCGGCAGCGTGCCCGTGGGCAGCGCAATGCTCCGGCTCGGCTCCGGCACCAGCGGCGCCGGGCTCAGGACGATATTCGGCAGCGCGAGCGCTATGCCGAACGGGCAGAGCGCGTAATCGGCGGCGTGATGCTGGAGCGGCGGCTGGCCGCTGTCGTCGGCGCCGCCCCCGGATTGGCAGAACACGCTGGCGGCGTCGAGCGCCGCAAGCTGGGACTGCGGATCGTCCGGAATGACGACGGCGCCCAGCGCAAGCTGGCTGACCAGCGCCGCCAGCACGGCCATGAGGCCGGCACAGCGGAACGGACGCCGGAAGCGGCGGGAAAGACCGGTTAGCATCGTGAGAGAAACTACCTTAGTTTGCCGCGCCGGCAACGGGTATATTGCCGGTCCCAGAGCAGCAGTCGCCTCAACGCGTCTAATGGTGCGAATCAGACGAAAGCATCCGTCTAACTCGCACCACTAGCCTCTGTTTGGTGGACCGATCCACCTAACGTTCGGGCCTCAAACGTTAGGATCGGACCACTAGGACCAGCCGCGCGCGCCACCCGTATGATGTCCAGCAGGCGCACGCCGCTGTTGTAGGTCGGGATCACCAGGAGATGCGTCATAACGATAAAGTTATAGTCGTTACGGCACCATATCGCACCGCATCAATCGCGCGGCGATTGCGGGATCGATGCAGCCCGACTATAGCCCTTTTGAAGCCGGCAACGTAGCACCACCGTATCCCGAGCCCGTGCAATGCGAGGCGGGGCATCGCTCGGCGGACGCTGCGGGATGAGGGCAAGCGTAGAGGACGTTCGCACCCGTGAGACTGGCATATTTCATCACCAACTTTGCCGACCAGGCCGTCATGATCCCGCTGGTCTGCGCGGTGGCGGCTGGCCTGTATTTCGGGCGCTGGCGCCGCGGCGCGCTCGCATGGACCGGGGTCATAGCATGCACATGGGGCGCCATGCTCGTGCTCAAGCTCACCTGCCTGGCCTGCGGGCACCTCATCATCGACGGGCTGATGAGCCCGAGCGGGCACACGGCCGCCGCCGCCGCGGCATATGGCGGCATATGCGGCCTGCTCGTGCGCTGGCGCGGCGGGGACTGGCGCTGGACCGTCCCGATCTCGGCCGGGTTCGCGGTCCTGTTCGGCGCAACCCGCCTGGTGCTGCACGCCCATACCCCGTTGGAGGTGATGATCGCCGCCGTCGTCGGGGTGCTCGCCGCCACCGTGTTCGTTGCGCTGGCGGGCTCGCCGCCATTACGGATGCGGCTGTGGCCCGTCGTCGGAGCCATGGCCGCCGTGATGCTGCTGCTGCACGGTTTCAAGCTGCCGGCGGAGGCCGCGATCAAGCACTTCGTCCTGATGCGCCCATGGCCGCTCTCTGCCTGCGTTCAGCCCGGCGCCAACGGATTGGCTGCCATAAGGATGTTGATCGGCCTGGGTTGACCCCCCGATCCTAAGGTACGCCTGAATCCAGCGCGCGCACGTCGCGCATCGGCCAGCGCCCGCACTCCACCTGCGTCAAGAACTGCCCGACCAGATGGTTGAACTGGCCGGGGTCTTCGAGATTGATCATATGGCCGCAGTTGGGCATCACCGACAACGCGGCGGACGGGATCGTCTGCTTCATCAGCAAGGCCGGCTGCAGGCACGGCCAGTCCTCGTCGCCCGTCAGCACCAGTGTTGGAACACTCAGCGCCCGCATCGGCTCCTGCAGGCTATAGAGCGACGGCCGCGCGCCCTGCACGCCGAGTTGCGTGTTGGCCGACCCGAGCGCGCTGTGCTCGGCAAGCTGGCGGGCGAACTCGGCGAAGCCGCGCGGGTCCTTGTTCTCGAACTGCACGCGGGACGGGGCGCGGGCGTAGCGCACCGCGAACTGCTCCATGCCGTCGCGCTTTAGGGTATCGGCGATGCTGGCCGCATCGGCCTTGAACTGCTCGGCCCGGGCCGGCTCGGCGCCATAGCCGCAGCCGGCCACCACAAGCGACCGCGCGCGCTGCGGATGGCGGAAGCCGAAATGCAGGGTGGCGAACCCGCCCATCGACAGCCCGACGACATGGGCGCGGTCGATGCCGAGCCGGTCGAGCACGGCCGCGATGTCGTCCGCCGCGCGGTTTTGCGAGTAGTGCGCCGGGTCTTCCGGAACAGAGGACGGCGGATAGCCGCGGGCGTTGAAGGCGATGGCCCGGTAGCGCTGCCCGAAATGCCGCAACTGCGGCTCCCAGCTTCGCAGGTCGCCGGCGTACTCGTGCACGAAGATGATCGGCGTGCCGGACCCTGTCTCCTCGAAATAGAGCTGCACGTTGTCGTCGGTGGTGGCGTGTGGCATCGCGCGGGCTCCGGGTTGCACGGCCCACTGTCCCCACTAATCGCCCGGGGCGCAATTCCTGGTGCAATCGATGGCGTCGATCCGCTCCAGCCGCCCCGGCGCAATAGCCGGGGCGCGTTGCAGGTGCGTTATCGTCGCGTGGGTG
>CAZZWN010000177.1:0-7920 GCA_964657765.1 uncultured Acetobacteraceae bacterium
CACCTCGCGCATTTGCCCCGGCTGATCGAGCGCCACCCGGAGCTGCCGGTCGTCATCGACCACGCCGCCAAGCCCGAGATCGCACTGGGCCGGCACGCGGAGTGGCGGACCGGGATGGCGGCGTTGGCGTCGTTTCCGCATGTGCGCTGCAAATTCTCCGGCCTGGTGACCGAGGCTGCGCCAGGTGCTCCGCTCGACGCCATCCGGCCCTATGCCGAAACCCTGTTGGAGCTGTTTGGGCCGCAGCGCCTGATCTTCGGCAGCGACTGGCCGGTGCTGACGACCCGGCAGGATTATGCGACGTGGTGGGACTGGTCGCACCGTCTTACGGCGCAGCTTTCGCCGGGCGAGCGCAATGCGGTGTTCGGGGAGAACGCCATGTCGTTCTATGGCCTGAATGGGACCGCCATGGCGACAGGCTCCGCGCCGACATGATCGGGTTCGCCCTGTTCGGCTGCGGCCGCATCGGCCGGGTGCACGCCCGCAACATCCACGCCCACGCCGGCGCGCAGTTGGTGACGTGCTACGACGTGGCCGGGCCGGCGGCGGCGGCGGTCGCGGCCGAGCTGGGCGCATCCCGGGCGCACTCCGTCGACGAGGCGCTGGCCGACCCGCGCGTCCATGCGATACTCATCGCATCGAGCACCAGCACGCATGTGGAGCTGATCGCCCGTGGCGTGCAGGCGGGTAAGGCGGTGTTCTGCGAGAAGCCGATCGATTTGGACCTCGCGCGTGTGGATGCCTGCTGGCGCAGCATCGCCGGGCTGCGGCCGATCGTGATGCTCGGGTTCAACCGCCGGTTCGACCCGTCGTTCCGTGCGTTGCGCGACCGTCTGGCGACCGGCGAGATCGGCCGGGTCGAGCAGGTCGTCATCACCAGCCGCGACCCGGCACCGCCGCCGGCAAGCTATATCCCAAGCTCCGGCGGGCTGTTCCGCGACATGACGATCCATGATTTCGACATGGCGCGCTATCTTATGGGCGACATCGTCGAAATTCAGGCGATGGGCGCGAATCTGATCGACCCCGCGATCCAAGCCCAGGGCGACGTCGATGCGGCGATGCTGGTCATGCGGGCTGCGTCGGGCGCGCTGGTGCACATCAACAACAGCCGACGCTGCGCCTATGGCTACGACCAGCGGATCGAGGCGTTCGGTCAGGCCGGGATGCTGCAGGCGCATAACCGCCACCTCACGACCGTCGAGGCGTGGGGCCGGGAGCGCACGCGGGCGCTGGACCCGGTGCAGGACTTCTTTATTGCCCGCTACGCCGACGCATACCGGGCGGAACTGGACCATTTCGTACAATGCGTGGAAACCGGGACTGAACCGCTGGCCGGCTTTGCCGAGGGGCGCGAGGCCTTGCTGCTCGCGGATGCGGCGCTGGAGAGCATGGCGAGCGGTCGGGCGGTGCGCCTCGACGAATAGGAGGAAATCGTGCAGACGATCCGGCTGACGGCGGCGCAGGCGGTCGTGCGTTTCCTGGTGGCGCAACGGACCCTGCTCGACGGGCAGGACGCGCCGCTGTTCGCCGGGTGCTGGGCCATCTTTGGCCATGGCAACGTCGCCGGCATGGGCGAGGCGCTGTTCCATGCCCGCGAAACGCTGCCGACCCTGCGGGCGCATAACGAGCAGGCGATGGCGCTGGCGGCCGTCGCGTTCGCCAAGGCACGCAACCGTCGGCAGATGATGGCCTGCACCAGTTCGATCGGGCCGGGCGCCATGAATATGCTGACGGCGGCCGGCGTGGCGCATGTCAACCGGCTGCCGGTGCTGCTGCTGCCCGGCGACGTGTTCGCCAGCCGCCGCCCGGACCCGGTGCTGCAGCAGGTCGAGGACTGGGAGAACGGCACGATCAGCGCAAATGACTGCTTCCGGCCGGTGTCGCGATATTGGGACCGCATCACCCGACCGGAGCAGTTACTGACCGCCCTGCCGCGCGCGGCCGCGGTGCTGACCGACCCCGCGCAATGCGGCCCGGTCACGCTGAGCCTATGCCAGGACGTGCAGGCGGAGGCGTACGATTTTCCTCAGGCGCTGTTCGCGACACGGACGCACCGCATCCGCCGGCCCGCGCCGGATGCGGAGGAGTTGGCGCAAGCCGTCAACGCCCTGCGCTGCGCCGAGCGGCCGTTGATCGTCGCCGGTGGCGGCGTGCTGTATTCGGAGGCGGCGGCCACGCTGCAGGGTTTCGCGGCGTGGCATGGCATTCCGGTTGCGGAGACCCAGGCCGGCAAGGGCGCGCTGCCCTGGGACCATCCTTGCGCAGTCGGGGCGATCGGCGTCACCGGCTGCTTGGCCGCGAACGCTTTGGCGCGCGAGGCCGACCTGGTGCTCGCAGTCGGCACCCGGCTGCAGGATTTTACCACGGGTTCGCGGGCGCTGCTGCCGGGCGGGCCGCGGCTGATCCAGCTCAATGTCCAGGCGTTCGACGCCGGAAAGCACGGCGCCATGCCGCTGGTCGGCGATGCCCGGGCGACGCTCGAGGCGCTGACGGCGGCGCTCGAGGACCATGTGAGCCCGGCGGCGTGGCAGGCGCACGCGGCTGCGCTGACGGCGGAGTGGACCATGGTCGTTGATGCTGCGACGGCCCCGGGCAATACGGCATTGCCGAGCGACGCCCAGGTGCTCGGCGCGGTGAACCGGGCCGCGCAGCCCAGCGACGTCATGGTGTGCGCCGCCGGCGGCCTGCCGGGCGAACTACACAAGCTCTGGCGCGCCGGCGGGCCCGGCGGCTACCACGTCGAATACGGCTTCTCCTGCATGGGCTACGAAATTGCCGGCGGGCTGGGCGTGAAGCTGGCGCATCCGGAACGAGACGTGTTCGTCATGGTCGGCGACGGCGGGTATCTGATGATGAACTCGGAGCTGCAGACCTCGGTGATGCTGGGCCGCAAGCTGATTGTCGTGGTGCTCGACAACGGCGGCTATGGCTGCATCGACCGGCTGCAGCGCGCCTGCGGCGGCGCGTCGTTCAACAATCTGCTGGCGGATGCCGACGGGCGGGCGAATGATGCGGTCGTGGATTTCACCGCGCACGCCCACAGCCTCGGCGCACGGGCGGAGCGGGTGGCGTGCCTGGCGGAGCTAGAGGCGGCGCTGCCCCGCGCCCGCGCCTCCGACCGAACCTATGTCATTGTCATTGAGACCGATCCGCTGGCGGCCACGCCGGCTGGCGGCGCATGGTGGGACGTGGCGGTGCCGGAGGTCTCGGAGCGGGCGCAGGTGCGGGAAGCGCGCGCCGCCTATGTCGCGGTCCGCCGGACCCAGGGCGGCGCATGACCGTCCGCCTCGGCACCAACCCGATCGCCTGGAGCAACGACGACCTGCCCGAGCTGGGCGGCGACACCCCGCTCGAAACCTGTTTGGCCGAGGCGCGCGAGGCCGGGTTTACCGGCATCGAACTGGGAAACAAGTTCCCGCGCGAGCCGGCGGCGCTGCAGGCCGTGCTGGGACGGCACGGGCTGAGCCTCGTTTCCGGCTGGTATGGCGCTGCGCTGCGGCACCGCGATGTCGAGGCGGAGATCGCGGTGATGCGGCCGCATCTCGAACTGTTGCTGGCGTGCGGCTGCGGCGTGATGGTGTTCGCCGAGACGTCCGACACGGTACAGGGACGGCGCGACGTGCCGGTCGCCGAGCGCCCGGTGATGCCGGACGACGAGTGGCCGGAGTTCCTGGAGCGGCTGGGCCGGATCGGCGACTGGATGGCGGCCCAGGGCGTGCGTATGGCGTTCCACCATCACATGGGCACGGTGATCGAGACGGCCGCGGAGGTCGACCGCCTGCTGTCCGGCACGCCCGACAGCGTCGGCTTGCTGTTCGACACCGGGCACCTCGCCTTTGCCGGCGCCGACCCGGCCGCGGTCGCCCGCCGCTGGGCGCACCGCGTCAGCCACGTCCACGCCAAGGATGTGCGCCCGGACATCCTGACGCAGGCGCTAAGGGGGGGCTGGAGCTTCCTCGATGCCGTGGTGGCGGGCGTCTACACGGTGCCGGGCGACGGCTGCGTGGATTTCGCCGCGGCGCTGCTCCCGCTCGCCGCGGCTGGCTACGCCGGGTGGCTGGTCGTCGAGGCCGAGCAGGACCCGGCCCGCGCGCATCCGCTGACCTACGCCAAGGCCGGCTGCGCGCACCTGCGTTCGGCCGCGGGCGAGGTGGGGTTCTCCATAAGCTGAAGGACGACCTGCGGAACGACCTGGGATCAAGGCGGTCGGGCTGCTCGGCGCAACGCGCGGCCGGGTTATTGCATTTTGCCCGGCGTGCCTTCGGTCTCGCACAACCCGTCATTGCGGGCCCTCGCAATGACGGAAAAGGGGCAAATGCGATTGCCCTGGTCGAAACCGCCGCGAGCATTGATATGCGCCGGCAAGCAAGGCATCCTCCGGGCAAAATATAAACGCTAGGGGAAACCGTCCATGAAGAAGCTGCTGCTCGCCGGCGTCGTTGCTATCGCTGCGACGCTCGGGTTCGGTCCAGCGCGGGCGCAGGAGCCGACCATCCCGATCATCGTCAAGGACACCACCAGCTTCTACTGGCAGATCGTGCTGGCCGGCGCGCGCAAGGCCGGGCAGGATCTGCATGTGCGGGTGCCGGAGCTCGGCGCGCAGAGCGAGAGCGACATCAGCGGCCAGATTTCGATCCTGGAGAACTCAGTCGCCGGGAAGCCGGCTGCGGTCGTCATTTCGCCGACCCAGTTCGCCGCACTCGGCAAGCCGATCGACGCGGCCGCCAAGTCGGTCAAGGTCATCGGCATCGACAGCGCGGCCGACAGCCAGGCCTTCACCTCGTTCCTGACCACCGACAACGTCGCCGGCGGGCGGGCGGCGGCTGAGGCGCTGGCGCAGGGAATCGGCGCCAAGAACGGCGGCAAGATCGCGGGCGACGTGGCGCTGATCACCTCATTGCCCGGCGTCGGTTCGTTGGATCAGCGCGCGAAGGGCTTCAAGGAGACGTTGGCGAAGTATCCCGGCCTGAAACTGGTCGCCGACAAGGTCGCGGACGGCCAGGCGACCACGGCGTTGAACATCATGACGGACCTGATCACCGCCAATGCCGACCTGAAGGGCGTGTTCGCCTCGAACCTGATCATGGCGCAGGGCGCCGGCCAGGCGATCGGCGAAAACAGGCTGCAGAACAAGATCGCGCTGATCGGCTTCGACAATGACGACAAACTGGTGAAATTCCTCGGTGACGGCGTGATCTACGCCCTGATCGTGCAGGACCCGTATCGCATGGGCTACGACGGCATTAAGACGGCGCTGGCGGCCAGCAAGGGCGAGAAGACGCCGGCCTTCGTCGACACCGGGGTGAACACGATTACCAAGGAGAACATGGCCAGCGCCCGCAGCCAGGAGCTGTTGAACCCCAAGGTGAAATGACCGCAGCGTCGCCGGCGCACCGGAAGACGCCATGACGCCGCTGCTGGAACTCCGCCGCCTCGACAAACGGTTCACCGGCACGCACGCCCTGCGCGAGGTGGACCTCGCGTTCGAAGCCGGGGAGATCCACGCCATCGTCGGTGAGAACGGGGCCGGCAAGTCGACGTTGATAAAACTGCTGACCGGCGTGCACCTCAAGTCCGGCGGCGAAATCATCTGGGAAGGCCGCAGCGTGACCTTCTCCGGGCCTCAGGACGCCATCGCGCTCGGCATCAACGCGGTGCATCAGGAGGTCGTGCTGTGCCGGCACCTGACGGTCGCGGCCAACCTGTTCCTCGGCAACGAGCACACAAGCTGGGGCGTGCTGCACAAGGGGCGCATGGAGCGGGAGGCGCAGAGTGTGCTGGACGATCTCGGCTTCGCCATTCCGGCCGGCGTCGTGCTGTCCACGCTGACCATCGGCCAGCAACAGCTCGTCGCCACCGCCCGCGCGGCGCTGCGGGGCACGCGGTTCCTGATCTTCGACGAGCCCACCGCCTATCTGACCCGGCAGGAGGCGGCGCAGCTCTTTGCATTGATCCGCCGGCTGAAGGCGGACGGCGTGACCCTGGTGTATATCAGCCATCGCCTGGAGGAGGTGTTCGAGCTGGCCGACCGGGTCACGATCCTGCGCGACGGCGCGCTGATCAGCACCGAGCGCGTGGCGGACACCAACGAGCAGCGGCTGATCCGCGGCATGATCGCCCGGTCGATCGAGCAGATCTACCACAAGGAAACCGTGCCGCCGGGGGCCGAGCTGGTGGCGACGCAGGGCCTGTCCGGCCAGGGTTTCGCGGATATTTCGATCGATGTCCGGCGAGGTGAGATCGTCGGGCTGTACGGGCTGATCGGCGCCGGGCGCAGCGAGTTCGTGCAGGCGCTGTTCGGCCGCCATCCGCCCACAGCCGGCAGCGTGCATTGGGAGGGCCGGCCAGTCGCGATCGGCTCGCCGCAGCAGGCCATAGCGCTCGGCATGGCGCTGGTGCCCGAGAGCCGCCGGGACCAGGGGCTGTGCCTGAACCTCGGGGTTTCGACCAACCTGAACCTCGCGATTTTCGATCGTTTGACCCGGGCGCTGACGATCGACGGCCGGGCCGAGGCGCGGGCGGCCGACGCGCAGATCGGCGGCCTGCGCATTTTGACCGCCAGCCACGCCACGCTGGCGCAGTCGCTCTCGGGCGGCAACCAGCAGAAGATCGTCGTCGGCAAGTGGCTGGCGCACGGCGCACAGCTTTTCATCTTCGACGAGCCGACCGCGGGCGTCGACGTCGGCACCAAGGTCGAGATCTACCGGCTTTTCGGTGCCCTGCTGCAACGGGGCGCCGGCATCATCCTGATCTCGTCCTACCTGCCGGAGGTGTATGAGCTTGCCGACCGGCTGCACGTGTTCCGCCGCGGCCGCAAGGTCGCGAGCTACGGCCACCGCGAGGCTCCGGTGGAGACCATCTTGACGCAGGCGATCGGCACCTGACCGGGAGTGACCCTTGAGCGACATCGCCGCCGACCAGGCCCGCATCGACGCCGCCCGGCGGTCACAGTCGCGCCTCAATTTGCTGCTCAGCCTGACCCTGTTCGGGCTGCTGATGCTGCTATGGGCGGCGCTGGCCCTCAGCACGCGCACTTTCCTGACCGGGATCAACGTCACCAACCTGATGCGGCAGGCCTATTTGGTGGCGATCCTGGCGGTCGGGCAGACCTTCGTCATCATCACCGCCGGCATCGACCTATCGGTCGGCGCCGTCATCGGGTTCTGCAGCGTCATTCTGGCCTTGCTGCTGAAGGCGCAGGTCGCGATCCCTGTTGCGGTGCTGCTCACCTTGACGATGGGCGCGGCCATCGGCGCGTTCCACGGCTTCGGCATCGTGCAGCTCGGCCTGCCGCCGTTCATCATGACCTTGGCGACCTTGACCGCGCTGCGCGGCATGGGTTTCCTGATCACCAACGGCAACACGATCTCCGGGCTGCCGGAGGCGTTCACCGCCTTTGCGCCGTCCAGCTTCCTAGGCGTGCCCAGCCTGTTCTGGATGGTCGTCGTCGTCGCGATTCCGTCCTACGTCTTCCTGCACCATAGCCGCTGGGGCCGCTACTTGTTCGCGATCGGCAGCAACCCCGAGGCGGCGCGGCTGTCCGGCATCAACGTGCCGCGCATGATTTACGTCGCCTATATTCTGTCTGCCTTCCTGGCGGCGGTGGCGGCGGTGCTGGCCACCTCGCGCCTGTCGATCGGCACGCAGAACACCGGGCAGGGCCTTGAGCTGCAGGCCATCGCCGCGACGGTAATCGGCGGCACCAGCCTGTTTGGCGCGGTCGGAAGCATCTATGGGCCGTTGCTGGGCAGCTTCCTGCTGACGACGATCGCGAACGGCGCGAACCTGCTGAACGTCAACCCGTTCTGGCAGCTTATCATCACCGGGGCGCTGATCATCCTCATCGTGTACTTCGACCAACTGCGGCGTCGTCGTTAGGGCCGCAAAGATTGTCTTGCCTAGACCATTGATCCCGGC
>CAZZWN010000178.1:0-7839 GCA_964657765.1 uncultured Acetobacteraceae bacterium
AGAGCGTCGGCAGCGTCATCGGCATCACCAGCGGCTGGTCGAGCATCAACCGCGGGCAGCTCACCGTCTCGCTGAAGCCGCGATCCGAGCGCAAGATCAGCAGCGAGGACGTGCTGGCGCGGCTGCGGCCGCAGCTCATGCAGATGTCCGGCATCGAGACGCAGCTTTATTCGGCGCAGGATTTACGCGGTGGCGGGCGGTCGGGCGGCACCGGCTTCCAGTTCGTGCTGCTGGACGAGGATCTGAACGAGCTGCGGGTTTGGACGCTGAAGCTGCAGGAGGCACTGCGCGGCGTCCCAGGGATCGAGGACGTCTCAAGCGACCAGGACCGGCCGGGGCCGCAGGCCAATGTGGTCATCGACCGCGACGCCGCCTCCCGCCTCGGCGTCTCCGTGAGCGCCATCGACGCCGCGCTGAGCAACGCCTACTCGCAGCGCCAGGTATCGATCATCTACACCCAGCGCAACCAGTATCGCGTGGTGCTCGAAACGTTGCCGGGCCTGCAGATCGACCCGGAGCTGCTCGGCCGGCTGTATGTGCCGGGAACCGGCGCGCAGCAGGTTCCGATCAACAGCGTCGTGCGGCTCGACGTCGCGACCGCGCCGCTTGCGGTAAAGCACCAGGGGCAGTTCCCGTCGTCCAGCATCAGCTTCAACCTGAAGCCCGGCACCTCGCAGGGCGATGCGATCGCCTTGGTGACGGACACGGTGCGGAACCTGCGCATGCCGGAAGCGGTCCGGACGGAGTTCGCCGGCGACGCGAAGTTCCTGCAGCAATCGCTCTCCAGCCAGCCATTCCTGATCATGGCGGCCATCGTGTCGATCTATATCGTGCTCGGCATCTTATATGAGAGCCTGATCCACCCGCTGACGATCATCTCGACCTTGCCCTCGGCCATATTGGGGGCGTTCCTCGCGTTGCTGATCACCGGGGGCGAGCTCAACGTGCTCGCCATCATCGGCGTCGTGCTGCTGCTGGGCATCGTGAAGAAGAACGCGATCATGCTGGTGGATTTTGCGCTGGAGGCGGAGCGGGAGCTGGGCATGACGCCGCATGCGGCGATCCTGGAGGCGTGCCGCGAGCGCTTCAGGCCCATCATGATGACGACGCTCGCGGCATTGCTGGGCGCCATACCATTGGCGCTGGCGTCCGGCACCGGGTCGGAGTTCCGCCGTCCGCTCGGCATCGCCATCTGCGGCGGGCTGATCCTGTCGCAAGTCCTGACGCTGTATACGACGCCGGTGATTTACCTGGCGCTGGAGCGGCTCGCGACGGGGCGGCGGGGACGCGCCCAGATCACTCCGCAGCCCGCTGAATAGCCTCTGGCGCCATGCGGTTCTGTATCTCGCCGGACAAGGTGAGGGCCGCGGTCACCAGCGCCACGTGGCTGAATGCCTGCGGGAAGTTGCCGGTGAAGCGGGCCGCCTTGGGATCGTACTCTTCGCTGAGCAGTCCCACGTCGTTGCATAGCCCAATCAGGCGCTCGAACAGCGCGCGCGCATCCTCCGCACGCCCTTGGCAATGCATGGCGGAGGCGAGCCAGAAGCTGCAGGCGAGGAACGCGCCCTCCCCGGCAGGCAGGCCATCCTTGCCGTCCTCGGTCCGGTAGCGCAGCACGTAGCCGTCCACCAACAGGTCGCGCTCGACCGCCTCGATCGTGCCGCGTATGCGCGGGTCGTTATGCGGCAGGAACCCGGTGAACGAGATCAGCAACAGGCTGGCGTCCAGCGCCGTGGAGCCGAAGCTCTGGACAAAGCTGCCGAGCTTTTCGTCGTAGCCGTCACGGCAGACCGTGGCGTGGATGAGGTCCCGGGTGGCGCGCCATTGCTCGATGGGTCCCTCCAGGCCGTAATCCTCTGCATCCTGGATGCAGCGGTCGAAGGCGACCCAGGCCATCACCTTGCTGAAGGTGAAGTGCCGCCGGCCGCCGCGGGTCTCCCACAGGCCCTCGTCCGGAGTCTGCCAGACCGTATCGAGGTGCTTCAGCATGGCGCACTGCACCGACCAGGTCTGGGTGTTCATCAGCAGCTTGGCGCGCCGGGCGGCGTGGAGGGCGTCCATCACCTCGCCGTAGACATCGAGCTGCAGCTGCGATGCGGCGGCGTTGCCTACGCGCACCGGGCCTGCGCCCTGATAGCCCGGCAGGAACGAGATCTCCTGTTCGGTCAGCCGCCGCTCCCCGGCGATACCATACATGATTTGCACCTGGTCCGGGCTGCCGGCAATGCTGCGGTGCAGCCACTCGGCCCAGGCGACGGCCTCGTCGTAGTATCCCGTCGACATGAAGGCGAACAGCGTGATGGTGGCGTCGCGTAGCCAGCAGAACCGGTAGTCCCAGTTCCGCGAACCGCCGAGCGCCTCAGGAAGCGATGCCGTCGGCGCGGCCACGATGCCGCCAGTTTGGGAAAACGTAAGGCACTTCAGCGTCAGCAGGGAACGCTTGACCGCATCGGCCCAGGGTCCGGTGTAGGCGAGCCGGTTGGCCCAGGCGGCCCAGTGCAATTCGGTCGCATAGAGCGCGTCATCGACGTCGACGCTCGCTGGGATCGGCAGGTGCGACTCGCCCTGGGTCAGGACGAAATAGGCGCGCTCGCCGGCCGCGACCGAGAAGTTGGCGACCGTCTTCATCGACTCGCCGCGTATCGGGACGTTGGTGCGCAGGACGACCACCTGTGGCCCGGCGATCGCGACGACGCCGTTGCCGCCGGGCCGCTTGGTGACCCAGGGCACCGCGTTGCCGTAGTCGAAGCGCAGCGCCAACTCCATGCGCATCGGCACGGCGCCGCTGCGGCCCTCGACGATGCGGACGATGCAGCTGTTTGGGCTGTTCGGCACCATGAAGTCGATGATGGCGACCTGCCCGTCCGGGCAGTCGAACACCGTCTCGAGCACCAGGCTGCCATCGCGGTAGCTGCGGGTGGCGGTGGCGTCTGGCGTCGTCGGGGCAACCAGGAAACGGCCGTTCCGCTCGTCGCCGAGCAGGGCCGCAAAGCATGCGGCGCTGTCGAACCGGGGCCAGCACAGCCAATCGATGCTGCCGTTGCGGCCGACCAGCGCGGCTGTGCAGCAATCGCCGATCAGGGCGTAGTCCTCGATGGGCAAAGCCGTAGCCGGAGGGTTTGTCATTGCTATCTTGGACGCTGCGTCGACGACAAGGTTGCATCGAGCCAGCGGCGCAGGATAGCCGTTGCCGCTTCGGGCCGCTCCATCGGCAACAAGTGCCCGGCGCCCTCGACGATCTGCAGGTCGGCGCCAGGAATGAGCTCGGCGATCTCGATGGCAAGCTCGGGCGGGGTCAGCAGGTCGCCCGCGCCGACGGCGACCAGGGTCGGTACGCTAACGCGCGCAAGATCGGGACGGCTGTCGGGCCGGGCGACGATGGCGGCCTGTTGGCGCAAATAGGCCGCCTGACCGACCCGGTCGGCCATCGCCATGATCTCATTGCACATCGCCTGATCATGCAGCCGGTCGGGGTGCAGCAGCAACGGCAGCAGGCCCGGGGTCACGCCCTTGAAGCGGCTGCCGCGGGCGACCAGCGCCATCATGCCGCGCCGGCGACGCGCCTGCTCCGGCGTATCCGGCCGGGCGCTGGTGTCCATGAGGCAAAGGCCGGCGACGCGTTCGGGCGCCAGGCGCATCAATGCCATGGCCGCGTAGCCGCCCATGCTCAACCCGGCCACGGCGAAGCGTCCGGGCATGCGCTCGAGGCCGCGCCGCGCCATGTCGTCGAGGCTGTCGTCCTGCGTGCAATCGGCGACGATGCAGGCGAAGCTGCCGGACAACGCATCGATCTGGTCGCGCCACAGACGCAGGTCGCACAACAGGCCAGGGAACAATAGCAGTGATGGCTTGCCGACGGGATATGTCGCCTGTGTCATGACTGGTTTATACGGTGCCGTATTTGCTCTGAAAAGCTTGACTTCTGCGGTCTATTTACCGATATCCCAGCCCTCGCGTGCCATCTGGCGCGGTCGCCGCGCATCGGCGATAAGTCACCCTTGCAGTATCGAGATCTATTTTTGACGGATATCACGGCCGCTCCCGCGGAAGACGCCACGCACGCGGACCCCGCGCCGGATGACGCGCACTCGGAGCGTGGGGATTTGCATGTCCCGGGCGGAGCGTCGCAGGATGTGGTTGTGCAGGAGCAAGTCGAGGATACAGCGCCACAGGACACCACGTCCGAAGGCATGACGGCCGACGAAGCGGCCTATCACGACGAGGAAGCGGCCGAGCCAAACGGGTTTGCCGACCTTGGCCTGTCGGCGGAGATCCTGCGGGCGATCGACGACATGGGCTATCGTACGCCGACCCCGATCCAGGCGCAGGCGATCCCGACCGTGCTCATGGCGCGCGACGTGCTGGGCTGCGCGCAGACCGGCACCGGCAAGACCGCGAGCTTCGTGCTGCCGTTGATGGACATCCTGTCCGGCAGCCGCGCCCGCGCCCGCATGCCGCGCAGCCTGATCCTGGAACCGACGCGCGAGCTCGCCTTGCAGGTCGCCGAGAACTTCGTCCAATACGGCAAATACCTGAAGTTGAACCACGCCCTGCTGATCGGCGGCGAGAGTTTGTCGGACCAGAAAGAAGCCTTGATGAAGGGCGTCGACGTGCTGATCGCGACGCCGGGCCGGCTGATGGACCTGTTCGACCGCGGCGGGCTATTGCTGACCGACACCAAGATTCTGGTGATCGACGAGGCCGACCGGATGCTCGACATGGGGTTCATCCCGGACATCGAGAAGATCGTCGGCTTCCTGCCCAAAGCCCGGCAGACGCTGTTGTTCAGCGCGACGATGGCGCCTGAAATCCGGCGGCTCGCGGACGCGTTCCTGTCCAATCCGAAGGAAATTACCGTCAGCCGCCCGGCCAGCGTTGCGTCGACAATCGTCGCCGGGCTGACGGTCGTGGACGACGGCGAGAAGCGCGAGGCGCTGCGCCGGCTGATCCGCAGCGAGGACGTGCAGAACGCGCTGATTTTCTGCAACCGCAAGCGGGACGTGGATATCCTGTATAAGTCGCTGAAACGGCATGGTTTCAGCGTCGGCTCCCTGCATGGCGACATGAGCCAGCCGGAGCGGTTCGCGACGTTGGCGAAGTTCAAGGCGAACGAGATCCGGCTGCTGGTGTGCAGCGATGTGGCGGCGCGAGGGCTCGATATCGGCGGCCTCAGCCACGTGTTCAATTTCGACGTGCCGATCCATGCCGAGGACTACGTGCACCGCATCGGCCGCACCGGGCGCGCCGGCATGACGGGGCACGCCTTTACGCTGGCCACGCCGGACGACCGACAGTTCGTCGATGCGATCGAGAAATTAATCGGTGCGCCGATCCCGCGCATGCAGGTCGAGGGCATGGAGGAGCTTGCCTTTGCCGAGGATGACGGCAGGCGGCGGCGCGGGCGTGGCCGCGGCACGAAGGCAGCGCCGCGTGTCGCGAAGCCGGTCAAGCCGGCGGCGGAGGCCGATGAGGCAGCGCCCAAGGCGGCCAAGCCGCGGCGCAGCCGGGCGAAGAAGGCCAGCGTGACGTCCGATACGGAGCATGCGGTCGTGGATGCGCCGCAGCCCGAGGTTGCCGCCGGGTCCGATGCCGTCGGACCGGCCGATATCATGGCAGTGCTCGATGCGGCGCCGGCGCTTGCTGCGGCTGAGACGGTGTCGCAGGCGCCAATCGCCCGGCAGACCAGTTCCGGGCGTGCCGAGCCGCGTCGCGGTGGTCGCAACGAGCCGCGCCGCGAGGAGGTCCGCCAGCCGGACGTTCGCGCCCCTGACATGCGCGCAGGCGATAGTCGCGGTGACCGCGGACGGCCACGCGAAGGCCGTCGCCGTGACGAGGACCTGGGTCCATCCGTGGTCGGGTTTGGCGACGACGTGCCGGCGTTCATGCTGCTGCGTCTGCGCGCACCACGCCGTGCCGCGCCGGAACCGGCCGACAGCGAATAACGTAGGTAGCACGCGCCAGACACGATAGCCGGAGGACCCCAGCATGAACGTCACCTCCCCGATCCAGCAGCCCGAAGCCGCCGAGGCGAAGCTGACCGAGAACCGCCCGGCGGCATCCCGCAAGCTCGGTCCATTCAAATGGGACGACGCCCTGCTGCTGGAGGACCAGCTTACCGAGGAGGAGCGGGCGATACGCGACGCCGCCCATGCCTATTGCCAGGACAAGCTGTTCACCCGCGTGCTGGAGGCCAACCGACATGAGCGGTTCGACCGCAGCATCATGAACGAGATGGGGGAGATGGGCTTCCTGGGCGCCACCCTCGACAGCCACGGCTGTGCCGGTGTGGGCTATGTGGCCTATGGCCTGATTGCGCGCGAGGTCGAGCGGGTCGACAGCGGCTACCGTAGCGCCTTCAGCGTGCAGTCCTCCTTGGTGATGTATCCCATTTGGGCTTTTGGGTCCGAGGACCAGAAGGACCGTTTCCTGCCAAAGCTGCAGGCGGGCGAGTTCGTCGGCTGTTTTGGCCTGACGGAGCCGGATGCCGGGTCCGACCCTGCCAGCATGCGGACGCGGGCGCGCAGCGTCGATGGCGGTTTCGTGCTGAACGGCTCGAAGACCTGGATCACCAACTCGCCGATCGCCGACGTGTTCGTGGTGTGGGCGAAGAACGATGCCGGCGACATCCGCGGCTATATCCTGGAAAAGGGCATGGCCGGACTTTCGGCGCCGAAGATCGAGGGCAAGTTCGCGCTGCGGGCCTCCGTCACCGGCATGATCATGATGCAGGACGTCTTCGTGCCGGCGGAGAACGAACTGCCGCACGTCAAGGGGCTGCGCGGGCCGTTCAGCTGCCTGAACAATGCGCGCTACGGCATTAGCTGGGGCGCGTTGGGGGCAGCGGAGTTCTGCTGGCACCAGGCGCGGAGCTACACCATGGAGCGGCAGATGTTCGGCCGTCCGCTGGCGGCAACGCAGCTTATTCAGAAGAAGCTCGCGGATATGCAGACCGAGATCACGCTGGGCCTGCAGGGCGCGCTGCGGCTGGGCCGGCTGATGGAAGAAGGCAGCGCCGCGCCCGAGATGATCAGCCTGATGAAGCGCAACAACTGCGGCAAGTCGCTCGATATCGCCCGGGTGTCGCGGGATATGCACGGCGGCAACGGCATCTCCGACGAGTATCACGTGATCCGGCACGTGATGAATCTCGAGGCGGTCAATACCTATGAGGGCACGCACGACGTGCACGCGTTGATTCTTGGCCGCGCCCAGACTGGCCTCTCTGCCTTCGGCGGATAGCGCGCCCGTCCGCGCGCCCTTCGCCAACAGTTCGCCGGTCCGCGTCCATCGGATGGGCGCGGACGGCGACGGCTCACCTTTCGCCTGGTACCGCGTGGCGATTCATGCCGACGCAGCGGGCACCAAGTGGCTGCAGGTGCCGCACATCGGCGACCAGGCACAGGTCTATCTCAATGGGCAGCGGGTGAACGGCGATTTTCAGCAAGGTCCCGTTTCCATTCCGCTCGCACTCAAGGCGGGCGACAACACGCTGGCCCTTTTCACCTCCCACAATGGCCGCACGAAGCTCGGCAATTACGGATCGGTTGAGCACGTCGACATGAAGGGCCTGGTCGGCCCGGTGCGATTGCTGCCGGCCAATTCGCCCGTCGCCCCGCTGACCGACTGCGTGGTCAAGGACTGGTGGAAGGATCACCCGCCGGTGGACAAGCTCATCGGCGCGGACGTCGATACGTCGGGTTGGGATCATCGCAGTGTCCAGGGCGATTGGGGCGGGACGGCAGTGGGTTCCTGGCGCTCGCCCTTCGTCTGCCTTCGCGCCACGCTGCCGCCGATCGCCGGGCCGAACCGCGTGCTTCACATCGGGTTTTTCGACGAGAA
>CAZZWN010000179.1:0-4182 GCA_964657765.1 uncultured Acetobacteraceae bacterium
CGTCCGTTCTCCGGTTCCATTCCCGCCGGTTCGTCGTCTGGCTCAGGATCGGGCCGGCACGGAGACTGCTCTGCCGTCAGCCCAGGCCGAGGGTGAGCTGGCTGTTCCCGTCCCGGCGGGGTTGTGACCTGGCGGGGGTGGGCCGGTTTATGGGAACCAGCGCGGTGCGCAGCGTGCCGGGATCGCCGCCTGCGGCATCCTGGCCGTACTTTGCCAGCAGTCGTGCTAGCTCGGCGCGGTCGGCGGCGTCCTGCCCTGCGCAGAGGCGCTGTCGGTAGATGCCGAGCAGCTCCGTTCGGCGCAGCCGGCGGATGATCTCGCGTTCGACGTCCGACCAGGTCGTAGCGGGCTCGCCGTAGCATGGCCAAGCCAGTGCCTGTTCGATGAACTCGACCTTGCCGGCGGGTGTGCTGAAGAACTCGGTCCAGAAGCCATCCAGGTCGTAAAAAGCAATATACCCAAAGCAATGGATAAGCTGCCGGTAGAAGCGCAGGGTGAACTGATGTCTCGGGCAGTCGGACGAGATGAACCGCAGAAAATGCAGGGCGAACCAAGCCTTGTTCGAGGCAGGCTGGAACCGTGTCGGCGTAAAATCCTGGGCGGCCGGCGCTGGGTCGCGCAGGGCGCGCACGATCGTCGCTGGCAGAGCGATAGGTGTCATGGACGTCTCCTTCCACGGCAGCTGGAGCTGCCGCGCATGGGCATGGGTCAGGCCGCGCGCACGAGCGTCGGCGAGGTGGGCCGGGCTGTCGGCGGCCGACAGCGGTAGAACCGGAGGTCGGGCAGGGTGGGATAGTTGGCAACGCCCTTGGTCAGGCCGAGGTCGTCGTGCAGCAGCAACAGCCGCACGGCGACGGTGCGCTGCCGGCCGTCGCGCAGCGAGCGGACCACGGCCATATCCGACCGTCCGCTCCAGAAGCTGCTTCGCCACTGCCCCGTGTCCGGATCGCGGCGGTTTGCATGCAGCAGTCCGTTGAGGAAGCCTTCGACTTGCCACGGCGCCCGGCAAACGGCACGGCTACCGTAGCGGTCGCGAAAGAATGCCTCGTCTTGAAGGTAGAACAAGGAGCCGACCGCGACCGTGCCGACGCCGAGCGGGTTGGCCCCGCCGCGACGCAGGTGCGCTCCGTATTGCCGCATCATGGGCCTGGCTCCCCGACATCGGTCTGTGCCGGAGCGCGTTCGTCCTGAGCGCTGCACCCGTTCCGGTCCGCATCCACCGCAGGCGGTGGGTAGTCCGGCTCGATCTCGCTGCCGATTTCCTGCCCGGCCTCGTCCAGCAGCATGCAGAAGACCTGGTTCGCCACCACGTCCCTCGGTTCGATGCAGCAGGACTGGCCGTCCGGCAGCACCACGAGGTCCTCGCACTTGTCGCGCGCGGCGTCGTGCGCCCGCAGCAGGATCCCGGCTGCGAGCTCCGGCGTCGCTGCCTCGACGGTGAAGTCGCCGCTGTCCTCCTCGATCAGGCGCTCGACCAGGCGCATGCGGAACCGGGTCATAGGGCGCGTCCCATGTCCGCGACCTCCTCGGTGATCGCCTCGTCGGCAGCCTCGCCGGGATGCCGGCGTTCCTCATAGCTGTCGCGCCACAGACGGTCGGAAAGGTCCATCAGGCCCAGGCCAACCTTGTGCAGGATGCGGGTGTTGGCGACGCGCAGGTATCCATAGAAGCCCAGGTGCCCGGCGGCGTAGTCCCAGAGCCGGCCGTCCGCCGGGCGGCGTTCGATCGGGGATTGTCCGTCGAGCTGAAAGGCTGTCGCGGGGCCACCCCAGCAGGCGATGCTTTTGAATGCCATGGTGCGCCTCCTATGCTGCCGAGGCCGTGGCCGTGGCCGCGCTCACCGTGGCGCTGGGTTCGCTTTGCCGGGCCGTCGCGGCCGTCTGCTCCTCGACGGTGCGCAGGAAGTCCTCCTGGCCGAAGACGTTGCCGAGATAGGCTTTGTCGTAGCCATTCGGCTTGCGGCTGCCACGCTGCACCATGATGGAGACCAGGAACGAGCTGGCCGGGTGTTTTGCGCGAATGCGGGCGGCGAACGCCTGCACCGCGGTGCGGACGTCGTCGACGGTCGAGACCGTGACGGCCTCGTGCCCCAAGGTGTCCGCGAACACGTGCAGGGTCTGCGCGACATAGCCGTTGCGGCGTTCGATGGTGCCGGAGGTGGTGCTGAGATGGATGGTGGCGGGCATGATCGGTCCTCGCGATGGCGCACGTCCGCACGCGCGCACCCGATGTGCGCGCGTCAGCAATGCGGATGGGGGGATGGAAGGGACCGCCCCGGGTCAGCTCGGGGCAGGTGCGGGCGACGCCGGAACGGGTGTCGCTGGGTGGCTGTCAGGCGGCGATGCGCAGGTCGAGCAGGCGGTCGAGGCGGGCGATGTCGTCGCGCAGCCGGCGCATGCGTGGGCCGTAGCTGGCCTCCAGGCGGGTGGCGGCAGCGAGGTAGCAGCCCCAGGCGGTGCGGTTCCAACGCCTGCGGTCGTCAGGGACAGATGCGGGAACGCCCTGGCCGGCGGCAGCGTCGCACGCCTCGATCATCTGGGCTTTGAGGTCGGCGAGCAGCGCGCGGCGGACGGCGACGGCGTGGCGGATCATCTCGCGGCTGAGATGCTGCGGCGGGACGGCCGGCAGCGGCGCGGGACGGAACGCGATTGTGGGCGGAACCGGCACCGCGCCGGGTCCAGGACTGAGATGGATCATGGTGAGCTCCGTTCGGGGGCGGCACGTCCGCCTGGTCAAGGCGGACGTGCCAGGCGGGAGTGGGTCAGGCTGCGGCGTGCGCCTCGCCATCGCCCTTGCGTGACCGACGGCGGCGTGATGGCGCGACTGGTTCCGGGTCTGCATCCAGGCCGGGATCGGTTTCGGCCCCGCTTTCAGGCCCAGCCCCGCTCGCGTCCGGCAGGTTGCCCTCGGCCGTGTCGTCCGGCTGCTGAGCTGCACCGCTGTCGTCCAGCGAGCCGTCGCTGGCATCGTTTGCGGGCGTGATGGCGTTGTCCTCGTCTGCCTCGAGTTCATCCGCCGCATTGACCATACCGGCGTCATCGCATTCGCTGGCGAGTTGCGCGGCCCTGGCCTGGGCGGCGGCGCCGAACAGGGCCTGCGGGTAGATCCAGCGTCCCTCCCCGACCCGGGCGATCACCGCGCCGCGGGTTGCCTTGCCCGTGGGCTGCACCGGCACGTTGAGGCCGATCGCGACACCCTGCATCGCGGCCTTCGACAGGCACGAGAGGAACTCCTGCGTCGCCATGTTGGGCAGGTGGCTGTCCGCGCCGATGCTGTCTCCGGCGATACGGGCGACGGCCCCGCTCTGGCTCCAGTTGTCGCGGCAGGACAGGGCGTAGGCGAGCATCGCGCGCGCGGCGCTGCGCACGGTGGCAGGGTCCGACGTGATCAGCTCGCCCTCGGTCAGTGTCCCGGCGATGGTGGCACGGCCATCGCCGTAGATCCCTTCCCGCGCGATCCCGGACTTCACCTCGACGTTCTTGCCGGCGAACGCCAAGACCAGCAGCGCGATCAGCCGGCCGTCGTCAATCGGTTCGTCGCGCAGCGCCGCATGCAGGGCATCGGTGCGCATGTCGCCGATCATCGCCTCGCCCTTCTGCGTCACGTCGGCGCGGGTCTTGGCGGGCAAGGCGGGTTCGCCGTCCGCCGTCCCGTCGTCCCTGCCCTTGCTTTTCGCCGCGCTGGCGGGTGCTGGCAAGGTGAACAGCACCGTGTCTACCCGGCCGGTGCTTTCATTCACGCAGTAGCCCACGCTCTCGCCGCCGGTGCCGGGCTTGCCGTAGAAGCGCTGCGCCTTGGGCGGCAGCTTGGGGCTGCCATACTGCTCGGCCTGCAGCACCACGCCGTTGGCCGGCAGGTTGGCCTCGACCCAGGCGTGCTGTGCGGCGAGGAAGCCCTCGACGTTGGTGGTGGCGCGGCTGTCCTCGTCCGCCGGGGCAAACAGGTCCTCGCTGTATTCGACGCCGTAGGCGGCGGCGAACTCCGCGTCGAACTTGGCGTCTGTGGCCCGCATGCGTCGACGTTCCAGCGCCTGGGAGAGCTGCCACCAGGTCACGTCCTCGTTCTTCCTGGGCTTGTTCTTCTTCCAGGCCGCCGCCTGGTCTTCCATCGACGCCGAGGCGATGGTGCGCAGCTCGCGCTCCTGCGGCATGTCGCCGGCGTGCATGCGGTCCAGCATCGGCG
>CAZZWN010000179.1:4282-7816 GCA_964657765.1 uncultured Acetobacteraceae bacterium
TCGGCGGCGATGGCGCCGCGCACCCGGCGGTGGCCGTAGATGGTCATCAGCTTGTCGCCGATCTCGCGCACCACCGGCGGCTGCAGAATGCCGATGGCGCGCGCGGTCGCGGCCATCTGCAGGTCGGCCTGGTCAGGCGGTGCCTTGCGGCGCGGGTTGTCGGGGTTCTCGATCAGGCTGCGCGGGTCGACTGTCCTGAGTTCCATAACGGCTGCTCTCCAGTGTTTCGTTCGTCCGCCTTTCCAGTTCGGCGTGACCCCTCCCGCACCCCGCATCCCGGGGCGCGGGGCAAGGGCGCGCGCTGGCGCGAGGCCGCAGGCCGATCCCTTGCGGCGCGATCCCCGGGCATGCGGGAGCGACGTCTCCTACCCACGTTCGATCGTTTCTGCCCTGCCCTCTCCATCCCTCCCTGGCCGCTGGCCGTCCGGTCAGAAAAGAACGTCAGGGCGTTCGGGAATGGACGGGTCGGCCTGCGCCGCGGTCAGGCCGCGTCGGACTGGCCAGCCGGTCTGTCGGGCTGGCCGGCTGGCTCATCGTTGCCGGCCTTCGACGTCGCTGCGAGGTCGGCCTCGATGGCGTCGAGTTCGGCCTGCTTGCTGTCCAGCTCGGCCTCGTAGGCGAACGGTTCGCCCAGGCGGCGCGTGTAGCTGGACACCTGCGCCTCCGCCTCGGCGATGCGCCGCCGGTGCCCCGTGAGGTCGACCTCGAAGCGGTCGAGGTTGTACTCGAGCCGGGCGATCAGCCCGAGCGGCGTCAGCTCGTCCTCCAACGTCACCTCCTGCTCGAAGCCCGTGCGGTCGAGCCACACGTCGAGCTTGTAGCCGGCGATCGCCCCCCAACTCCGGCCCTGCGCCTTGACGGCGAAGCCGCCGATCCGCGCCAGCGTCCACTTTCCTGCCTCACGCTCCTTGGCCAGGATGCGGATGCGACTCAGCAGCGAGGCGCCGGCCAGGCGGCGCTCGCTGGTCTGCTTGCCGCCAACCTCCATGGTGAACAGGTCGCCGCGCGTCGGCGTGCGCAACAGCAGGTCGGCCTCGATCTGCTCGCAGCGCGTGCGCGACGAGGCGGTCATGGCGTGCGCGTCGGCGATCGTCCGCCGCACCGCGTGCTGGTCGTCGAAGTGCGCGGCCCGCAGCCGGCGCAGCCGGGCGATCTCGGCTTCCAGACCGGCCTTCTGCATCAGGCGCGGGTCGCCCGACGCAAGCGCCTTTGCCATGGCGAACTGGTTGACCTGGCTTCCCAGGTCCTCCAAGCGGCGGATCGAACGGTCGCCGGCGAGTGCGGCGGCGATGAACCGCGCCTTGCGCTCCAGCAGCTGCCACGAGGTGGCGTCCACGCTGCCGAGCGTCGCATAGGCGTAGAGGCCGATCTCCTCGTTCTGGTTGCCCTGGCGCTCGATGCGTCCCTCGCGCTGCTCGATCTGACTTGGCAGCCATGGCACATCCAGGTGGTGCAACGCGACCAGCCGCTGCTGCGCGTTGACGCCGGTGCCCATGGTCTCCGACGAGCCGATCAGCACGCGGATCTTGCCGCTGTTCACCTCGTTGAACAGCTTCTGCTTGGCCGCGCTTTTCTTGAACTCCTGCATGAAGGCGATCTCGGCCGCTGGGACGCCGAGGCGCACCAGCTCGCTCTTGATCCAGCGATAGGCCGAGAAGCCCCGCGTCGCCTCGACGGCAAGCGTGCCAAGGTCGGAGAACACCATCTGCGCCGCGCCCGACAGCGGATACGGCTCGCCGTTCGGCTGCACGTAGCGCCGCTCCGACGTCTCCACCCAGATGCGGTGCACGTTGGCGATCAGCTTATTCAGCTTGTTGTCCGGCTCGTCGCCCATGCCGTCCAGCACGAAGCGTAGGTCGATGGCGGCGTGCCGCCCGTCGGTGATGACCGAGAGCAGGATGTCGTCGCCCGGCTCGGGCGGGCGCTTGCGCTCCTCGATGGCCTTGATCCGCTCGTCGAGCACGCGCTGGTAGCCGCGGAACGCGGCGCTTGCCGGAGCAGTGACGATCTGGCGCTTTCCGGCCTGCACGGCCGGCAACTTCACGAACGCGCGCAGGTCGTCCTTCAGCACGACATCGGCGACGGTTCGGAACATCGCGATCAACTCGGGCACGTTGACGAATTCGGCAAAGCGCGTGACCGGCTTGTAGCGGCCGGACGGCTGCAATTCGAGCTCGGTGCGGGTGTCGCCGAACAGGCTGGCCCAGGCGTCGAACTGGTGGATGCCGCGCTCCTCCAGCGCGTCCGGCTGCATGAACCTCTGCAGGCTGAACATCTCGCCCAACGTGTTGGTCAACGGCGTGCCCGAGGCCAGGATCAACGGCCGGGCGGGGTTGTTCCGCGCGATGAAGCGCGACTTGACGTAGAGGTCCCACGCGCGCTGCGAGCCGTTGGGGTCGACGCCCTTGAGCCCGCTCATGTTGGTCGGGCAGCTGAGCTTGCGGAACTCCTGCGCCTCGTCGACGACGATCTGGTCGACGCCGATTTCGGCGATGGTCAGCATGTCGTCCTTGGCTGTGGCGAGCGCCTCCAGCTTGGCCACCAGCAGCTCCTTGGCGTGCTCGATGCGCTTGCGGGTCAGGCGGTCATCGCCCGACACCTTCAGCAGCAGGTCCTCGTACGCCTGCACCTGCTCGGCGACCATGCCCTGCTCGAACCAGGCCGGGGCGGCGATGAACTTGAACGCCGAGTGCGTGATGATGATGGCGTCCCAGGTCTCCGTCGCAGCACGGGCCAGGAAGCGGGCGCGCTTGTCCTTGGCGAAGTTCTGCTCGTCGGCGACCAGGATGCGGGCGTTCGGGTAGAGCAGCAGGAACTCGCGGGACGCCTGGGCCAAGCAATGGCCTGGGACGACCATCATGGCCTTGCTGATCAAAGCGAGGCGCTTCTGCTCCATGATTGCGGCCGCCATGCTGAACGTCTTGCCGGCGCCGACCGCGTGGGCGATGTAGGTGCCGCCGGCTGCGATGATGCGCCAGATCACCCGCTTCTGCGGCGCACGCAGGCTGACCGCGCTGCTGGCGCCCGGCAATTGCAGGTGTGAGCCGTCGAATGCCCGCGGCACCAGGTTGTTGAACGTGGCGTTGTAGATGCGGGCGAGCCGATCGGTGCGGGCCGGTTCGGTCCAGACCCAGTGCTCGAACGCCTGCTTGATCTTGGCCAGCTTCTCCTTGGCCGCCTCGGTCTCCTTTTCGTTCAGTTCGCGTTTCTCGGCGCCGTCCACGATCACCGTGTCCCAGATCTGCGGCAGCGAGCTGTTCAGCGCGTCGGACAGCAGCAGGCCGGCGTGCCGCCGCACCGTGCCCCACTCCGACGTGGCCGATGCCGCGCCGTCGAAGCGGCTCAGGTCGAGCGACCATACCGCGACCTGCACGGTGTGGCGCACCGTGGTGCGCACGCCGATCACCTCGGCCGAGAATGCCTCGACGACGTCACCGGGGATCCACGGGCCGCCCAGGCGTGCGCTGATATCGGACGGCTTCAGGTCCTCGGGCTGCACGCGCCGCAGCGCCGCGACGTTGCGCTCGAAGCGGG
>CAZZWN010000180.1:0-7815 GCA_964657765.1 uncultured Acetobacteraceae bacterium
CGCTGGACGAGGTGGTGCAGATGATGGGCGGGCTGGCCTACATGACGGGCCTGCCTGGCAAGCCGATGCGGGCGGGGTCGTCGGTGAACGACATCATGGGCGGCACCTTCGCGGCCTTGGGCGTGCTGGCGGCGGTCGAGGAGCGGCACCGCACCGGGCTCGGCAAGCACGTGCAGGCCGGGCTGTTCGAGAACAACGTTTTGCTCGTGGCCCAGCACATGGCGCAGGCCGCGATCACTGGCACCGCGCCGCCGCCGATGGGCGTGCGCCGCCCGGCCTGGCCGATCTACGATATCTTCGACACCGCCGACGGCGGGCAGGTATTCGTCGGCGTGGTGACGGACACGCAATGGCAGCTGTTGTGCCGCGAGTTCGACCTGACCGAGCTCGCCCGCGACCCGACGCTGCTGACGCAGGCGCAGCGCGTCGCCGCCCGCGAGCGCACGCTGCCGCTGGTGGCGGCGCGCTTTGGCGCCATGGCCGCGCCGGTGCTGATGGCGCGGTGCGAGGCGCTGGGCCTGCCATTCGCGCCGATCGCCAAACCGGCGGACCTGTTCGACGACCCTCACCTCAATGCGTCCGG
This sequence comes from uncultured Acetobacteraceae bacterium, assembly GCA_964657765.1. GTDB lineage: Bacteria > Pseudomonadota > Alphaproteobacteria > Acetobacterales > Acetobacteraceae > CAHJXG01. Next base: position 584 of record CAZZWN010000180.1, read on the forward strand.
CGGCCTGGTGCCCGTCACTCTCCCGGATGGCCGGACGATCAAGTTGCCAGCCCTACCGTTGGCTTTGGACGGCGAACGCCTGCCGCTCCGCCACGACCTGCCGGCGGTGGGGCAGCATAATGCGGAGATCATGGCCGAGATCGGCTGGACCGGACGCGTTTGAGCTGCGGTGGCACTGAACCCTTCGATCCGCTAAGCGCTGTTGCAGCAAAACCGGAGATTGACGATGGCGCGCGATGACATCTTGGAGCCGATACGAACCCGGGCCTATGCATTATGGGAGCAGGCGGGACGGCCGGACGGCGGCGACCTGGAGTTCTGGGAACGGGCCCGGAAGGAGATAGAAGAAGAGCAGGCCGCGGCGGAGAAGGCGGCCTCGCTGAACTCCGTGGCAAGGGAATGACGACGATGGCCGACACCCCGCCCGACCGCCTGGCGTCGCATCCAAAGAGCCCATTCTACGACGAAGCCCTGCTGGAGCGCGGCGTCGGGGTGCGGTTCAAGGGCGTGGAGAAGACGAACGTCGACGAGTACTGCGTGAGCGAGGGCTGGGTCCGGCTGACGGTCGGCAAGGCGGTGGACCGGACCGGTGCGCCGATGACGATGAAGCTGATGGGGCCGGTGGAGGTCTATTTCCGCGATGTGACGCCGGACAAGAGTTAAGGATCACTCCGGCGCCAGCTCCACTCCCGAAAGCCGCCTGCACTCCGCAAGCAGCCGGTCCTGCCGGTCCGGATCCCGGGTCGCGCCACTCGGCTTGCGGAGCTGCTTATGGTAGAAATATTCGCCGGTGACCGTCGCCGCCGGGTCGTCGCTGACCGCGAGCCAGGCCTGGGTCCGATGCGCGGCGTCGAGGTCCCCCGTCGCGCGCGGGCCGCTCATCTTCGTCGCGACCCAGCCCGGCTCCAATGCATTGGACAGCGTGCCCGGCCAGCGGCGGGCGACGGCGAAGGCCAGCAGCACGTCGTGCAGCTTGGTGTCTGAGTAGGCCTGGTTGCCCCGCCACGGCCGGTGTTGCCAAATCAAGTCGTCGAGGCTCGCGTTGCCGCGCCGGTGCAGCTCGGAGCTGACGTAGACCAGCCGCCGCGGCCGCTGGATCAACGCGGTCAGGATGTAGGGCGCCATCGTGTTGACGGCGAAGACGTGCGACAGCCCATCCTCGGTCTCGATGCGCCGCGGCTCGCGGTAGCCGACGCCGGCGTTGTGGATCACCGCGTCGAACGCTCCCAGCGCATTTACCTGGTCGGCCAGGCCGCGGGTTTGGGCGATGCTCGCGAGGTCGCCAAGGAGGACCGTCTCCGCGCCGGGCACGGCGGACATCGCCTCGCGTCCCCGCTGTTTGTTGCGCGCGTGCAGGACCACGCGGTGGCCCTGTTCGACCAAAAGCCGGGCCGCCATCCGGCCCAGGCCGTCCGAGGAGCCGGTGATGAAGATGTGCGCCATGAAGCCCCGCGTTATCTAGCCGTACCGCGTGCAGAAGGCCTCTGCCCCCAGCGCACGGAAATCCTGCATCGCCAGGCCGATGCGTTCGTGCGGCCAGTCCCACCAGGCAATGCGCTGCAGCTCGGCGATCACCGCGTCCGCAAACCGGTAACGCAGCACGCGGCCCGGATTGCCGACGACGACCGCGAACGGCGGCACGTCCTTGGTCACGATCGTGCCGGCGCCCACCGCGGCCCCGTTGCCGACCGTCACCCCCGGCAAGACGATGGCGCCGTGACCGATCCAGACGTCGTGCCCCAGCGTCACCGTGCTGGAGCGGCGCCACTCGAACAATCCGGGATCGTCCGGACCCAAGCCGTATGCGCTGCTGCGGTAGCCCACGTGGCTCAGCATCACCCGGTCGAGCGGATGGTTGCCCGGGTTCAACCGGGTATGCGCCGCGATCGAGCAGAACTTGCCGATGGCCGCATAGATGATGTCGCTGTCGTTCACGACATAGGAGTAGTCGCCGAAGCTGCTCTCGGCGACCTTGGTCCGCGCACCGACCTCGCACCAGCGGCCGAACGTCGTGGCGCGGACCGAGGCGGTGCGGTGGATGCTCGGCTCGTCGCCCAGGCCCTTGCCGGCCGAAGCCGGGTCGTTGCTCATCAGTTCAGGAACATCTTGCCCGGGTTCATGATCCCGCGCGGGTCCAGCGCCGTCTTGATCTGCCGCATCACCGCCAGCGTCTCGACGCCATGCTCCGCCTCGAGGAACTCGCGCTTGCCGATGCCGACGCCATGCTCCCCGCTGCACGATCCGCCCAGCGACAGCGCCCGCGCCACGATGCGCTTATCCAGGTCCCAGGCCTGCGCCAGCCCTTCTTCGCCCGGCGGCACCAAGATTACCGTATGGAAATTGCCATCGCCGACATGGCCCACGATCGGCGCAATCAGGCCCGATGCCGCGATGTCCTGCTTCGCGCCGACGATCAGCTCCGTCAGCCGCGAGATCGGCACGATGGCGTCGGTCGCAAGCCCGCGGCGGCCCGGCGCCAGCGCCAGCGATGCCCAATACGCGTCGTGCCGCGCCTTCCACAGCCGGTTGCGCTCCGCCGCGTCGGTCGCCCATTGGAAGCCGCTGGCGCCGAAACCCGCGGTGATCTCCTCCGCCAACGCCGCCTGCTCCGCAACCGCCGCCGCCGTGCCATGGAATTCCAGCAGCAGCGTGGTGCGCGCGGTGTAGCCAGTCAGCTTGGAGTAGGCGATGCAGGCTGCCATCTGCACGTCGTCCAGCAGCTCGATGCGCGCGATCGGGATGCCGGTCTGCAGGATGGCGATCACGCTATCGACCGCGCTGCCCAGGTCGTCGAATTGGCAGATGGCGGCGCTCATCGCCTCCGGGATGCCGTGCAGGCGCAGCTGGATCTCGGTGATCACCCCGAGTGTCCCCTCCGACCCCAGCATGAGGTGCGTGAGGTCGTAGCCGGTGGCGGACTTGCGCACGCGTCCGCCAGTCTCGATCAGGCGGCCGTCGGGCAGGGCGACCTGCAGGCCCAGCACGTTCTCCCGGATGGTGCCGTAGCGGACGGCGGCGGTGCCCGATGCACGGGTGGCGCACATTCCGCCGATGCTGCACTCGCTGCCGGGGTCGACGGGAAAGAACAGGCCCTGGTCGCGCAGGTGCTCGTTCAGTTGCTGCCGGGTGACGCCGGCCTCGATGCGGCAATCCATGTCGTCCGCGTTCACCTGCAGCACGCGGTTCATGCGCGACAGATCGAGGCTGATGCCGCCGCGGACCGGGGTCACGTGGCCTTCGAGGCTGGTGCCCGCGCCGAACGGCACGACGGGGACGCTGTGCTGGTAGCATAGGGCCAGCAGGCGCGCAGCCTCCTCGCTCCGCTCTACGAAGGCGACGGCGTCGGGCATGCTGCGGGGCTGGGTGTCCTCGCCATGGCTATGCTGCTCGCACAGCGCGGCGTTGGTGGTGATGCGGTCGCCGAGGAACTCACGGGCTTGGGCGATTACGGCGTCGACGGGGCGGGCCATTTCGATATCCTTCCTGCCTTACTCTAGCGCAACATGGCCCATCGAGTCACCCTGGCGCACGGCAGCGGACGAGGCACCCTCATGACCTTGACTATCGACTCGGCCCGGCTCTGGCAGGCCCACCTCGACATGGCCGCGATCGGCGGCACTCCGGAGGGCGGCAGCAACCGCCCGGCTTTGTCGCCCGATGACGCAGCCGCGCACGCCTTGCTGCTGTCGTGGTGCGAACCCCTGCAGCTGCACATGGAGCGTGACGGGATCGGCAACCTTTTCCTGCGCCGCGCGGGCCGGGAGCAGCGTCCCGCGGTCGCCTTCGGCAGCCATCTGGACACCGTGCCGACCGGCGGGCGGTTCGATGGCGTGTTCGGGGTGTTGGCGGGCCTGGAGGTCATGCGGACTCTGCACGATGCCGGCATGGCGACCACGGCGCCGCTCGAGCTGGTCGTCTGGACCAACGAGGAGGGCAGCCGCTTCCCGCCCGCCATGATGGGCAGCCGGGTCCACGCCGGCGGTCTGCCGCTCGACCGCGCGTTGATGGTGGCCGACGATGATGGGGTGACGGTCGCCGACGCCCTCGCCGATACGTTCCAGATCGGCTTCCTGACGCCCGGCCCGCGCGGCTGGGCCGCCTGGATCGAGCCGCATATCGAACAGGGCCCGCTGCTGGAGCAGCACGCTTTGCAGCATTCGGCCCCTGCGGTCGGCATCGTGACCGGCACGGTCGAGGCGCGGTATTTCCAGCTGACCATCACCGGGGACGCGAGCCACGCCGGAGCGACCACGATGGACCGCCGCCGCGACAGCCTGGCCGCCGCCGCCGAGATGATCCTGGCCGTCGAGCAGATCGGCCTGTCCGGCGAACCCGGCGGACGCAGCTCGGCCGCCTGGATCGGCAATGCGCCCAATGTCCGCGGCGCAGTGCCGCACCGGACCCGCCTGCACTGCGACATCAGGCACGAGGACCCGGCCCGCGCCATGGCCATGGAGGCCGCCGCCCGCATTGCCTGGTCCGCCATCGCCGCCCGCCGCGGCGTGCAGCTCAATGTCGACGCCTACGCCAGCTTCGGTCCCGTCCGCTTCGACCCCGGCTTGGGGGAGCTGCTGCGGCAGGTCGCGCAGGCGCGCCAGTTGGCGGTGCGGGACATGGTGGCGTCGGCCGGGCACGACAGCGTCATGATCGCGCCGCTGTGCCCGAGCGCCATGCTGTTCGTGCCGAGCCGCGGCGGCGTCACCCACAACCCGGCCGAGTACACCGCGCCCGAGCACCTTGCGGAAGGCGCGCAGGTGCTGCTCGACGCCGTCATGCGGCTGGCGACCTAACGCTGCGCGGCTGGCGAATTGACGCTGTTTGGACCGGGGCCTAGCCTGTCCGGGTAATAAACTACGGGGAAAGCCGGATGGCGAACAAAGTCAAGCAGGCCTGGCAGGACGGCAAGGCGGTCGTCAACGGCTGGCTCGCGATCCCCAACGGCTTCTCGGCCGAGGTCATGGCCCAGGCCGGATGGGACAGCGTCACCGTCGACCTGCAGCACGGGGTGCAGGATTACCTGTCGATGGTCGCCTGCTTCCAGGCCATGCAGGCGCATCCGGTGCTGCCGATGGTCCGCGTGCCGTGGAACGAGCCCGGCATCGTCGGCAAGGTGCTGGACGCCGGGGCCTATGGCGTCATCTGCCCGATGGTCAACACCCGGGCGGAGGCGGAGGCGTTCGTGTCCTTTTGCCGCTATCCCCCCCAGGGCAAGCGCAGCAACGGCCCGATCCGCGCCGGCATCTATGGCGTGGGGACCGCCTATCAATCGACCGCCAACACCGAAATCCTGTGCATCCCGATGGTCGAGACGCAGGAGGCGGTCGACAACCTGGAGGCCATCCTCGACGTGCCCGGCATCGATGCGGTCTATATCGGGCCGAGCGACCTCGGCTTCTCGATGGGCCTGCCGCCGATCCTCGACCGCGAGGAGCCGCAGATCATGGCCATCTACGAACGCATCATCAGCGAGACCAAGCGGCGGGGGCTGCGGGCCTGCATTCACTGCTTCAGCCCGGCCTACGCCGCCCGCATGATCGCGATGGGGTTCAGCCTGGTGACGATCGCCAACGACAGCGGGCTGCTGCTGGGCGCGGCCAAAGCCGCGGTGCAGGCCGTCCGGAAAGGCTAGGGACCAACGCCATGCAACCAACCACCATCCGCTTGCATCCCGACGATGGCGTGGTAATCGCCCGGTCGACCCTGCTGCCCGGGGCACCCGTTGCGCCGGGGGTCACCACCGTCGAACGCATTCCGGCCGGCCATAAGGTCGCCGTGCGCGCGCTGGCCGAGGGCAGCGCCATTCAGCGCTATGGCCAGATCATCGGTTTCGCCACCCAGCCGATCGCGCCGGGCGCGCATGTCCATGTGCATAACTGCGGCATGGGGGACTTCGCGAAGGACTACGCCTACGCGCAGGACGCCCGGCCCACGGCGATGGCGAACGAGCGGCTGACCTTTGCCGGCATTCGCCGTCCGGACGGCCGGGTGGCGACGCGCAACTACATCGGCATCCTGACGTCGGTGAACTGCAGCGCGCATGTGGCCGGGCTGGTGGCGGACGTGTTCAAGCGCAACCCGTTCACCGGGCACGATCCGCTGGCGGCGTATCCGAACGTCGACGGCGTCGTCGCGCTGACGCACAAGACCGGCTGCGGCATGACCGACGGGGAGCCGCTGCGCCTGCTGCGCCGCACGCTCGCGGGCTATGCGCGGCATGTGAATTTCAGCCATGTCGTGGTGCTGGGCCTCGGCTGCGAGGTGAACCAGATCGCCGGGCTGCTGGAGGAGCAGCGGCTGGCGGGCCGGGTGCGCAACATGGACATCCAGACGATGGGCGGCACCCGCAAGACGGTCGAGGCGGCGGTCGCCTTCGTGCACGAGGTGCTGGCCGAGAGCAACGAGGTCCATCGCGAGCCGGTGCCGATCAGCGAATTGACGGTCGCGCTGCAATGCGGCGGGTCCGACGGCTATTCCGGCGTGTCGGCCAACCCGGCGCTGGGTGCGGCGAGCGATCTGCTGGTGCGCCACGGCGGCACCGTTATCCTTTCGGAAACCCCGGAGACGTATGGTGCGGAACATCTGCTGACCCGGCGTGCCGTCAGCCAGGAGGTTGGGGAGAAGCTGGTCGGGCTGATGCGCTGGTGGGAGGACTACACGGCGCGCGAGGGCGCCGAAATGAACGCGAACCCGAGCCCCGGCAACAAGGCAGGGGGTCTCACGACGATTTTGGAGAAGTCACTGGGCGCGATGGCCAAGGCCGGCACGACCAACCTCGTGGACGTGGTGCGCTATGCCGAGCCGGTGACGGCGCGCGGCTTCGTGTTCATGGACACGCCGGGCTATGATCCGGTGGCGGCGACGGGGCAGGTTGCGGGCGGGGCGAACCTCGTGTGCTTCACGACCGGGCGCGGCAGCGTGTTCGGCTGCAAGCCGTCGCCGTCGATCAAGCTCGCGACCAACACGCCGATGTTCCAGCGCATGGAAGACGACATGGACATCAACTGCGGCACGATCCTGGACGGCGACGAGACGGTGCAGGACTGCGGCCAGCGCATTTTCGAGATGATGATCCGCACGGCGAGCGGCGAGCGGACCAAGAGCGAGGCGTTCGACGCCGGTGGGGCGGAGTTCGCACCTTGGGTCATTGGCGCGACGATGTAGCGATTGCGGTCATGGTAAGTACGCATACACAAGTACCCGAACGTCCTGCGAGGCAATCGACCCACATCTGA
>CAZZWN010000181.1:0-7771 GCA_964657765.1 uncultured Acetobacteraceae bacterium
ATGTTGGTCATGCCGATCACGCTGCAGCCCCAGCTCCGATACAGCTCGCTTTCCGCACGCGTGGAGAACTGCGGCCCCTCCATGACGAGGTAGGTGCCGCCGCGGGTGACGGGCAGGCCGAGCGACCGCGCCGCCGCCTCGGCCGCATCGCCGATGCGCGGGCAGACGGGATCCGCGACCGAGACATGCGCCACGCAGCCGTCGCCGAAGAAGCTTTTTTCCCGCGCAAAGCTGCGGTCTATGAACTGATCGACAATGACGAAGTGGCCCGGCGGCAGCTCCTCCTTCAGGCTGCCAACCGCCGAAAGCGAGAGCACATCCGTCGCGCCGGAACGCTTCAGCACGTCGATGTTCGCCCGGTAATTCAGATGCGTGGGGGACAGCCCGTGCCCGCGCCCATGCCGCGGCAGGAACACGCAGCGCACGCCGTCGAGCTCGCCAAACAGCAGTTCGTCCGACGGCTCGCCCCAGGGCGACGCAACCCCGCGCCACTCCTTATTCTCCAGCCCGGCGATGTCATACAGGCCCGAGCCACCGATAATCCCAATGACCGGCGTGAGTTCGTCCGTCATGCATGCCCCCAAAACAGCAACGCCGCGCGGAGGTACCGCGCGGCGCTCAAAAGGTCCAGGCAGTTTACGGCTTAGTGAACGTCCTTCCAGACCTTCTTCTTCACCGCATAGGTCAGCCCGGTCATCAACGTCAGGAACAACACGACCTTGACGCCCATTCGCTTGCGGTTTTCCAACTCGGGGTTCGACGTCCAGGTCAGGAACTGCACGACATCGCGGGACATCTGCTCGACGCTGGCCGGGGTGCCATCCGCATAGGACACGGCGCCATCATGCAGCGGCGGCGGCATGGCGAGCTGATTGCCTGGGAAATACAGGTTGTAGTATTGCCCGTCGGCGATTTTGACACCCTCTGGCGCGTCGCGGTAGCCGTTCAGCAACGCGTGAACGTAGTCAGAGCCGTCCTCCCGCGCCTTGATGATCAGCGACTGGTCGGGCGGAAGCGCGCCGCCGTTGGCCGCACGCGCCGCCTTATCGTTGGCGAACGGCGAGCGGAAATGGTCGGAGGGCAACGCCGACCGCTCGACAGGCTGACCGGAGTCGTCGGTGCCGCCCGGCACGGTCGCACTGGCCGCAATCGCCTTTACCTGCTCCTCGCTCAATCCGATCGCCGTCAGGTTACGGTAATACATCTCCTTCATGGAGTGGCAGTTGGAGCAGACCTCCTTATAGACCTGAAACCCACGCTGCATCGAGGCGCGGTCGAAGGTGCCAAACGGCCCGTTGAAGCTCCAAGGCTGCTTTGGCGCCGACACCGCCTCGTGCCCCTGCGCGAACGCCGCCGGGGTGAGCGCCGGGCTCGCTAGCAGGAGCCCGGCGACAACGAACGCTACGCGCATCACGACTTCTCCATCGGCTTGGCCGTGGCACCCTGCGGCAACGGGCCACCACCACCGCCAGGGGGCGGACGCCGGACCACGGGGCGTGAGATGCTCTCGGGCAGCGGCAGCGGCTTCTCCAGCTTGCCAAGGATCGGCAGCAGCACCAGGAAGTGCAGGAACCAATAGGCGGTGGCAACACGGCCGAGCACGACGTAGATGCCCTCGGGAGGCTTGCCGCCGACATAGCCCAGCACCAGGAAGCTCGCGACCAGCACGAGGATGAGCTGCTTATAGATCGGCCGGAACCGGGAGCTGCGCACCGGCGAGGTGTCGAGCCACGGCAACACGAACAGCACGGCGATCGAGCTGAACATCAGGATGACGCCGCCGAGCTTATTCGGCACCGAGCGCAGGATCGCGTAGTACGGCAGAAAGTACCACTCCGGCACGATATGCGCCGGCGTCACCAGCGGGTTGGCCGGGATGTAGTTGTCGGGATGGTTCAGCAGGTTGGGCGCGAAGAACACGAGGCCAGCGAAAACCAGCAGGTAGACGCAGATGCCGATGCTGTCCTTCGCCGTGTAGTATGGATGGAACGGCAGCGTATCCTGCGGGGTCTTCACGTCGATCCCCAGCGGGTTGTTGGATCCGGTGATATGCAGCGCCACGATATGCAGGAACACCACACCGGTGATCATGAACGGCATCAGGTAATGCAGGCTGTAGAACCGGTTCAGGGTCGGGTTGTCGACGCTGAAGCCGCCCCACAGCCAAGTCACGATGCCCTCGCCGAAAATGGGAATGGCGGAGAACAGGTTGGTGATGACGGTGGCGCCCCAATAGGACATCTGGCCCCACGGCAGCACGTAGCCCATGAACGCGGTCGCCATCATCAACAGCAGGATGACGACACCGAGCATGAACAGCAGCTCACGCGGCGCCTTGTATGATCCGTAGTACAGCGCCCGGAAGATGTGGATATACACGACGATGAAGAACATCGACGCGCCGTTCGCGTGGATATACCGCAACAGCCAGCCGTAGTTCACGTCGCGCATGATGCGCTCGACGCTGTCGAAGGCGAGGCTGGTGTGGGCGGTGTAGTTCATCGCCAGGAAGATGCCCGTGGCGATCATGATCGCCAGCGAGATCATCGCCAGCGCGCCGAAATTCCAGAAGTAGTTGAAGTTCTTCGGCGTCGGGAAAGACCCGTATTCCTTCTGCATCATCGTAAAGATGGGCATACGGGTATCGATCCAGTTCACGACCGGATTTTCGAACTCGGATTTATGTAGGCCGGCCATCTGCTTGTTCTCCTCAGCCGATCTTGATCTTGGTGTCGCCCATGAAGGCGTAAGGCGGTAGTCCCAGGTTCGCCGGGGCGGGCCCATGGCGGACCCGGCCGGACGTGTCGTACTGGCTGCCGTGGCAAGGGCAGAACCATCCGCCCCAGTCGCCGCGCGGGTCGGACGGCTTATTGCCCAGCGGCACGCAGCCGAGGTGGGTGCAAATGCCGATCAGAACGAGCCATTTCTCCTTGCCGGCCTTCACGCGGTCGGCGTCGGATTGCGGGTCGATCAACTGATTGAGCGGCGTGTCCTCCGCAGCCTTGATCTCGGCAGCAGAGCGATTGCGCACGAAGATCGGCTTGCCGCGCCAGACGACCGTCACGGCCTGGCCCTCCTGCACGGGCGCCAAGTCGACCTCGATGCTGGACAGCGCCAGCACGTCCTTGGCCGGGCTCATGCTGTCGATGAACGGCCAGACGATCGCGCCGACCCCAATCGCTACGGCGCTGCCCGTCACGAGCTTCAGGAAGTCCCGCTTGGTGGGATCCGCTGCGCCAACGGTGGTTATGGCGCCTCGGACGGTCGCGCTGGCTGTATTGCCCATAGGGTCCCTCTGTTTCAAAGCGCCGCAGCGGCGCAAGGCTGCGCTCGGCTGATCCTTAGGCTCTCATAGAGGTGCGACGTGCCCCCTGCAACATGCTGCCAGATCGGCCTATTCTATGATCAGCAAATTGGAAGGCCTTGATATGTCGCAAGGGCAGACGCTCAACATAGAGTCCGGCGAAGCCCCGCCGCATGGATTATTGAAGCCCATCGCCCAAGCCTGGTTCGAGGCGCTGCGCGACCAGATGCTTGCCGAGTTCGAGGCGATCGAGGACGCGCAGGGTGGGCCGCTCGCCGGCGATCCGGCCGGACGTTTCGCCCAGCAACCCTGGTCGCGGCCCACCGCAGAGGGCGAACCCGGCGGAGGCGGCGTCATCAGCGTCATGCGCGGCCGCGTGTTCGAGAAGGTCGGCGTCAACGTCTCGACCGTTTGGGGCGAGTTCAGCCCCGAATTCTGCCGCCAAATTCCGGGCGCCGAGGAGGATCCGCGCTTCTGGGCGTCGGGCATCAGCGTCGTCGCCCACCCGCAGAGCCCGCTGGTGCCAGCCGCGCACATGAACACGCGCATGCTCGTCACGACGCGCGGCTGGTTCGGCGGCGGCGGCGACCTGACGCCCATGCGGCTCGATACAGCCGAGGCGGAGGCCGACGCCGCCACGTTCCACGCCGGTTTCAAAGCAGCCTGCGACGCGCACGACGCGGAGTACTATCCCAAGTTCAAGGCCTGGTGCGACGAGTACTTCTTCCTGCCGCACCGGAACGAGCCGCGCGGCGCCGGTGGCATCTTCTACGACCACCTGTTCAGCGGCGACGCCGTGGCGGACTTCGCCTTCACCCAGGACGTGGGCCGGGCATTCCTCGCGTCCTATTGCGCCATCGTGCGACGCCGCATGGGTGAGGCCTGGACCCGTGAACAGCGCAATCACCAGTTGCTGCGCCGCGGCCGGTATGTCGAGTTCAACCTGCTGCACGACCGCGGCACGTTGTTCGGGCTCAAGACCGGCGGCAATGTCGAGGCGATCCTGATGAGCCTGCCGCCCGAGGTGCGCTGGTCATAAGCCTATACTTGCCGGCATCCGGATAATCGTGGCTAGATCGCACTTATACTTATGGAGAGTACGATGTCGAAGCTGCTGCGCCTTACCGCTGCGATGCTCGGGCTGCTTGCCATGCCGGCCTTCGCGCAAACGACGACCCCGGCCGCGCCGGCTACTCCTCGCGGGGCGCCGGTCGCTCCGCCGTCCACGCCGTCCGTGTCGCGCCCAACGCCGACGGCCCCGCCCGCCGCATCGACGCCCCGCGCTGCGCCCGCGCCCACTGCGGTCGCTCCGGCCCCGGCTGCATCGGGCAAGCGCATCGACATCAACACGGCCTCTGCGGAACAGCTTGACGCCCTGCCCGGCATTGGCCCGGTCCGCAGCAAGGCCATCGTCGCCGGGCGTCCCTATGCCGACCTGAGCGACCTCGTGACCAAAAAGGTCCTGACGCAGGGCGTGTTCGACGGGATCAAGGACAGGATCGCGCTGGTCAACATCAACACCGCGACCGCGAGCGAGATGCAGAAGACGCTGAAGGGCATCGGCGACGTCCGCTCGAAGGCGATCGTCTCGGGCCGCCCGTATGCCACCCCGCAGGACCTGGTGACCAAGAAGGTCCTGACCCAAGGCGTGTTCGACGGCATGAAGGATTTGATTACTTACTAGGGTATTAGTCGTCATTGCGACGCGGCAATCCAGGGCCGTAATCACAAGTATCCGGTCACCTTGCCCTGGATTGCCGCGCCGAAGCCGGCTCGCAATGATTGGTGCCTAAGCCGTGAAAGCCTGGGTCCGGACCAGCCGCGCATAGAGCCCGTCCAGCGCCAAAAGCTCGGCGTGCGACCCCTGCTCCACCGCGACCCCGTCAGCGACCGCCACCACCAGGTCGGCGTCGCGCACTGTCGAAAGGCGATGCGCAACGACGATCGTCGTCCGCCCGGCGCGCAGGCGGACCAGCGCCTCCTGCACCGCGGCCTCGCTCTCGGCGTCCAGCGCGCTCGTGGCCTCGTCCAGCAACAGGATCCGCGGATCGCGCAGCAACGCACGCGCCAGGGCGATACGCTGCCGCTGCCCACCCGACAGCCGCCCGCCGCCAAAGCCGACGCGGGTCGCGAACCCCTCCGGCAGGTCGTCGACGAAGCCCGCGGCGGCGGCGTAGGCGGCGGCCTCGACCTCGGCATCGGTGGCGAATGGCCGGCCCATGCGGATGTTGCCCGCCACCGTGTCGTCGAACAGCAGCGTGTCCTGGCCGACGTAGGCGATCGCGTCCCGCAGGCTCGCCAGCGTGACGTCCCGCACGTCCGCGCCGTCAATGGTGATGCTGCCAGACAGCACGTCCTGCAGCCGTGGGATGAGCGCCAGCGCCGTGCTTTTCCCGGCGCCCGAGGGCCCAACCAGTGCAATGGTCAGGCCAGGCGCCGCCTCGAACGACAGGCCGCGCAGCCCCATGCGCCCGTCGGGATAGGCGAACGCCACATCATCGAACCGCACCCGGCCATGACCAGGCGGCAGCGGTGGCGCGCCAAACCGCTCGACGATGCCCGGCGGCTCGTCGATGACACGGAACACCCGCGCCAGCCCCGCGAGCCCTTCCTGCAGCGCCGCGTTCATCGACCCAAGCGCGCGCAGCGGCTGCGACGCGATCAGCAATGCCGCGACGAACCCGGTGAAGTTGCCGACGCCGCCGCCGCCCTGCGCTGCGCGCCAACCGGCAAATCCGATCACGGCGGCGACCGCGGTGCCCCCCAGCACCTCCAGCAGCGGATCGAGCCGGGCGCGGCTGCGGGTCATGCGCAACAGGGCGCGATACAGGTCGTTGAAGGCGAGCGCCGCCCGTGCTTCCTCGATTTCCTCGAGCCGGTAGGCGCGCACGATCCGCGCCTGGGCGAAGCTCTCGTGCAGCAGCGCCGCCGTCTCGCCCATGCGCTCCTGCATACCGCCGGACGCGCGCCGAATGCGTTTGCCGAGGCGCTGGATCGGCAGCGCCGCCAATGGATAGAGTGCCGCGGCGATCGCGCTCAGCACCCAATCCAGCCAGAGCATGCTGACCACCAGGCCGATGACGGTCACGGCGTCCTTCAACCCATTGATGGCGCGGGTCAATGCCTCGCGGATGATGGCGGCATCGGTGGTGAAGCGGGCGGCGAGCTGCGCCGGCGCCTCGCGCTCGATCTGCGCCAGGTCGGCATGGGCCAGATGGGTGAACATGCGGACCTGCAGCTCGCTGATCATCATCAGCACCGTCTGCTGCACGAGCACGTTCTGGCCATACTGCGCGGCGGCCTTGGCGGCGGTCACGATCACGACCAGCACCGGGATTTGATACAGGATGCGCTGGTCCCGTCCGGTGAACATCGAGAATGCGCGGTCGATCACTACGGGATACAGCGCGGTGAGCCCAGCCATCAACAGTGTCAGCACGAGGATCAGCGTCAGGCGGCCGCGATGATGGCGCACATGCTCCCGCCATAGCCGACCCAGCAGCGCCCGGGTACTGTCCGATTTCGGGAGGGCGGGCGAGACGGCGTCCATGCCGGCCCGTGTATCAGCCAGCCACCCGCTTCGCCAGTTCGGCCCGGCAGGCGGCGGCAGTGGCGCGGCAACCGCCGTCCATCCACCAGGTGCGAACCTGGCGCAGCAGCTCGCCCACCGCCGGGCCGGGCGGCAGGCCGAGGGCCAAAGCATCGCGCCCCTCGATCGGAAAGACCGGGCGCGGCAACGCCGCCAGCCGTGCCCGGACCGCATTCCATGCCGGCCCGGCCGCCCCGGCGATCCAGGCCCGTCCCAGCACCGCACCTGGCGGCGCGTCGGCCAGCAGTCGGCGCAGCGCATCGTCGTCCATGTCGGGCGCAGGCGGCGGGCCGGCCAGCGCGATCAAACGGTCACGCTCCGCCAGCGACATCCGCAACCGGAGCGCGAGATCGAGCCCGGCACCGGGCGCCAGCGCCGCCAAGCGCAGCAGGGGATCACCCGGCCCGCCCGCCTCGATCATGCGGCTCAGCCGCGCCACGTCCAGCGCACCCGGCAGCACCGCCGGCAGCACGCCGAGATCGGCCATGAGCTGAACGGCCGCCCGCGGGTCCGTCGTCGCCAGGATGCGTTTCAGCTCGCTCCAGACCCGCTCGGGAGAAAGCCGCGCCAGGCCCGGCACGCCGTCGCGCAGCGCAGAAAGCGCCGACGGATCGGGCTCGCCATGGCCGTAGCGGGCGTGAAAACGGAAGAAACGCAAGATGCGCAAGTAGTCCTCGGCGATGCGCGCGGCCGGTTCGCCCACGAAGCGCACCCGGCCGGCCTGCAGGTCGGAGACGCCGCCGAAGTAGTCGAATACCGTGCCGTCCGGCAGCATGGACATCGCGTTCATGGTGAAATCCCGCCGCGCCGCGTCCTCCCGCCAATCGGCGGTCCAGTCGACCAGCGCGTGCCGCCCGTCCGTGGCCTTGTCCCGGCGC
>CAZZWN010000182.1:0-2613 GCA_964657765.1 uncultured Acetobacteraceae bacterium
CCCGTGGCCCCTCGGTGATGTCGAAAACCAGGTCCACCGTCTTTTTCGCCCGGTCGCGGGCGATGCGCGGCTTCACGTCAACGAAGGCATAGCCGCGATTTTGCACCGCATCCTGGATCGCCTGGGTCATGCGCTCGACCACGTCGCCGTCATAAGTGTCGCCGGGCGAGATCTCGAGCAACGGCTTCAGCTCGTCGCCGTTCAGGTTGCGCAGCTTGCTGTCGATGCTGACCTGGCCGACGTTGTAGCGCTCGCCCTCGTTTATCGTGAAGGTGACGAAGAATGCCTTGCGGTCGGGCGACAACTCGGCTGTCGCATCCTTGACGTCGAAGTCGGCATAGCCGTTCTTCAGGTAAAACCGCCGAAGCAGCTCCTTATCGAAGTTGATCTTTTCGGGATCATACTGGTCGCTCGACGATAATATCCGGTAGAACGCCTGCTCGCGGCTGTCGATGACCTCGCGTAGGCGGTTTTCGCTGAACGCACGGTTGCCGACGAAGGCGATGCGGCTGACCAGCGTCGTCTCGCCCTCGTTGATCTCGAATACGACGTCGACCCGATTCTGCTCGAGCTTGATCACCTTGGGCGTCACCATCGCGCCAAAACGGCCCCGGCGGGCATAGAGGTCCAGCATCCGCTGCCGGTCCGCCTGTGCCAACTGCGGCGTGAACACGGCACGGGGACGCAGCTGCAGCTCGCCCCGCAGCTGCTCGTCATTCAGCTTATGGTTGCCCTCGAAGGCGATGCGGCTGACGATCGGGTTTTCCTGCACCTTCACCACGAGCGTGCTGCCGTCCTGACGCAGCGTCACGTCCTGAAACAGGCCGGTCGCATACAGGGTCTTGAGGCTGCGGTCGATGCGGTCGGGGTCGAACGCGTCGCCCGGCTGCACCAGCATATATGACCGGATCGTTCCTTCCTCGATCCGCTCGTTGCCCTCCACCTTGATCGCGGTGATCGTGCCCGCTTGCGTCCGGGGCTGGCGCGCTGGGATCGCTAAGCGGGACGGGCGTTGGGCTCCGCGTTGCGTTTGGGCCACGGCCGTCTCGGTGGCGATGATCGGAACGAGGCAAATGGCCGCAAGCAGCGTGGCGCGCATTCGAAACAACAGGCCGATCCTCCAGGGCTGTGGCATGATGGACGCAGCCATCATAGCAACAGTGTCGAGGTTGTAAGCGCTGCGCCGCGCTACGCAAGTCCCGCGGAGACCGGTTCTTCAGACCGGGCGGTAAGTCCTTGGTCCCGGCCCTGTTAGCCGATCAGCCCGGTCACCCACCGAAACAGCCCGAGATGGGTCAGGTCGTTCCAAGTCGCAAATACGAATAGGCAGGCGAGCACGGCAAAGCCTGCGCGGTAGCCATATTCCTGGGCACGCGGCGGCAACGGACGGCCACGGACGGCCTCCACCAGGTAAAACAAGAGGTGCCCGCCATCGAGGATTGGAATCGGGAACAGGTTGATCAGGCCGAGGTTGACCGACAGCACCGCGATGAAGCTAACCAGGCTCGACAGGCCAAGTTGCGCCACCTGACCCGAAAGCTGGGCGATCCGCAGCGGTCCGCCGAGCTCGTCCGTCGTCCGCGCACCGCTCAGCATCTGACCAAGCCCGGCGACGGTCTGCGACGTGACGTCCCAAGTCTGTTCCACGCCGGCCGCGACAGCCTGGGCCGGGTTCAGCTTGGTGAACTCCGTGCCGCCGCCGCGCACGCCGAGCAGGCCAACCCGACGCCCCTGCCCGGCATCCCGCGCACCCGGCGTGACCGAAATCGTCTGCTCCTGGCCATCTCGCAGGATGCGCAGGCTGAGCTCGCGGTCGGCGCTTGCCGAAACGATCCGCTGGATGTCCTCGAACTTCGCGATTGCGGCGCCGTCGATCGACTCCACACGGTCGCCGGCGAGCAGCCCGGCCTTTGCCGCCGCGCCGTCGGCCACCACCTCGCCGATCACCGGCACCGTAACCGGGCGGCCCACCGTGCCGAACAACCCCGCAAACAGCACAGCGGCCAGCAGGAAATTGGCGATCGGGCCGGCCGCGACCACGATCGCGCGCGACAGGACAGATTTTTCATGGAACGTCCGCCCCGGCAGCCAGCCGGCGCGCACATCGTCCGCCACATCCTCCGGACGCTCCTGCCCATGCAGCTTCACGTAGCCGCCCAGCGGCAGCCAAGCGAGCTTCCACACCGTACCCAGCCGGTCGGTCCTGCTGGCGATCGAGCGGCCGAAACCAATTGAAAATGCCTCGACGTGGATGCCGCGCCAACGGGCAGCGAGGTAATGGCCGAGCTCGTGCACAAACACCAGCACTCCGAGCACGACGATGAAGGCGGCGACGCTACGGGCGAAATCGGGGATCATCAGCATCGTGTAACGTCCTCAGGCCGCTTTGGCGGCGGCAATTCGATGGGCAGCACGCCGGGCAGACGCATCCAGGTCCAGCACTGCATCAAGGCTGTTGGCGGCATGGCTTCCAAGCTGCTCCAGCACCGCCTCGACCAACGCCGCAATCTCGGTGAAGCCGAGCCGGCGGCCCAGGAAAGCCTCGACCGCAACCTCGTTCGCAGCAGACAGGATTGTGGGTGCGCCACCGCCTGCGCGCAAGGCATCCCGGGC
>CAZZWN010000182.1:2713-7690 GCA_964657765.1 uncultured Acetobacteraceae bacterium
CCCTTGTTCATCATGGTCGCCGAGTCGATGCTGATCTTGGCGCCCATCGACCATATGGGATGGCGCAACGCGGCCTCGGGCGTGGCGCGCGCCATCTCCTCCAGGGTCGAGCTGCGGAACGGGCCGCCGGACGCCGTCAGCACGATCCGCTCGACCGCCTCGCGATTCGTCGCATCCATCGCCTGAAAGATCGCGTTGTGCTCGGAGTCGACCGGAAGCAGCGTGGCGCCCGCGTCCCGCACCGCGCGCAGCATGACCTCGCCGGCGCAGACCAGCGCCTCCTTGTTGGCCAGCGCGATCGCGCCGCCACGGCTGATGGCGGCCAGGGTGCTGGGCAGACCCGCCGCGCCGGTGATGGCGGCCATCGTCCAGTCCACAGGGAGCGACGCCGCCTGCAGCACCGCCGCATCCCCGCTTGCGGTCTGGATGCCGCTGCCGGCCAGCGCCGCATCGAGCGCCGCGTGTTGCGATGGCTCGGCGATCACGGCGAGTTCGGCCCGCAGCAGCCGCGCCTGCGCTGCCAACAGGGCGAAGTTGCGGCCGCCGACCAGCGCGCGAACCCGGAAGCGGTCCGGGTTGGCTGCCAGAAGATCGACCGTGCTGGTGCCGACGCTGCCAGTGCTGCCCAGCACCGAAACCGTCCGGACATCCGATGCGGCTGTTTCCGCCGCTTTCATTGCCATAACGTTACTCCCTGTCCCAACGACAACGCCAGTGCGGCCGCGGCTGGAGCAGCAGTCAGCAACCCATCCAGCCGGTCCAGCAGTCCACCATGGCCAGGGATCAGCCGGCCGGAATCCTTGACGCCGAAGCGTCGTTTGATGGCGCTCTCGAGCAGATCCCCGCCCTGCGCCGCCACCCCGAGCAGCCCGGCCACCAGCGCCGCCCGGCCAGGCGCGGTCGCGCCCAACGCTTGGGCAGTCGCCTCGCCGACCAGCATGGCTGCGAACAGGCCGCCGGCCGCCCCGGCCCAGGTCTTGCCCGGAGAGATCGCCGGCGCCAGCTTCGGGCCGCCCAGCAGCCGTCCGGCCGCATAGGCGCCGATGTCGCTCGCCCAAACCACGAAGACCAAGAACAGCACGTTCGCCCGTCCTGCGGCACCGTCGCCGCGCAGCCAAATCAGGGCGACGCTCGCCACGCCGACATACAGCACGCCAGCGCCCAGCGCGCGCCGCCCGCCGAGCCACCAGGCCAACCCGGCGCCGAGCCCGAGGACTCCAAGCGCCCAGCGCTCGTAATTCAGCACCGCGACGAGGCCCGCGAGCAGCACGGCCGCCGGCACGACCGCCCCCGGGATGCGCCAGGGCCGCTCGCTGCACAGCGCCACCCACTCATAGGCAAGGCCGCCGGCCGCGATCGCCATCAGGGCCGTCCATGCGTCGGCCCCGAGCCAGATGCAGGCCAGCGCCGTTGGCGCCAGCAACGCAGCGGACAGCACGCGCTTGCGCAGGTCTCCCCAACGCACGGCATTTCCTGGTCCGCCCTTCACAACGTCAGGCAGGATGGGTCCTCAAGCAGGGCGGGCCCCGAACCGGCGCTCGCGCCGGGCAAACTCGGCCAAGGCGCCGTTGAACTCGGCCTGGTCGAAATCCGGCCACAGCACGTCCAGAAACACCAACTCGGCATAGGCCGCCTGCCACAGCAGGAAATTCGACAGCCGGTGCTCGCCGGACGTCCGGATCATCAGGTCGGGATCGGGCATCCCGGCGGTGGACAGGAAGCGTTCGAAGCGCTCGGCGGTGATCGACGCCGGGTCCAGCGTGCCGTCGGCGACGGCCTGCGCCGCGGCACGGGCGGCGGCGGCGATCTCGTCGCGCGCGCCGTAGGACAGTGCGATGTTCAGGTTCAGGCGCGTGTTGCCGAGCGTCGTGCGTTCGGCGCGATCGAGCTCCGCCCTGGTGTCGGGCTCGAACCGGGTGCGGTCGCCGATCACCCGCACGCGCACGCCCTGGCGAGACAGCTCGGCCAGCTCCTGGCGGATATAATGCCGCAACAGGCCAGTCAGCTCGAGCACTTCGTCCGCGGGCCGCTGCCAGTTCTCGCTGCTGAAGGCATACAGCGTGAGCCAAGCGACGCCGGCCTCGACCGCGACCTCGATGGTGCGGCGCACCGCCTGTGCCCCGGCGCGATGCCCGGCGATCCGCGGCAGGCCCCGCGCCGCTGCCCAGCGACTGTTGCCGTCCATTATTATGGCAATGTGCTGCGGCGGCCGCGGTCCGGCAGGGACGGACGCGAGCGGCTGCAAATCCGGCTTGCCGAGGGCCATGCTGTCAGACCTGCCGGATTTCCCGGTCCTTGTCGGACAGCGACTCGTCGATGCGCTTGATATAGCCGTCCGTCAGCTTCTGGACCTGGTCCGACCAGTCCTTCATCTCGTCTTCGCTGATCTCGCTCTTTTTCTCGAACGCCTTGATCTGGTCCATGCCGTCCCGGCGCACGCCGCGGATCGCGACCCGCGCGCCCTCGGCATAGCGCCCAGCCGCCTTCGCCAGCTCGCCGCGGCGCTCGGCCGTCAGCTGCGGGATCGGCACGCGGACCACCTGGCCGTCGGATCCCGGGTTGAGCCCCAGCCCGCTGTCGCGGATCGCGCGCTCCACCGCGCCGACCAGGGTGCGGTCCCAGACCTGCACCGTGATCAGCCGTGGCTCGGGCACGCCGATGGTGCCGACCTGGGTGATCGGCACCTCGGTGCCATACGCCTCGACCTTGACGGGTTCGATCAGGCCGGGGCTGGCGCGGCCGGTGCGCAGGCCGCCAAAGTCGCGGCGCAAGGTCTCGAGCGCGCCGTCCATGCGGCGCGTCAGGTCCGTCTTGAGGGCAGTCAGGTCAGCAGGCACAAAGGTCTCCCCTAAATTGGGCAAGTGGGGGGTTAGACTGATGAAAGCTGGGCTAGTGAGGCTCGATAATGCGGGTAAAACGGCCCTCGCCGCGCATCACCTGCGCGAACGCGCCAGGCGCGTGGATGTTGAAAACGATGATCGGCAGCCCGTTCTCGCGCGCCAGGCTGATTCCAGCCGCATCCATGACGCCGAGGTCGCGGGACAGCACGTCAAGATATGTCAATTCATCATAGCGCTCCGCGTCGGGCACCTTGCGCGGGTCGGCGGAATAGACGCCATCGACCTGGGTGCCCTTCAGCAGCAGGTCGCAGTTCATCTCGGCAGCGCGCAGGGCGGCGGCGGTGTCGGTCGTGAAGAACGGATTTCCGGTCCCGGCGGCGAAGATCACGACCCGGCCCTTTTCCATGTGCCGCTCCGCCCGGCGCCGGATATACGGCTCGCAGACGCTGCTCATTGGAATTGCCGACTGCACACGGGTGGGAACGCCGCAACGCTCCAGCGCGCTCTGCATCCCCAACGCGTTCATGACGGTCGCGAGCATGCCCATGTAGTCGGCCTGGGCCCGGTCCATGCCGCCGGCCGCCGCCGAAACGCCGCGAAAGATGTTGCCGCCGCCGATCACCAGGCACACCTGCACGCCCATCCGCACGACATTGCCGACATCGACGGCGATGCGCGCCAGGGTATCGGTGTCCAGCCCATACTCTCGACGGCCCATCAGCGCCTCCCCGGACACCTTGAGCAAGACGCGCTTGTAGGTGGGCTGGTTTGGCATGGAGTCCTTAATGGTTGGGGCGGCGGCACGCTAGATCGTGGCGCCGCCCCCCACAAGTTCAGAACGATTGGTGGCCAAACTACGGCGTGGGCGGTGGCTCGGATGCAATACCCGCCGCAGCCGCGACCTCGGCGGCAAAGTCACCGCCGGTCGGCTTGTCGATGCCCTCGCCCAACTGGAAGCGGGCGAAGCCGGACAGCGTGGCGCCGGCCTTCTTCACCACTGCGCGCACCCGGCTCTCGCCGTCATGCACCCAGACCTGCTCCAGCAGCACGACCTCCTCGTAGTATTTCCGGATGCGTCCCTCGACCATCTTCTCGATGATGGCGTCGGGTTTGCCGGAGGCGCGGGCCTGCTCGGTGAGCACGACCTTCTCCCGCTCCAGCGCCGCCGGGTCGACGGCGTTCACGTCGAGCGCATCCGGACGGGTTGCCGCGACGTGCATGCCGACCTGGCGGCCCAGGGTCTCCAGCGCCGACTGCTCATTGGCGCTCTCGACCGCGACCAGCACGCCGATCTGGCCCAGGCCGGGCTTCAATGCACGATGGACATAGGTCGCGACGACGCCATGCGGCACCGTCAGCACCTTGGCCCGGCGAAGATTCATATTCTCGCCGATGGTCGCGACGAGGTGCGTCAACTCCTCGGCCACCGTGCGGCCGGTACCGGGATACGGCGCAGCGCGGATGGCCTCCACATCGTCGCCGACCTCGAGCGCAATCTGTGCCACGGCCTGCACTAGCGCCTGGAAGGTCTCGTTCCGGGCGACGAAGTCGGTCTCGGCGTTCACCTCGACCATCGCGGCCTTGTTGGCCATGCTCGCCACGCCGACCAGGCCCTCGGCGGCGACCCGGCCGCTTTTCTTTGCCGCAGCCGCGAGACCCTTCTTGCGCAGCCAGTCGAACGCGGCCTCAGCGTCGCCGCCGCTCTCGGTCAGCGCCCGCTTGCAGTCCATCATCGGGGCGCCGGTCTTCTCGCGCAGTTCCTTGACCGCCGCCGCTGTAATCTCAGCCATGACCCGTCCTCCCTACGCCGCCGGCTGCTCGGCTGGAACCGTGGCTTCCGGCAGCGATATCGCCTCGGGCGGCAGTTCCTCGGCGGCGCCCAGGTCGCGGCCGCTCGCCACCATCTCGGCGCTGATGCCGTCCAGCACGGCGCCTGCCACCAGGTCGCAATACATGGTGATCGCCCGGATCGCGTCGTCATTGCCGGGGATCGGATAGGTCACGCCTTGCGGGTCCGAGTTGCTGTCCAGCACGGCGATGACGGGGATGCCGAGCTTGTTCGCCTCCTCGACCGCCAATTTTTCCTTGTTGGTGTCGATGATGAACAGGATGTCGGGCAGGCCGCCCATGTCCTTGA
>CAZZWN010000183.1:0-7688 GCA_964657765.1 uncultured Acetobacteraceae bacterium
GCCGCCGCCGTGTCGAACCCTGTCGGCAAGCGGATCGCCTGGGCCCAGGGCTCATCCCGACGCCAGCCATTCTTTGCCAAATAGTTCGCAATGGAGCCGAACACGTCGGCCTTGTCGTCCCAGATATCGCGCCGGCCGTCGCCATCGAAATCGACCGCATAGCGCAGATACGAACTCGGCATGAACTGCGGCTGCCCCATGGCGCCGGCATAGCCCCCGGTGAGCCGGGCCGGCGTCACGTCGCCCTGATCGAGTATCCGCAACGCATTGATCAGCTCGGTGCGAAAATAGGCCGCCCGCCTTCCCTCCCATGCGAGCGTCGAGAGCGCCTCGATGAGCCGGTAGCTGCCCTTGTTCGCCCCGAACGCCGACTCGATGCCCCAGATGCCCATGATGATCAGCGGGTCGACCCCGAACCGTTGCTCGACCTGCACCAACAGGCCGCGCTCGCGGGCATAGTTCTCCTGCGCCGCCTGCAAGCGGCTGTCGGGCAGCAGCCGGGCGCGATACTCGGGCCACGTAAGGGTGAACTCCGGCTGCCGCCGGTCGAGCTCGATCACGCGCTGATTGGGTTGCACCCCGGCAAAGGCCTGCTGCAGCGTCGCCTCGCGTATGCCGGCGCGCCGTGCCTCGGCGCGGAGCCCGTTCAAGAAGCCGCCGAAATCGTCCTGCGCCAGCACCGGCCGGGCGAGAAACGGCAGCGCTGCACCTAGAATCATTACGCGGCGGTTAACCATAGGCCACATGTGCCACAGTGCGGCCCCGGCCTGCAATGTGCTTGGATCGAAACCGGGAATGGGGCAAAACAGTGCCAAAGTAACCCCGGGGAGACGATCATGGGCATTACGGCCGAGCTATCCGTATTCAGCGCCAACATCTCGCTTACTGCTTTGCCGCCGGTCGTCGTCGAGCGCGCCCGCTTCCTAGTGCTCGACCTCGTGGGCAACATCGTGCGCGCCCGGCACGACGCCGAGAGCACCGCGCCGATGCTGGCGGCGGTACGCGCCTTGGGCATGGCGGCCGGGAACTGCGGCGTGTTCGGCGATTGCGCCCGCTATACCCCTGCCGGCGCCGCTTTGCTGAATGGCGCATTGGGCCACTCGCTCGATTTCGACGACACGCATGCGGCCGGGTCGCTGCATCCGGGCTGCCCGGTGATCTCGGCCGCGTTTGCCGCCGGGGAGATGACCGGGGCGCCTGGCGCCGATGTGCTGGCGGCGATCGTCGCCGGCTATGAGGTCGCCTGCCGCGTCGCATTGGCATTGCCGGCGGGGGAGCACTACGCCCGCGGCTTCCACCCCACCGCGACCTGCGGCGTGTTCGGTGCGGCCGCCGCGGCCGGGCGGGTCGTCGGGCTGGATGCGGACGCCATCGCTTCGGCACTGGGCATCGCGCTCAGCCAGTCCGCCGGCAGCCTGCAGTTCCTGGCGAACGGCGCCTGGACCAAGCGGTTCCAGGTCGGCTGGTCCGGCATGGCGGGGTTGGCAGCCGCAACGCTGGCGCGGGAGGGTTTCAAGGGCGCCGCCGATGCGCTCGAGGGCAAGCACGGCTTCCTGAATGCCTATGCCCCGGCGCCGAACGCTGCCCGTGCGGTTGTGGACCTCGGGACCGAGTTCGAGCTGATGCAGACGGCGGTCAAGCCATATCCGTCATGCCGCTATGGCCATGCCGGGATCGACGCGGCGCTCATGCTGCGGGCCGAGCACGCCATCGACCCGGCCATGATCGAGCGGGTCACGCTCGGCCTGCCGGAGGCTGGCATGCGGCTGGTCGGCGAGCCCGCGGCCAAGAAGGCCGATCCGCAGAACGTGGTGGATGGCCAGTTCAGCGGCCCATTCGTCATCGCGGCGGCGCTGATTACCGGCGGCATGGGCTGGGACAGCTACGAGCTGCTGCACGATCCCCGTATTCGCACTCTGCTGCCGCGCATCGGCTGCGAGTGGGATGCCGAGGTGCAGGCCGAGTTCCCTGCCAACATGGCGGGCAAGCTGACCATCGTGGCCCGCGGCCGGACGCATCAGCGCCTCGTCCGGGTGCCAAAGGGCGAGCCTGGCAACTTCCTGACGCAGGACGAGCTGCGGCAGAAGTTCATGGCGCTGAGCGGCGCTGTGCTCGGCGATGACCGGGCGGCGCAGTTGGCCGATGAGGTGCTGGCAATCGACACGGCGTCGCGGGTTGGCCCGTTGCTGCGGTTGGCGGCGCCGATGTCCGGGGCACGGCTCGCTGGCGACTAACTGAACCGCCCGGTCTTCGGGAACCCGTTCGGCGGCATCCGCCCAGCCTGGCCGCGCCCGCCGATCCAGTCCTGCAACGCCGTCTCGGTCCGCGTTTTCTCGCCCAGGCGCCAGGTCAGCCCGTCCGCCAGCCGGAACACCTTGGCGTCCGCCAGCTTGCCGTCCCGGTGCTTCTGCAGCAGTACGCCCGACCCGCGCGACAGCTCCGGCACCTGTGACAGCGGGAACACCAGCAGCTTGCGGTTGGTGCCGATCACCGCGACATGATCGCCGTCGGCCGGCACACACAGCGCCGCCGCCTCGTCCGCCTTCACGTTCAGCACCTGCTTGCCGGTTCGCTTCTCGGCGACCAGGTCGGCGGCTGCGACGACGAAACCGCGGCTCGCGGAACTCGCGACCAAGTACCGCAAGCCGTCGCGCCATACGAACAAGGCGGCAACATCATCGTCGTTGCCCAGCTCGGCCAGCACCCGGATCGCCTGCCCATCGCCACGCCCGCGCGGCAGGTCGCCGGCACGCAGCGTATAGGCCCGGCCGTTGCTGGCAAACAGGCACAACCGGTCCGTGGTCTGGCAGAGCACCAGGAACCTCGACTTGTCGCCCTCCTTGAACTTCAATTCCGTGCCGTTGGCCAAATGCCCCTTCACCGCTCGGATCCAGCCCTTGTCGGACAGCACGACCGTGATCGGCTCGCGCTCGATCAGGCTGTCCTCGTCCACCTCGATCGCGAGCGGCGCCGACCCCAGCAGGGTCCGCCGTGCGCCGAGCGCGCCCTGGCCGAACTTCTCGCGCACGGCCACGAGCTCGACCTCGATCTTGCGCCACCGCCGGGCCTCGTCGCGCAGCAGCGTCTCGACCTCGCGTGCCTCCTTGGACAGCGACTTGTGCTCGCGGCGGATTTCCATTTCCTCCAGCCGCCGCAGCGAGCGGAGCCGCATGTTGAGGATTGCCTCCGCCTGCAGATCCGTCAGGGTGAAATGCGCGATCAGCGCCGGCTTCGGATGATCCTCCTCGCGGATGATGCGGATCACCTCGTCGAGGTTCAGATACACCGCAAGGTAGCCGTCCAGCACTTCCAGCCGCCGCGCGATCGCGGCCTGCCGGTGGCGGGAGCGGCGGATCAGCACCTCGTGCCGATGATCGAGCCACGCCCGCAGCACCCCGCGCAGGCCGAGCACCATCGGCGTGCGGTCGGCCGTCAGCACGTTCATGTTCAGCGGAAACCGGCTCTCCAGCGCAGTCGCACGGAACATCGTCTCCATCAGCACCTCGGGCTCCACCCCGCGCGACTTCGGCTCCAGCACGAGGCGCACCAACTCGGTGCTCTCGTCGCGCACGTCGCCGAGGAACGGCAGCTTCTTCGCCTCCAGCAGCTCGGCGATCTGCTCGACGAGCCGGGCCTTCTGCACCTGGTAGGGGATTGCGGTGACCACGACCTGCCACAGCCCATGCTTGCCGCGCTCGACTTCCCAACGCGCGCGGGTGCGGAAGCCGCCGCGTCCGGTCTCGTAGGCTTGCAGGATGGTGCCGGAGTCCTCGATCAGCGTGCCGCCGGTCGGGAAATCCGGCCCCGGCATGTGGGCCAGCAGCTCGGCGGTCGTCGCCTCCGGATGCTGGATCAGGTGGATCGCCGCCGTGCAGACCTCGCCGGCGTTGTGCGGCGGAATGCTGGTCGCCATGCCGACGGCGATACCCGCCGCCCCGTTGGCCAGCAGGTTCGGAAACCCGCCCGGCAGCACCAGCGGCTCGTGCTCCTCGCCGTCATAGGTCGCGCGAAAGTCCACGGCGTCGTCGTCGATGCCGGACAGCAGGGTTTGCGCGACCTCGGTCAGCCGAGCCTCGGTATACCGCATCGCGGCGGCATTATCGCCGTCGATGTTGCCGAAATTGCCCTGGCCCTCGATCAGCGGGTAACGCGCTGCGAAGTCCTGCGCCAGCCGCACCAAGGCCTCGTACACCGCGCTATCGCCATGTGGATGATATTTGCCGATGACGTCGCCAACCACGCGGGCGCACTTCTTGAAGCCGGACGCCGGATCGAGCTTCAGCTGGTGCATCGCGTAGATCAGCCGCCGGTGCACCGGTTTCAGCCCGTCGCGCACGTCCGGCAGGCTGCGCGACATGATCGTGCTCAGCGCGTAGGCCAAATAGCGCTCGCTCAGCGCCTCAGCGAGCGGGGTGTCGGCGATGGTCCCGATCAGGTCGTCAGGCATGCTGTCTCCATTTTTGGAACATATAGCGAACTACGCCGCCTGCGCCAGGGCCGCCACGCGATCGGACAGCATGTGCCGCGCGGCAGGCAGCGGACGGTGCTGCTGTCCGAAGGCGTCGCGTGCCAGGAAATGCCCGGTCAGCGTGAGGCCGTCCCGCCAGTCCGCGGCCGACGCCGTATTGCCGCCCACCAGGAATGCCGGCAGCCGCAGCAAGCGGTCCCGCCACTCGCCCGCCGCCGCGTCCGAAACCGCCCGGCCCGTCCGCGGCGAGACCCAGACCAGTCCGGACGCGACTCCGGACACCGTGCAGGACGATAGATCGAGGCCATAGCCCAGTTCGGCCAACAACGCGCCCTCCCATCGCACCAGCTCCGTCAATGCGTCTGCGCCCCGTGCCAGCCCGGCGATCAGCTGCACGAGACCGGCGAACACCTGCGGATGCGGCTCGCGCTCCGGCAATGCCCCCTCGGCCACGGCGCAGGCCGACGACAGGATCGCCAGCGACAGGGCGTCGTCCATCGCCAACGCGGCGCCGGGGTGGACCAATTCGGCGGTGATCGAGCCAAGCTGGTCCGCAAGCCGGGCGACCCAGCGCGCCTGCACGACGTTGCCGGGCTGCCATGTGGACGCCTTCGTCCGGGAACTGCCGCCCCGCGCCAGGCCGCGATAGGTCCCATGCGCCTCCGTCAGCACCGTCGCCAGCGCATCGCCCTCGCCATATGGGCGCGCGGCCAGCACGACGGCGGGCGCTTCCCACTCCACGTTGCTGTGCTACGCGGTGTCGTCGAGGCCGATGGCCCGCAGCCGCGCGCCCTCCTCGTCCCAGCCGGCGCGCTCCTTCACGTTCAGGAACAGGTGGACCGGCCGTTCCAGCAGGCTGGTGAGCTCCTTGCGGGCGCGGGCGCCGATATCCTTGATGCGGCTGCCCCCGGCGCCGATCAGGATCGCCTTGTGCCCGGCGCGCCCGACATAGACAGTCGCCTCGACCCGCACCGACCCGTCCGGCTTCTCCTGCCAGTTCTCCGTCTCGACCGTGGTGCCGTAGGGGATTTCTTCCTGAATTTGCAGGAAGATCTGCTCCCGCACGATCTCCGCCGCCAGCAGCCGGTCCGGCAAATCCGTCAGGTCATCGTCGGGATACAGATGCGGCCCGGCCGGCACCCCCGCCGCCAGCGCGTCCAGCAGGCGGTCGAGCCCGCCACCGGTCGCGGCGCTGACCATGAACGTTTCCTCTGCCGGGAGGATCGCGCTCAACTGGGCGGTGAGCGGCAGCAGGGTGTGGGCCGCGATCAGGTCGATCTTGTTCAGCACCATCCAGGCGCGACGGCCGCGCTCGGCGATCTGCCGGGCGATGGCTTGCACGCCCTCGGTGGCGCCGGTCTTCGCATCGACCAGCAGCAGCGTGAGGTCGGCGTCCTCGGCGCCAGTCCAGGCGGCCTTGACCATCGCGCGGTCCAGCTTGCGGCGGGGCCGGAAAATGCCGGGGGTGTCGACCAGCAGGATCTGGCTCGGACCGCGCATCAGGATGCCGAGCACACGGAAGCGGGTCGTCTGCGCCTTCGGTGTGACGATCGACAGCTTCGCGCCGGTCAGCCGGTTCAGCAGGGTGGACTTGCCGGCGTTCGGTGCGCCCACGATCGCGACGAAGCCGCAGCGCGGCTCCGGCGTCCCCGTGTTCGGCTGGTCGGTCATGGTTCCAATCTTTCAAGCAGCTCGGCCGCCGCCGCGCGTTCCGCCAGTCGCTTGGTGCTGCCGCGCCCGGTGCCCAGCTCGCCGCAAGCCTCCACGGTGATGACGAACTCCGGGGCGTGCGAGGGGCCGCTGCGGCCAATGAGCTGGTAGGTCGGCAATGGCAAGCCACGGGCCATCAGCCGTTCCTGCAATGCGGTCTTCGGGTCCTTGGGCGGCAGCAGCAGCGCGTCCATGCTGGGCTGCCATGCCGCGCGCACGAACCGCTGCGCGCCCTCTAGCCCAGCGTCGAGATACAGCGCCCCGATCGTCGCCTCCATCGCATCGGCCAGCACGTTGGCCAGCTGCCCCACTCCGGCCCGTGCCTCGTTGGGTGCGACCGCCAGCGCGTCGGCAAGCCCGGCCGCATCGGCGATCGCGGCCAGCACCTTGCGCGACACCAGATGGGCGTGCCGCGGCCCCAGCTCGCCCTCTTGCTCGTCGGGAAAGCGCTCGATCAGCCATTGCGCGATGATCAGGGCCAGCACGCGGTCGCCGATGAACTCCAGCCGCTCGTTCGAGCCGACCCCGCGCCGTTCGCCCCGGCGATGCTGGCCGCGGCGGCCATGCGCCGCCGAACGATGGGTCAACGCCTCATGCAGCAGGGATGGACGCGAGAAATCATGGCCCAGGATGGCCTGTGCGACGCGATACTGTGCGTCCAGGTCCGGCTCGGTTACGGGTGCGTCGGTCAAGTGATGCCGTGCAGCAGGCGGTTCCAGCGGATTTCGAACGGCCATTGCCAGAACTCCCACCAGGGCGCTACGGCGTCGACGGAGAAGAAGATGAATTCCGCCCGCCCGACCAGGTTTTCGATCGGCACGAAGCCCACGCCGCCATTCGGGTCACGGCTGTCGCTGGAGTTGTCCCGGTTGTCGCCCATGGCGAACACGTGGCCCTCCGGAACCTTGAACTCCGGCGTCGTGTTCAGCCCGCCCATCTCGAACATCTTCAGGATGTCGTGCTGCCGGCCGTTCGGCAGCGTCTCCACATAGAGCTGGGCGATGGTGCGCGAGCCGCCCTCCTCCGCGGCATAATCCCCCACGGCCTGCCGCGGCACGAGGGTGCCGTTGATATAGAGCAAGCCGGACCGCATCTGGATCCGGTCGCCAGGCAGCCCGACGATGCGTTTGATGTAATCGGTCTGATTGTCGCGCGGCCACTTGAACACGGCAACGTCGCCACGTTCCGGCAGGCGGCCCAGGATGCGCCCGCTGAACAGGCTCGGCGCCAGCGGCATCGAGTAACGCGAGTAACCATAGCTGAATTTCGATACGAACAGGTAGTCGCCGATGAGCAAGGTCGGGATCATCGAGCCAGACGGGATGTTGAACGGCTCGAACGCAACGGTGCGGATGACGACGGCAATCAGCAGCGCATAGACGATGGTCTTGACGGTTTCGATCAAGCCACCCGGTTTTTGCTTCGCCATTATAGGGAGGTGATCCGGTCTACAGGGGTAGCGGGATGAAGCCGACGCGGGCGCGCCGTGTCAAGGAACCCCGGCCACAGG
>CAZZWN010000184.1:0-7567 GCA_964657765.1 uncultured Acetobacteraceae bacterium
GGTGCCCGGCCTCGACGGCGTGTTCGCGGTCGGCGACACGGCGGCGTCCAACGGGTGGGCCGGGGCGGCGGTGCCGGGCTTGGCGCCGGCTGCCAAGCAGGGCGGCGCCTATGTTGCCCGGGTGATCCGCGCACGGCTGGCGGGGCGGCCTGCGCCGGCCGCGTTCCGCTACCGCCACCTCGGCAGCCTGGCGACCATCGGCCGGCAATCGGCGGTGGCGGATTTCGGCTTCCTGCGGGTGCGCGGCGCGCTGGCCTGGTGGCTATGGGGCGCGGCGCACATCGCGTTCCTGGCGGGCGGACGCAACCGCACAACGGTGCTGGTGGACTGGGTTTGGGCTTACCTGACGCTCCGCCGCGGCACACGGCTGATCACCAAAGGCCAGTAATCGACGTTAGGAAGGTTCACTACAGGCTCCAGCGCAGGCCGCAGCCCTGGCACGGCTTGGGCGGCGCGTCGCCGACGAGGCCAGTGCGAAAATCTCGGTAGGCTGGGCTGTTCCATATTTCGCGCAGGCTTTGCTGCGTCGCGTCGCCGAGGGTGTAGTTTTCGTAGCCGCGGGCCGAGAACGGCGCGATGCAGCAGGGCAGCGCCCGGCCATGCGCGGTGAAATACATCAGCGACCACGGCCGCCGGCAGGTCGCCCACGGCCGGTCGTCCGCCGCACGCTTAAGGCTGAGGCCCGGCTCGGTCGCGCCGGACGCGTCGAGCACGACGCCGAGCTCGCGCCCGATCGCCTGCGCGTCGGCGATCACGGCCTCCTCGTCCGCCCGGGTCTGCTCGAACAGGCTGCTGCCGGCGCGCGCCATGCCAAAGCCAGCCTCATCGAACACCAGCCGCTGCAGGTGCACCTCGCTGACGCCGATACGCGCCGCCAGCCGTACGAACTCCGGCAGCTGGTCGACCGTCTCCTTCAGGCCGGTCAGCCATAGCGACACCTTGGGCTTGGTCGCCCCGATCGAGCGCTGCAGGTTGGTGAAGCTGCTCACGTTGCGGACGATGCGGTCGAACATGTCCTTGCCGCGCACCTTCAGGAACGTCGCCGCCTCTGCGGCATCGAGCGACACCCGCAGCTCGTCCAATCCGGTCTCGATGATCTCCATCTGCTTGCGAGGCGCCAGCAGAGTGCCGTTGGTGTTGAACAGCACGTGGGTGCCGCGCGCCTTGAGGTAGCGGATCATGTCCGGCAGGCGCTTGACCAGCATCGGCTCGCCGACGCCGTGCAGCACGACACGGGCGATGTTGGGCACCTGGTCGACGATCTCGGTGAACAGCTCCCAGCTCAGGTCCATCGGCGGCTCGAGCGCCTCGAACGTGCGCGGGCAGGTCTCGCACAGCAGGTTGCAGCGGTTGGTGACCTCCAGATACAGGCACACCGGCGGGGCCTCGGCCACGCTGTCCCGCGTGCCGACAGCCTCGAAGTAGCGGTGCGGGTCGAGTGCCGGACCCGGCGATGCGGTCGTTGCGGACATGCTTAGTTTCCTTTGGCGGCGAGCGCCGGTCGAGATATGGCCCGGCGCCGCAATGCCTCGCGGGCCAGCAGGATGGCGAACGGTATGAACACGATAGAAGGCGCGGCCAAATCCCCCAGGCCGTGATCGAGATACAGCACCGGCGCCGCCAGGGTCAGCCATAGCACGCTCGGTGTCGGCGCCAGGACAGAGGGTAGGGTCAACGCTGTGAAATACCATGGATAATGTGGTGACAACACGGCAACGACCGCGGTGGACAGCCAAAGTGCGTCGCGGCCGATCACGATGGCCCGGGCGGCGGGATCGGCAGGCAGCGGCGCGCGGAGCGACACCCACGCCGCAAGGGCCAGCAGCCCCGCCAGGCCGGCGGCAAGGTAGGCCGGACCGGCCCAGCGCGGCAGCGGACCCAATGCGCCGAACAGCCGCAGCAGGAAAAATCCGCCGCCCGTGTTGAGGCCCTCCTCGGACGCGTAGCCGGGCAGATACCCAAGCACGCGCCAACCAGCGCCGGAGAACCACGCGTATCCGGCCATGATCACTGCGGCGCAGGCCAACGGCGTCCGCAGGTCCCAACGCCGCCATACCGCCGGGAACAACGCGGCCGGCAGCAGCTTGCACAGGACCGCCAACGCCAGCGCAGCGCCTGCCCAGGCCGGACGACGCCGGACCGCGGCCAGCAACGTCAACCCCGACAACGCCAGCGCGGCGGCGTCGATATGGCCGCCGCCGGCGAACTCCCACACCGTCAATGGGTTCCAGGCGTAGATCAACACGCGTTCGAGCGGCAGCCGGGCCGCGCGCAGCAGCAGCAGCGCCGCCCCGATTGCCGATGCGTCGAAGGCCAGCATCGCCGCCTTCACGCCCCAGATCGTCGGCCAGGCCAGGTTGATGGCGGCAAAGATCGCCTGGGCCGCAGGCGGGTAGATGGTCGGCGCGGTGTCGGCGCGGTTGATGTTGGGATAGATCGCATCCGGTCCGGATGCAGTGTCGCGCAACCCAGTCAGCGCCGGGTCGGCCGGCAGATGGAGGTAGGGGTTGATCCCGGCCGCCTGCACCCGGCCATCCCAGACATAGCGATACAGGTCGGTGGAGAGCAGTGGCGGCGCGGCGAGCGTGAGTACCCGCATGCCCGCCGCCGCGGCCAGGACAACAAGCAGGGCCGACCGCCGCGGCAGGGCTCGCCGTTGCGTCAGCCGCACCGCCGCCGCATAGAACAATCCTGCGCCGGCGCTGAAGCCGACATAGGCCAGCGTCCGACCGCGGTCCATGCTGCCGATGTCGGCGTCCATGCGCTGGGACAGGCCGCCCGCCACCGTCGCAATGATCAGCAAACCCAGCGCCGCGAGGGCCACGATCCCCGGGGCTTGCCGCATCAGGCGTCGGACAGCGCGGACCGCAAGCGCTCCCGCAGCCGTAGCGCCGCGACGCAGGCGGTGGTGGCCGGCGCCGTGAAAGGCTGGCCTGCCGGCGCTACCAGTTCGCGCAGCAGGCGCGCGAGGCTCGCACCGTCGTCCACGTCGAACCAGGCATCGAGACTATGCAGCGGCAGCCCGATCTCCGCTGCGCGATGGGCCGTTGCGGCCGCGACCGCGTCGGTGCTCCAGGCGATGCGGGCATAGAGCGCCGGTTCCGCCGATTGCATGCCGAGCAGCCAATAGCCGCCGTCATCGGCCGGCCCCAGCACGGCGCGACGGCCCGGCGCCAGTAGCTGATGGGTGGCCTGCACCAGCAGCGCCGTCGGCAAGGTCGGGCTGTCTGCGTTGAGCACGCACACCGCGCCATAGCCACGGGCGAGCAAGGCGCGGGTCGCGTGCAGCAGGCAACGGCCAAAACCCTCGACCCCCGCCGCGTCGCCCCCCGCGCCATCCGCCAGCACGAGTCCGGTGCCGGGCGCAAGCAGGCCCTCAAACCGTGCCTCGGCGCCCGAGGGGGCATAGGCGACGAAGCCGTGGATCGGGGCCAGCTCCGCTGCAGCCTGGACATTGGCCGTCGCGTCCTGGAGGAAGGCCGCGCTGAGTGTGGCCGCCTCCGTGGGGTCCAATACCGATTGCAGCCGGGTCTTGACGTGGCCCGGGCGCGGCGCCTTGGCCATCACCGCAATCGCACACACAGCCCTAAGCGCCAAGTCTGGCTCCTCTAAACTGCCGGTAGCCCGGCCCTCAAGTCGCATCGCAGCGCACGTTTCGCAAGCGCTACGGCGAAGTGGGAAGCGAAGGTTGGGTAAAAACGCGGGGCGCGAAGGCGATCGAAACGGAACCGGCGTCGTGTCATCCGGCTCCGGCCAAGTTCACTTATACGCAATCCGGCAAACTCATCGTCCGTAAATCCGCTGTGTCGGCTCGCCTAAAAGTGGATGGATCGGACATGGACTCGCATACTTTGCTCTGGCTGACGACGCTCATCATGACTGGCGGCGGCCTGTTGATCTTGCTGATAGGCAAGCGCCGCACGCCTTCCGAGGAGTTTCACACGGTGCTGCACGGCATCGTGCCGCTGATCGCCGCCTGCTCCTACTTCGCGATGGCCACGGGCCAGGGAGCGGTCGTCATACCGGCCGATGCCGCCGCAGCAACTGCTGGCACCGGGCGCATCTTCTACTTCGCCCGCTACATCGACTGGACCTTCACCACGCCGCTGCTGCTGGTGACGCTCTCGTTCAACGCCATGCATGCGGGACAGAAACGCGCCGGCGCGATCGCCGGAGTCGTATTGGCCGACGTCATGATGATCCTGACGGCGCTGTTCTTCGGCATGTCCGACGTCGCCTGGATCAAGTGGACCTGGTTCATCATCTCCTGTGCGGCGTTCCTGGGCGTCTTCTACGTCATCTGGGTCTCGCAGATGCAGGCGAACGCGCTGGAGCGGGATGATGTCCGTTCGAGCTACAAGCGCAACGCCACCATGCTCACGGTGCTGTGGCTGGTCTATCCGGTCATCCTCGCCGTGGCCCCGGACGGGCTCAACTACATCGGCGACACCGCCAGCGTATTGCTGATCGGCATCGTCGATGTCGTGTCCAAGGTCGTCTATGGCCTGCTGACCGTCGCCTCGGATGCCAAGACGACCGAGCGCGACCTGGCCGAGGGCGGGCGTGCCGCTCCGCTGCGCCGGGCTGCCTAGCTTGAGCCAGGCAGCCGTAAAGGTCGCCGGGCGGCCTTTTGCCATCTCGCGGCTGCCATCGTGGCCGGTCCTGACCGCAGGGCCGGCCTTGGCGCTCAGCGTGCTCATGCCGCTGGATGCCCAGTATCTCTGGGCGCTCATTGCCGTCATCATGTTGGGTGTAC
Source organism: uncultured Acetobacteraceae bacterium (assembly GCA_964657765.1). Taxonomy (GTDB): domain Bacteria; phylum Pseudomonadota; class Alphaproteobacteria; order Acetobacterales; family Acetobacteraceae; genus CAHJXG01. The sequence goes on from CAZZWN010000184.1 coordinate 4,757, forward strand.
CGCACGGCGCGCTCGACGGCGAGGCCGCCCGCTCCGTGCTGCGGCCACGTTTCGGCAGGGCCTGGTTCGGCGTCTTCTCGCTGCCGTATCTTGCCCTCGTCGCTCTGGTGCTGCTGTGTTGGCGCCTCGCCCCCGTGCCGACGCTCGCGGCTTTCCTCGCGGCGTCGGTCTGGCACTTCGGGTCGGAGGATGCGCCCGGAGCGCCGCTCGAGGCTGCGGTGCGCGGTGGCCTGCCGATCGCATTGTCCGTGCTGGCGCACCCGGCCGCGACCATGGCGGTCTTTGCCACAGTCGCCGCAACGCCGCTGCCGCAACCGCCGGAGTGGCTGTGGGACGCCTCGCTGCTCTGGCTGGCGCTGACGATCGCATGGGCCGGGCGCGTGGCGCTGCGGCGGCAGTGGCGCCCGCTCGCCGTCCCTGCCCTGCTCGCCGGCATGTTCATCGTGCTGCCGCCATTGACGGCATTCGCGATCTATTTCGTCTGCGTCCATGCACCGGCCCATACGGCGGCATTGATACGCAACCAAACACGCGCGCCCCGAGTCGTCGACGGCCGCAGCGCGCTCCTGCTGTCGCTGCCCCTCACCGCGCTGACGCTGCTGATCGGGACCGCCCTATGGCCGTTCTACGCCGGCGCGCTGCCGCAGCGACTGCTGTGCCTCACCCTCCAGGGTCTCGCCGCGCTCACGCTGCCGCACATGCTGCTCGACCTTTGGCTGACCCGGCGAGAGCGCAGCCCTTAGCCGCGGAGCGCCCGCACCATAGTGCTGCCGAGTGCCGCGGGGCTCTCGGCCACGTGGATGCCGGCTTGGCGCATCGCCTCGAACTTGGCCTCCGCGGTGTCCTTGCCGCCGCTGATCACCGCTCCGGCGTGGCCCATGCGGCGGCCCGGCGGCGCCGTCGCCCCGGCGATGAAGCCCACGACCGGCTTCTTGCCGCCGCTGCGGGCGATGAACTCTGCGGCCTCGGTCTCGCTGTTGCCGCCGATCTCGCCGATCATGATGATGCTCTGCGTCTCGGGATCGGCCAGGAACATCTCTAGTACCTCAATGAAGTCCGTTCCTTTCACCGGGTCGCCGCCGATGCCGACACAGGTGCTCTGGCCCAGCCCGGCCGCCGTCGTCTGGCTCACGGCCTCGTAGGTCAATGTGCCGCTGCGGCTCACGATGCCGACCGTGCCGCGGCGGTGAATATGGCCGGGCATGATGCCGATCTTGCAGGCCTCGGGCGTGATGACGCCGGGGCAGTTGGGGCCGATCAGCCGCGACCTGCTGCCGGACAGCGCGCGCTTCACACGCACCATGTCCAGCACCGGGATGCCCTCGGTGATGCAGATGATCAGCGCGATCTCGGCGTCGATCGCCTCCAGGATGGCATCGGCGGCGAAGGGCGGCGGCACGTAGATCGCCGACGCCGTCGCCCCGGTCGCCTCCTTGGCCTGCGCGACGGTGTCGAACACCGGCAGCTCCAAGTGCAGGCTGCCGCCCTTGCCCGGCGTCACGCCGCCCATGACCTTGGTGCCGTAGGCGATCGCCTGCTCGGAGTGGAAGGTGCCCTGGGCGCCAGTGAAGCCCTGGGTGATGACGCGGGTCTCCGCATCGACGAGAACGGCCATTATGCGGCCTCCTTCACGGCGCGGACCACCTTTTCGGCGGCGTCGGCCAGGTTGTCGGCGCTGACGATCGGCAGGCCCGACTTCGCCAGCAGCTCCTTGCCCAGTTCCACGTTGGTGCCCTCCAATCGCACCACCAGCGGCACGCCCAGGCTCACCTCGCGCGCCGCCGCGATCACGCCCTCGGCGATCACGTCGCAGCGCATGATGCCGCCGAAGATGTTGACCAGGATGCCCTCCACGTTCGGGTCGGACAGGATGATCTTGAACGCGGCCGTCACCCGCTCCTTGGTCGCGCCGCCGCCCACGTCGAGGAAGTTGGCCGGGCTGCCGCCATACAGCTTGATGATGTCCATCGTCGCCATCGCCAGCCCGGCGCCGTTCACCATGCAGCCGATGGTGCCGTCGAGCGCGATGTAGTTGAGGCTGTGCTTGGCCGCCTCCAGCTCCTTGGGGTCCTCCTCCGCCTCGTCGCGCAGCTTCTCCAGGTCCGGCTGCCGATACAGGGCGTTGTCGTCGAAGCTGACTTTGGCGTCCAAGGCCACGATGTCGCCGACCCCGGTCACCACGAGCGGATTGACCTCGACGATGGCGCAGTCGAGGTCGATGAACGCCCGGTACATCGCCAGCACGAACTTGGTGAACGAGGCGACCTGCTTGCCCTCCAAACCGAGGCCGTAGGCGAGCTTGCGGGCATGGAACGGCGAAATGCCGGCGGCGGGGTCGACCGCGACCCGCATGATCTTCTCGGGCTGCGTCTCGGCGACGTGCTCGATCTCCATGCCGCCCTCGGTCGAGGCGACGATGGTGACGCGCGCCGTATCGCGGTCCACCAGCAGCGACAGATACAGCTCGCGCTTGATGTCGCAGCCGGCCTCGACATACACGCGGCTGACCCGGCGGCCGGCAGCACCGGTTTGCTTCGTTATCAGCACGTTGCCGATCATCGCGGCGGCCGCCTCCTGCGCCTCGGCGGCGGACTTGGCCAGGCGCACGCCGCCCTTGCCCGCGGGGTCCTGCTGGAAGTGCCCGGCCCCACGGCCGCCGGCATGGATCTGCGACTTCACGACGTAGACGGGTCCCGGCAGCTTCTCGGTGGCGAGTGCCGCCTCCTCGGGTGTCCAGGCCACGAACCCCTGCAGCACCGCAACGCCGTATTCGCGCAGCAGGTCCTTCGCCTGATACTCATGGATGTTCAT
>CAZZWN010000185.1:0-7561 GCA_964657765.1 uncultured Acetobacteraceae bacterium
GCGCAGGACCTGCAGGCCGGCCGCATCCAGGTCGGCGTCGACAGCTACGGCACCGGCGCCTACGCGCAGAAGAAGGGCGGATATCCCGGCATCGTCATCAAGGTGGCGCAGCCGGACCCGCGGGTGCTGGCCTCGACCGACGCGTCGCAAGCCAACCTGTTGTATTCCAAGAGCAACGCGTCCCTGGGCGCCGCCCTCGATGCCACCATTGCGGAAATGCATGCGAACGGCGAGATCGCGAAATATCTGAGCTCGTTCGGCCTGGATCCCTCCGGCGCCGATACCGGAGCGGCGCGGCTGCAATAGACCGGGTCAAGCGGCCGGGCACACGTCGCCCAGCCGCGGCGGCTCAGATATCCTTCGCGAGGCGCAGCGCGTCGAACATGGCGGCGTGGATGTTGCGGCTGGCGATCGCATCTCCGATACGAAACAAGCGATACGTGCCGTTCGGGTTGGTCTCGATCGTCTGCGCCCGGCCACCGAGAAGGGCCGCATGGTCCACCGCGCCCCCGTTGCATGAGCCAGGCTTCAGCGCCTCGTAGAGTTCATCCAGAGGTATCGTGCCGTGCTCGACCACCACCTGGTCGACCCGCCGCTCCTCCCTTCCCTCGCCATAGTCGCTGCCGAGGACCGCCACCAACTCGTTCCCCGCGCGGCGGACCGCGAGTAGCCGGGTGTTCATCGTCACCCTTACGCCCCGGCGGTGGAACACCCTGGCATATGCCGCGTGGTTCAGCCCGCCGAGTTCCGGCGCCAGCATGCGCTCCGGCGTCACCAGCTCGACGCTCGCGCCGGCTTCCGCCAGCACCTCGGTCGCCTGCATGCCTGGATGGTTGCCGTTGTCGTCGAATACCAGCACCCGACCGGCGGCGGATACGGCGCCGCCCACCACGTCCCAGCTCGATACGACGAGGTCGTTGCCCTCGGCCAGCACCTCCGTATCCGGCGTTCCGCCCGTGGCGACGAACACCACATCCGGCGCCAGCGCCATCACCTCCTCCGTCCCGGCATACGTGTTGAACCGCACCGCCACTCCGAGCCGGGCCAGTTCCGCAAGCCGCCAATCCACGATGCCGATCAGCTCCCGCCGCCGGATGGTGCGCGCGGCGAGCAGCACTTGGCCGCCGGCGCGTTCCGTAGCCTCGAGCACGGTGACGACGTGGCCGCGCTCGGCCGACACCCGTGCCGCCTCAAGCCCTGCCGGCCCGGCGCCGACGACGACGACGCGCAGGCGCGGGCCCTCGCTGCGCTCCACCGTGTGCGGCATGGTGGCCTCACGGCCTGTCGCCGGGTTATGCACGCAGAGCGCCTCGTTGCCCTCGTAGATGCGGTCCAGGCAGTAGGTGGCGCCGACGCAGGGACGGATCAGCGCCTCCTGCCCGCTCATTATCTTGCGAACGATGTGCGGGTCGGCGATGTGGGCCCGCGTCATGCCGACCATGTCCAGCTTGCCCTCGGCGATCGCGTGCCGGGCCGTCGCCACGTCATTGATGCGCGCCGCATGGAATACGGGGAAGCGCGTCGCCGCGCGTACCTCCCCGGCGAAGTCCAGGTGCTGCGCCGTGCCCATGCCGTGGATGGGGATGACGTGGGACAGCGCGTTGTCGGTGTCCATGTGCCCGCGTACGATGTTCAGGAAATCCACCACGCCGCCGGCCGCGAAGCGCCGGGCGATCTCGATCCCGTCCTGCTTGGTGAGGCCGATATCCCAATCCTCGTCGGCGACCATGCGGACCCCGATGAGGAAGTCCGGGCCAACCGCATCCCGCATTGCCTCCAGGACGCGGACGGAAAACCGCATGCGGTTATCGAGGCTGCCGCCATACTCGTCCTCGCGCCGGTTGGTGGCAGGCGACCAGAACTGGTCCGGCAGGTGGCCGTAGGCATCGATTTCGAAGCCGTCGAGTCCGGCCGCCTGGATACGCTGGGCCGCGGCGGCGTAGTCGGCGACGATGCGATCGAGGTCCCAGGGCTCGGCCGCCTTCGGGAAGCCGCGATGCGCCGCCTCCCGCACGCGGGAGGGCGCCAGGATCGGCAGCCAGTCCGCCTTGTTCCACGCAGTGCGGCGGCCGAGATGGGTCAGCTGGATCATCACCGCCGCGCCTTCCTCGTGACAGTCATCGGACAGCCGGCGCAGCCAGGGAACGATCTCGTCCTTGTAGGCCAGCAGGTTGCCGAATACGGGTGGGCTGTCGGGCGACACCACGGCCGAACCGCCGATCATCGTCAGCGCGATGCCACCGCGCGCCTTCTCCCGGTGGTAAAGGCGGTATCGGTCCTTCGGCATGCCATCTTCCGAGTAGAAGGGCTCGTGTGACGTGCTCATCAGGCGATTGCGCAGCGTCAAATGGCGCAGCACGTAAGGCTGCAGCAGCGGGTCGCGGCTAAGTGGTGTCATGTGCATCGTGCGTTCTCCGGACGGTGGCGGCGCAGGCGCTCCGGCGTTCGGCACTGGGCGTCATGCCGAAGCGGGCTCGATAGGCGGCGCTGAAGCGTGAGGGAGTCGCGTAGCCGCACGCGCCGGCAACCTGCGTGACCGGCAATGCTGACCGTTGCAACAGGGTGCGGGCGCGGTCGAGCCGCAAGCCGGCGGCATAGGCGGCGGGAGTCTGCCCGAGATGACGGCGGAACAGCCGCTCCAGTTGGCGCGGCGTCACGCCGACCGTGCGTGCGATTGCGCCAGCGTGCAGCGGCGTGTCGATCGAGGCCTCCATGGCGCGCACTGCGTCGCCGACCCTGCCCTGCTCCAATGGGGCCGGCAGGGCGCGCTGCCGCTCCGTGCCGGGCCGCACGCGGTCCATCATGAACTGCGCCGCGATGGCGGACGCCAGCGCCGGCCCGAGCCGCGCCTCCACCATCGCCAGCATCAGGCTCAGCGGCGCCACCCCGCCGGTGCACGTCGCCCGATCCTGGTCCACGGTATAGAGATCACGGACGAATTCGATGTCTGGGAACTCTTCCTGGATCGGCGCCAGGTTCTCCCAGTGGATGGCGCAGCGCCGGCCGGTCAGCAGCCCGGCCTCGGCCAAGGCGAAGGCGCCAGTGCAGAGGCCCCCGAGCGCCACGCCGTCCCGTGCCAGCCGGCGTAGGCCGGCCGTCACCCGGCGATCCACCGCTTCGCGCACATCGACCCCGCCGCACGCCAACAACAGGTCGGGCCGCTCCATGGACGCGAGCCGCACGGTCGGCTGCATCGCCATGCCGTTGCTGGCGATGGCCGGTGTGCCGTCCGGCGTCACCAGCTGCCACTCATAGAGCGGGGCGCCGCTCAGCCGATTGGCCATGCGCAGTACCTCGATGGCATTGGCACATGCGATCATCGAGTAGTTGGGCAGGGTTAAGAAACCAAACCGGTTGAGTGCGGCCAGGTCCATCGTTCAGCGGTCCACGACCAGGTCGCTGGTGGGCCGGGCGCAGCAGAGCAGGGTCATACCCGCATCGACCTCGCGCTGACGAATGCCGCCGCCGTGGCGCAGCTCGACCGTCCCAGACAGCAGGTGACTCTTGCAGGTCCCGCACACGCCCTTGTTGCAGGCGGAAGGCAGCCGCAGCCCGGCCGCACGCGCCGCGGACAGCACGGTGCTGCCTGAAGGGCATGCCACCGTGCGGCCCGATCGCGCGAACGCAACCGTGAACGTCTGCTGCCCGTCCAATAGCGCGGCGGCAACCGGCTGGGGCAGCGGCGGGTCCGGCGCGGCGAATTCGAAGCTCTCCTCGTGGTAGCGCGCGCCGTCGAACCCGGCTGCGTCCAGCATGGCGCGGACGGCCGCCATGTAGGGAGCCGGGCCACAGCAGTATACGTCCCGCGTCAGCAGGTCCGGGACGAGTGCCTGGAGCATGCCGGGCGAAAGGCGGCCGCGCAGTCCGTCCCAGGCAACGCCTGGTGGAACCGCCTCTACGATGCTGACGCGGGCGAAACCCGGGCGGCGGGCCATTGCGGTCAATTCGTCGGAGAACACCAGGTCGGCCGGAGTACGGGCGCTGTGCACGAACAGGATGTCGGCGTCGGCTCCGAGGTCGTGTGCAGTGCGGGCCATGCTCATCAACGGCGTGATCCCGGAACCAGCCGACAGGAACAGGTGTCGCCCGGCCGGACGCGGCGTGCAGGTGAACGCGCCGTGCGGCCCGCTCGCCGACACCCGCACGCCTGGCCGCATGGCGTCGTGCAACCATCCGGACCCCACGCCGACCGGCATTCGCTTGGCTGTGACCTCGATGCGGTGCGGCCGGGTCGGGGGCGAGGCAATGGTGTAGCAGCGCTGCACGCCGGCCGCCGCCAATTCGAACGTCATGAACTGGCCGGGCTGGAAGCGGAACAGTCGCGGCTCGGCGGCGGCGAAGACGAAGGTCGCGACGTCATGCGTTTCCGGGCGAACCGCTACGCAGACCAAGTCCTCGTCCCGCGCGGCATCCCAGACCGGCGGCAGCGCCTCGATCACTCGCGCAGCCCGGCCGCCAGGCGCTGCAGGTACCATTCGCAGAACTGCTCGACCAGGCCCTCGGTATGGAGCGAATACGGACCGGGCTGGTAGGCGGGGCTTCGGACGCCGGATTGCGTGATGCCGACCAGTTCGGCATCCTGCCGGTTGGTGGCCTCCCAAACCGCGGTCAAGTTGGCCAGGTCGTAATCCACCCCTTCCACAGCGTCCTTGTGCACCAGCCAGGTGGTCCGCAGCAGCGTGCGGTCGGGTCCGAGGGGCAGGGCGCAAAAGGTTACGGCATGGTCGGCCATGAAGTGATGCCAGGAATTCGGCTGCGTCCAGAAGCTCAGCCCGCCGAGCTTCGGCTCCGCCAGCTCTCCAAGCAACCGCTTGCAGGCGGCCCGGGTGTCGGCGGTGTGGCTCTCACCGGCCTGGTCCAGCGGCAACCGTTCGGTTCGGAACCCGGTGGCTCGACCGGTCAGGCGTTCGATCCGGCGGGAGGGAAGGCCGGATCGCTCCCAGCGCGTGTGCATCTCCTCCACCAGCTCGTCATAACGGGCGGCCTGCGCCAGCTCGCCTTCTTCCATCGTACCCGGTGCGAAACCAAAACCATAGGCGAACAGCGGGACCGTCAGCTCCGGATGGTTGCCCGCGCAGTGGTAGCATTCGCGGTTGTTCTCCATCGTCAGCTTCCAATTCCCGGCCTCGATCAGGTCGATTTGGCAAGCAATCTTTGCGTCGGGAATCGCGTGCGGCCGCAAATAGGGCTCCATCACGGCCGCCATATCCTCGATGTCGTCGGGCGGCCGGTCTGCGAGGCAGATGAAAAGCAGTCCGGCCACCGAGCGCAGCGCAATCGGCTTCAGCCCGCGGCAGGATGCGTCGAAGCCTTCCCCCATATGGTCGGCGAACAGCAGCCGGCCATCCAGCCCGTAGGTCCACGTGTGATAGCGGCAGACGAGGTTGCCGACCTGTCCCTTGCCGTCCGGCACCAACTGCGCCCCCCGGTGACGGCACACGTTGTGGAAGGCCCGGACGTCGCCGTCGTCGTCCCGCAGCACCAGCACCGGCGCGCCCCCAAGCTGCAGTGCCATGACATCGCCGGGCTGCGGCACATCCGGTTCCTGTCCGATGAAGATCCAGTGGCGGCCGAAGATCAGATCGAGGTCGGCTTGGTGCAGCACCGGGTCCAAGTAGAACGGTGCTTCCAAGCTGTGCCCAGGTGTTCGCCGCAGGAGAAGATTGGGTAGGATGTCCGCCATGGTGGCCTCGCAATGCCCAACACGAGTATGCCCGCACGTGCCGGAGATTGCTAACCGCCGTGCGACGCGGAATGTCCTGTTTCCGACCATACCCGTGCCGAGGTCGTCGCGCGCTATCACGAAGCATCCGTTGCCGTCCCACCGCGCTCCAGCGCCGTGCCGAGCGACAAAGCCGAGACGGCGCCTACGATGGCTCAGCCTCCAGCCTGGACGATTTCGTCGCCGCGATTGGCTATGTGACCAACCTGATCGGCGAGGACCCCACTGGCATCGGCAGCGATCTTACCCGGGGCTACGGCAAGCGGTTATTCGACTGGCTGACGCTTGATGCAGGCCATGGCTGCCGGCTGATGGATCTTGGCGCCGTGGTGAGCGCCGACGGGCTGCGCATCATAAGCGAGTTCCTTAACGTCACCGCCGCCATGCAGCGTGCGCGCTGGACGGAAAGCCGGATCCGCAAGATTATAGGTGAGAATTGGCCGGCTTTGCTCGGGACCGTCTGCGACTGAGCCGCCGGATAGGGATTTGCCGATGGTTTATGACGTCATCGTCGTCGGGTTGGGCGGCATGGGCAGCGCCACCGCGTGGCAACTCGCGCGCCGCGGCCAGCGCGTGCTGGGGCTGGAGCGCTTCGACATCCCGAACAACAAGGGCTCGTCGCACGGCATCAGCCGGATCATCCGGCTGCCCTATTACGAGAACCCCGCCTACGTGCCGCTGCTGCGCCGGGCGTACGAGCTTTGGCATGACGCGGAGGCCGTGACCGGGGCGGAGTTGCTCGTCACCACCGGGTCGATCGACGCCAGTCCGGAGGATGACCCGCTCTTCCAGGGGGCGCTGGCGTCCGCTATCGAACACGAGCTCATGCATGAGGTGCTCACTGGCGCCCAGGTGAATGAACGCTTTCCCGGCTACCGCCTGCCGGTCGATCATCGAGCGATTTTCCAGCCGCAAGGCGGCCTGATCGCCAGCGAACGCGCGATCGTCGCCCATGTCCGGGCAGCGCAGGCGGAGGGCGCCGACATGCGGGCGCGCGAGCGGGTGCTCGGGTGGGAGGCGGCCGCAAGCGGCGAGGGCGTTACCGTCACCACGGACAAAGGCACCTACCACGCCGCGCGCCTGGTAATCACAGCGGGCGCGTGGGCGGGCGAATTGGCGGCGCCTTTGTCGCGGCTGGCGGTGCCCGAGCGCCAAGTCCTGGCCTGGCTGCAGCCGCACCGGCCGGAATGGTTCGGCCCGGACCGGTTCCCCGTGTTCAACCTGCAGGTCGCGGAGGGGCGCTATTACGGCTTCCCGATCTACGAGGTGCCCGGCTTCAAGTTCGGCCGCTACCATCACCAACAGGAAACCGGCCCGGCCGACACGCTGCTGCGCGAGCCGGATGGCTCGGATGAGGCGCTGCTCCGCGTTTTCGGCGAGCGCTACTTTCCTGACGGCAGCGGCGCCACCATGGCGTTGCGCGCCTGCATGTTCACCAACACGGTGGACGAGCATTTCATTCTGGATCGCCATCCGGCCCATGCGCAGGTGATCCTGGCTTCCCCCTGTTCCGGACATGGCTACAAATTTTGCAGCGTGATCGGGGAGGTTCTGGCAGACCTGGCGACCGGTGACGGGACGACGCGCCACGAGATTGGATTTCTGCGGCTTAACCGTCTGATGTAGTGACCGGGGCAGCGCTGTTGCATGGAGCCTCGGGTGGCGTTGCAGGTCGGGCTGGCATAGGAAGGTCACGCCCCGTCTGATTTCTGGATGCGCACCGTGCCGTTCGAGCTGAACCAAGACCGCCGTCGCCACATTCCCAAGCAGAAGCAACGTCACCAACACGGCCGCGTATGATGCCGCTCTACGTCAGCGCGGCAGCCTGACGGTGTGGTT
>CAZZWN010000186.1:0-7435 GCA_964657765.1 uncultured Acetobacteraceae bacterium
GCAAACGATCTATGTCCGCCAGTGGCGATCGCAGCCTGACCCCCAATCTTGCGACGGTCCCCTGGCCAACTCGTCACGCAGGCTGGTGACGCTGGCGCGGCCGGGGCCGGCGCGGAGATGAATGAGAGGAGCATCCACGCGCCCATCCGGCATGGCCCCGTCCTCGGCACGACGGTCCCCTCGGGTCCGGCAGGCTGCAGCAGGGCGTCCAAGCTCACGCGCATGGCCGGCGTTAGCCGGGCGTGGACTGTGGCGGTGCGCCCGTCCTCGTAGGCCCGCACTGCCGTGCGGACGATGCGGGCGATGCGGTCGGGGGTGGGCGGCTCGATGCGGAGCGCCCGGCACCTGGCCTCGGCCTCTGCGGCAAGCTCAACGGGGTCGCGGGTCCGGGCGACAGCGTGGTCGCGCAGCCAGTCGCCAAGCGCCTCCGCGTCGGCGACGCCCGCCTCGCGGAAACCGAGCAGGGCGCGTATCTCAGCGCGCTGCCGCTCCGCCGTGCGGTCGGCAGCATCGGGCAGCAACGGCTGGGCGATGCTCGGCTCCGGCACGCCAAGGGTGCGCGCCAACTCCGCCACTGCGGTCCCGTCCACCTCGGCCGCGGCGCGCGGGAAACGGCCCCGGGCGCGGAAGAACAGCAGCATGACGGCAAAGCGCTGCCGGTTGGCCCAGCGCTTGGCCTCTACCAGCGGGCGGTCCGTCAGCGTCAAGTCCCAAGTCCCGTCGTGAACGGAGGCGCTCATCCGGGCAAAGACGGGTCAGCAGTCACGACAGCCGTCTCCGCTTCCCCAAAATGCCTATCCATCAAACGAATCCTGGCAGACACTGGAGGAAGCTTGTCTTTAGACCCTAATGTATAAATATTACCATTCACTCTGCCATTTGGGTGGTATGAACATTTCTCTTTGTTCTATGCAACCTACGTCCGCGCATGAACATACCGCGAAGGACCACGTAGAAAGTGGGCGTGAACACCAGGCCGAACGCAGTCACCCCGAGCATGCCGAACAGCACGGCGGTCCCCAGGGACTGCCGCATCTCTGCCCCCGCGCCGGTCGCGAGAGCGAGCGGCACCACGCCCAGGATGAAGGCGAACGACGTCATCAGGATCGGGCGCAGCCGGGTCCGGGCGGCCAGCACCGCCGACTGCAGCGGGCTCGATCCGGCATCCTCCGTCTGCTTGGCAAATTCAACGATCAGGATGGCGTTCTTCGCCGCGAGCCCGACGAGCACGATGAACCCGATCTGTGCCAGGATGTCGACGTTCATGCCCCGCAGCAGCAGGCCGGAGACGGCTGCCAGCAGGCACATCGGCACAATCAGCACCACCGCGAGCGGCAGCGTCCAGCTCTCGTACTGCGCCGCCAGCACGAGAAAAACGAACAGCACGGATGCGCCGAAGATCAGCAGCGTCGTGTTGGCGGCGATCTTCTGCTGGTAGGCAATCTCGGTCCACGTGAAGCCAAACCCATCCGGCAGGTGCTCCGCGGCCAGCTTCTCCATGGTTGCGAGTGCCTGTCCGGAGCTGATGCCCGGAAGCGTTGATCCCTGCAGCTCGGCGGCCGGGAACAGGTTGTAGCGCGGCACCCGGTAGGGGCCGGTGACATCCCTCAGCACGGTCACCGCCCCGATCGGCACCATCTGCCCGGCGTCGTTGCGCGTTTTCAGGTTGGCGATGTCCTGCTGGTCCTGCCGGAACCGTCCATCCGCCTGCGCAGTCACCTGGTAGGTCCGGCCAAGGTAGTTGAAATCGTTGATGTAGGCCGAGCCAAGATAGGTTTGGAGCGCGTCGAACACCCGGTCGGAGGTGACGCCCAGCATCTGCGCCTTCACCCGGTCGATGTCGGCATACACCTTCGGCGTGCGCGTGTTGAACAGGGAGAACACGCCGACGAAGCCCGGTGTCGCGTTCGCCGCCTTCGCCAGCTGCTGGGTCGCGGCCTCCAGGGCGGGCAGGCCGCGCCCACGCTTGTCCTGTACGAACATTTTGAAGCCGCCCGCCGTGCCGATGCCGCGGACGGGGGGCGGCGTGATGACGATGCTGAGCGCCGACGGCATCGTCGCCAGCCGCTGCCGCAACGTGGCCGCGATCTTCGCCTGGGTCAGCCCCGCCGCCTCCCGCTCCTCGAATGGCTTCAACCCTGCGAAGATCGCCCCGGCATTCGATGCGTTAGTAAACGTCGCCCCGTCGAACCCGGCGAACGCGACGGCGTGCTCGACGCCTGGCGTGGCCAGGATGATCTGCGTCGCCTCCTTGACGGCGGCGCTCGTCCGATCGAGCGAGCTGCCGGCCGGAAGCTGTATCGCGTCGATCAGGTAGCCCTGGTCCTGCGCGGTAACGAAGCCGGTCGGCGCCTTGCCGAACTGGTATCCGGTCAGCGCGATCAGCCCGGCATAGACGGCGAGCATGATGACCGCCGCGCGGGCCAGGCGGCCCGTCAGCCGGCCATAGCGGTCGCTCAGCCAATCGAACCCGGCGTTGAACCCCCGGAAGAACGCGCTAACCGGACGGAACAGCAGCGGTCCGCGCCTGTCATGCGCGTGGTCCGCCACGTGCGGCTTGAACAGCAGCGCGCACAAGGCGGGGCTGAGCGTCAGCGACACGAGGCAGGAGATCACCGTTGAGGCCGCGATCGTCACCGCGAACTGGCGGAAGAACTGCCCGGCGATGCCGGAGATGAAGGCGGACGGGATGAACACCGCGCACAGCGTCAGCGCGATGGCGATGAGCGCCCCGCCGACCTCGTCCATCGTCAGATGCGCCGCCTCGCGCGGGCTCAGCCCACGCCGCAGGTTCCGCTCCACGTTCTCCACGACCACGATCGCGTCGTCCACCACGATGCCCACCGCGAGGACCAAGCCGAACAGGCTGAGGTTGTTCAACGAGAACCCCACCGCAGACAGCACTGCGAAAGTGCCTACGAGCGAGACCGGGATCGCCACGATCGGGATGACCGACGCCCGCCAGGTCTGCAGGAACAGGACCACGACGATGACGACCAGGGCCACCGCCTCCCAGATCGTGGTCAGCACCTCGTGCACGGATTGCGCGATGAAGTCGGTCGGGTTGAACGGGATGTCGTAGCGCAGCCCGGCCGGGAAGTCCTGCGACAGGCCGGCCATCGCCGCCTTCACGCGCTCCGCCGTGGCCAGCGCGTTGCTGCCGGGCTGCTGGTAGATGATGAGCGGCACGGCGGCGCTGCCGTCGAGGTAGCCGCTCGATCCGTAATCCTGCGCGGCCAACTCGACCCGGGCGATGTCGCGTACCCTGGTCGTGCGCCCGGCGGAGTCGGTCTTGACCACGATGTCCTCGAACTGCGCCGGGTCGACCAGGCGGCCCAGTGTCTGCACGTTGAGCTGGAACGCCCCTGGCGACGGCACCGGCGGTTGGTTCAGCAGCCCCGCCGACACCTGGACGTTCTGCGACCGCAGGGCGGCCACCACCTCGCCGGCGGTCAGGTTGCGGGCGGCGACCTTCTCCGGGTCCAGCCAGATCCGCATCGCATAGTCCCGCGCGCCGACCACGTTCACGTCGCCCACGCCGTCGATGCGGGCCAGCACGTCCTTCACCTGCAGCGTGGCGTAGTTGGAGATGTAGAGCTGGTCGCGCGAGCCGTCCGGGGAGGACAGCGTGATCAGCATCATCAGGTCGGGCGAGGCCTTCTTCACCGTCACGCCCAGCCGCTGCACCGCGTCCGGCAGGCGGGGCTGCGCGATGGCCACCCGGTTCTGCGTGAGCACCTGCGCGGTGTCGAGGTTGGTGCCCAGCTTGAACGTGACGGTGAGCGTCAGCCGTCCATCGCCGGTCGCCTGGCTGCTGATGTACAGCATGTTCTCGACGCCGTTGATCTGCTGCTCGAGCGGAGTCGCCACCGTCTCGCTGACGACCTCAGCCGAGGCGCCGGGATAGGTCGCGCTGATCTGGATCGTCGGCGGCGCGATCTCCGGGAACTGCGACACCGGCAGCGTGAGGTAGGCGACGCCGCCGACGATGGTGATGAGCAGGCTCACCACGGTCGCAAAGATCGGGTGGTCGATGAAGAAATGGGTGAGCTTCATGGCGGCGGGCTCCGGCTCAGCTCTGGGGGGACTTGATCTCGCCGGAAACCGGCGTCACGACGGCGCCGGGCCGCGCGCGGATGAGCCCGTCGATGATCACGCGATCGGACGCCTCGATCCCGGACCGCACCACGCGCAAGCCGTCCACCAGCGGACCGACCTCCACCGGCTTCAGCGTCACGCGATCATCGGCGGTCACCGTCATGACGACCTTCCGCGACTGGTCGGTCGTCACGGCAGCATCCGGCACCAGCAGCGCCGGATGCGGGTCGGAGAGCGGGACGCGCAGCCGCCCGAACTGCCCCGGTGTCAGCGCCTGCCCGGGGTTCGCGAAGGTGGCGCGGATGTGGATCGTGCCTGACCCGCGGTCGACCTGGTTGTCCAGGAAGTCGATGCGGCCGTGTCGCGTCCAGCCCTTCTCGCCGCCTGCCTGGGCGTCTACCGTCTGGCCGCCATCCCGTGCCAGCGCATTGCGGCGGTCCGCCGCGGCGCCCTGGTACAGGATGTAGTCGGCTTCGCTCATGTCGAACCCGAACCAGATGGGATCCACCGCCACGATCGTCGCCATCAGGGTGGGCAAGGCGATGGTGCTCCCACCGCTGACCAGGTTGCCGACCGACACCTGATGCGCCCCGATCCGGCCCGTGACCGGGGCGGTGACGCGGCTGAACTCGAGGTCCAGCTCGGCTGACCGTATCTCGGCCCGAGCGGTCGAGACGGCGGCAACGGCCGATTGCATCTGGACCACGCGCTGATCCTGGACGCTTGCGGCGATGTAGTCGCCCGCACGGAGGGAGTTGCCGCGGGCGACATCCCTGGTCGTCTGGTTGAGCTGGGCTTCGGCGGTCGTCGCTTGCGCCTGGGCCTTTTGCAGCGCGATCTCGTAGGGCCGGGGATCGATGGTGAACAGCCGGTCGCCCTTGTTGACCATCTGCCCATCGCCAAAAAGTTGCTCGGTCAGGTAGCCGCCAACCCGCGGCCGGATTTCCACCACGGCGATGGCGGAGAACTGGCCGGTAAACTCCCGGTATTCCGTGATGGTCCGCTGCACCGGCGCACTCACCGATACCTGTGGCGTGGCTGGCTGGGCACGGGCCGGCGTGGCCATCAGCACGATGGCAGGCGCCAAGCAGCAGGCCGCGTAGCGGGACTTCATGACTGATCCCCTAGCCCGGCGGCCTGCAGCAGCGGCCCGGGGTCTTTCTCGGCGGCGGTCCGAGCCATGCCGACGGCATTCAGCGTTCCGAATGCGACCGAACCGCAGGCCACCATGACGAGCACAGCGGTCATGCTCCCGCCGTGCCGGGCCAGTATCCAACTTCCGCCGGCCGCCACCAGAAGACGCACCAGGCTGCCCATGACGGGCCAGAACATCCGGCCGCGCCCTTGGCAGGCGAAATACAGCATCAAGCCAAGACCGACGGCACCGTAACTCGGGGCCACCACCCGCAGATATTGGACACCTGCATCCAAGACTGCCGGGTCAGCGGTGAACAATCCGACCCACGTTTGCGGGAAGACGGCGGCAAGGACGCCGACTCCCTCCGTCACCGCCGTCGCGAGCAGGGCGGCGACCCACGCCACCCGCCGCGCACGGTCGAATTGCGCCACGCCGATGCTGGCGCCGACCATCGGAACGACGGCGCTGCCCAGACCGAACAGGGGCGGGATCAGCAGCCAGTCAAGCCGGGATGCGATGCCGTAGCCAGCCAGCGCCTCGACGCCGAACAGGCCGAATGCGGCCGTGACCAACAAGATGGTCATGTTCCCCATGAGCGAGCCCAAGGCGGACACCGAGCCCACGCCCAATATCGACTGGAACGTGGCCCAGCGGAGCGGCGCCGCCCGCAGCACGAGCGCTCCCCGGCCGTTGAGGAGATGCCGGAGCAGCACAGCCAGCGACACGGTCACGTAGAGGCAGACAGCAAACCCGGCGCCGGCCACGCCCATGCGCGGGAATGGGCCGAGGCCGAAGATGAACGCGGGCGACAGCGGGATCAGCACGGCCGCGCCCACCAGCGTCGTCAGCGCGGGGAGCGCGACCTCGCCGGCGCCCCGCATCGCAGCCGTGAGCAGATTGAGCGCCCAGATCGGAACCGATCCCGCGAAGATGCAGCCTGAATAGAGCAGCGCCGCCGCCAACGCCGGCCCTGTGCCGCCCATCGCGTGGTACAGGGCTGGGCCGCCGAGCAGCGCGCCGGCCGTGCAAAGCAACCCGAAGATGACGGCCAGAACGAGAGCGTGCGTCACGAGCGCATCCGCTTCCGCCTGCCGGCCAGAGCCGACAGCCCGCGCCACCGCCGAAGACACGCCGCCGCCGATGCCGCCGTTGCTGATCGCCGTCATGAGCGACAGCCCCGGAAACACCAGGGCCACGCCGGCCAGCGCCTGCGTGCCCAGGAATCCCGTCCAATAGGTCTCAGCGACCCCAACCAGCGTCTGCGCCAGCAACACGCCGATCGTGGGCAGGCCGAGCCGCAGCAAGGTGGGCAGCACCGGCCCGTGCAGGATGAGGTGTCGCTTTCTATCCCACAGGGCGCCCGGCGCCGGGACCGGACGTGTCACGATCGTCTGAGCCTGGCTTGCTGACAGCGGCAGGGAGCCGCATGGCCGAGGCAGCATCCCAGGGGCGGATATCGGCGCTTCTGAAGAGGTCATGGCGTGTCTCGTTTGCTTGGCGGCGAGTTGCGGGGCGAGTTTTGCGGGCGTAACGGGCCTTTGCCGGCGGGGTCCGTCGCGGACGTACCACCTGGGCCGACCATCAATCGATCTTCTTGGCAGCTTCTGTGGAACGACGGACTTCGTGGCGGAGCAATTGGTCCAGCATGGTGCTGAACGCCGCCTTTCCCTCGTCGCCCAAGTGACCGAAGAAGGCTTCCTGTTCTGTGAAGACCAGCCTTGAGGCATGCCTAACGAGTTCAAGGCCTGCTGGCGTTAAGGCGACACTGTTGGCGCGGGGGTCGTCCGGGTGAACGCCACGCACAATCAGGTCCTTGCTCTCGAGTGTACGCACGACGTTGCTGACGGTCATGCGGTCGATGTGCAGGTCGTCCGACAGTTGGGATTGCGACCGCAGCAGACCGGTCATCGACTCGTGCTCCAACGCCCGCAGGAGGAAGAACTGCATGTGGGTCAAGCCGGTTGGCGCCATGGCGGCCTCCGCACGTCGCGTCCAGGCGTGACGGAGCATCCATAGGCGGTAGCCAAATGAACGGTTCGGGAGAAGATCGTCGCCTTGAAACGGAGCTGGTAAATCATCCATATGCATATGATATGTTCACTTACAGTCGTATCAAGGTCGCTGAATCCAATTCTTCGCAACCGTTGTGAGCGCGTGAGAAGCTAGCCGGACGGGGCCGCATCGGTTTTGGCCCGCAGT
>CAZZWN010000187.1:0-3464 GCA_964657765.1 uncultured Acetobacteraceae bacterium
GAATCCTTTCGTTCTCGACCCTGTTCCCGAATGCCGTGCAGCCGCGCCACGGCATTTTCCTCGAGCATCGCTTGGCGCATCTGGCGTGCGCCGGGAACTTGGAGCTCCGCCACGTCGCCCCGGTGCCGTATTTCCCGTCGCGCAATCCGCGGTTCGGCCGCTATGCCCGGCTCGCCGGTGTTCCGGCTGCGGAGCTGCGGGCCGGGCTGCGGGTGACCTATCCGCGATACCCGCTACTGCCCAAGGTCAGCATGTCGGCAGCGCCATGGCTCTTGGCGGCCGCAACGCTGCGCCATTTGCGCCGCATCCAGCGTGGCGGCTTCGACTTCGACCTGATCGACGCCTACTATCTCTATCCCGATGGGGTCGCCGCGGCGGTGCTGGCCCGCATCCTGGGCAAGCCGCTGTTGCTGACCGCATTCGGCAGCGACGTCAGCCAAATCCCCGCCTATGCCCTACCGCGTCGGGCGCTGCTATGGGCCGCACGGCAGGCGCCGCTGATGACCGTCGTATGCCAGGCGCTTAAGGACGAGCTGGTGCAGTTGGGCGTGCCTGCCGACGGGATACGGGTGATCCTGCACGGGGTCGACCTGCAGCTGTTCCAACCGCCGGCGGACCGCGCGGCGCTGCGGCACAGCCTGGGCATGGCCGGGCCGACGCTGATCTCGGTCGGCCACCTCATCGACCGCAAGGGCCATGACTTCGCCATACGCGCCATGCCGGAACTGCCGGACCACACGCTGCTGATCGTCGGCGACGGCCCGCGTGAGGCGGCGCTGCGGCAACTGGCGCAAGAGCTGGGCCTCGATGGACGGGTCCAGTTCCTGGGCCATGTCGACCAGCCGCGGCTGCCAGCGTTGATGGGCGCCGCCGACGCGCTGGTGAACTGCAGCGACCGCGAGGGCATCGCCAACGTGCTGATCGAGGCGATGGCCTGCGGCACTCCGGTCGCCGCGACCGCGGTCTGGGGCTCGCCCGAAGCCGTGACAACGCCCGCTGCCGGCGTGCTGATTGCCGACCGCTCCGCCGGTGCGCTGGTCGAGGGCATCCGCGCGCTGCAGGCCGATCCCCCCGACCGCGCCGCCACCCGCCGTCATGCCGAGACCTTCACCTGGGAGCGCACCGCCGCGCAGCATCTACGCGCGATCCAGGATACCCTGGCGGCGTGAGCGGCGACCTCCTCACCCTGCGTTTCAGCGAAACCTGTGCGGCGGCGCAGGTGCTGTCGAAGCAGCCGTCGGTCATGTGGTGGAAGCCCGCACCCCGCGTCCTCCTCAACCTGTCGGGCCAGACGTTCGACCCGGCGCGCCTGAACACCGGGCACCGGCCGTCGCACGCACAGCGGCTGGAATGCCTGCGCGACGTGCATCTGCTGTGGTCCAACTTCTTCGTGGCCGACGGCGTCGTCAGCACGATCTACGACGGCAACGCCCGCGCGGCGGTGCAGCAGGTCGTCGCCGTGGCCGAGCTGTCGCGCTACATCGGCATTACCCAACGCGGGGACGACTTCGTGGTGCCGCGCGCGCGCCTGGCCAATGCGCAGCGCATCCCCGGCCCCGTCCTGTTCGCAACCTCGGACGAGCCGCATAACTGGGGCCTATGGCTGCTCTATGCGCTCCCGGCGGTGGTGCATTTCACCCGCAACCGGCAGCTTTACCGCAAGCTGTTCGTATTCGCCGTCCATCCGAACATGCGGGCCCTTTTGGCACTGCTCGGCGTGCGGGACGACGAGATCATCCTGCATGACTGCGGCACCGCATACTGGTTCGAGGAGGTCCACGTGTTCCGGCAGTCGATGCGGGACTTCTACATCAGCCCGGCCGCACGCCTGCTTTTTGGCGAAATCCGCGATGATGCCGTGGCCCGGCATGGCCCGTCCGACGTGCGCAAGCTGTATGTGGCGCGCCTGCGACGGACCCGCGAGCTCAACGCCTATCGTGGCTTGTTGGACGAGCAGGCGCTGGCGGACCGTTTGGCGGCGCTCGGCTACGTAACGATCGAGCCCGAGTTCATGACCGCCGAGGAGCAGATCCGCCTGTTCGCCGGTGCAGAACGCATTGTGGCGATCGGCGGGGCCGGGCTGTTCAACACGGTGTTCTGCCGGGCCGAAACGCGGCTGATGGACATCGAGAGCACGGCTTTGTACCTCGACGCCCACTCGAACATCTTTACGGGATGCGGGCTGGACTATGGCTTGGCGATCGGCCGTGAGGATGCGGCCGACAGCAGCCTCGCCCATAAACGATGGTCGATCGACCTCGACGCGGCGATGCCGGCCATCGCGGAGTTCATGGAAAAGCGTTAACACTGGGCGTCATGCTGCCCGAGTCGCTGCTGATCCTCTCCTGCGGGCTGCTTGCCGTGCTGTGCCTGCTGGTGCTGGCGCTGCTGCTCCGCCGCCCGCCGGAACTGCAGCATCTGCTGCTGCTCGCCGATCAGTCCGCGGCCGGGCAACGTCATGAGGCGGAGGCGACACGCGCCCATTTGGCCCAGGTGGAGCGCGCGCTGTCGGTGCGTGCCGAGCAGGCCCGGCTGGAGCTGCAGGCGACCCTCGGCACGCTCTCGACCAGCATGGCGCGCGACCAGGGCGACGCCCGCGCCCTGCTGGAGTCGAAGCTGCGCGAGATGAGCGAGCAGGCGGCGGTCCGCCTCGCCAGCATCCAGCGCAGCGTGACGGAGCAATTGCACCAGGCGGTCGAGACGCAGATGCAGGGCAGCTTTCAGCGCGTGATCGACCAGTTCGCCCAGGTGCAGCGGGCCATGGGCGACGTGCAGGCCATGACCGCGCAGATCGGCGACCTGAAGCGCATTTTTACTAATGTGAAAACACGTGGCGCCTGGGGCGAATTACAACTCCGCGCCTTGTTGGAGGACGTTCTGCCGGCAGGAGCGTGGCACGCGAACCGCAAGCTGCGCGAGGACAGCGATGACATCGTGGAGTTCGCGGTCGTCATGCCGGTCCGCGCCGAGGTCCGGCCATTGCTGGCGATCGACGCCAAGTTCCCGGCCGAAGACTACGACCGCCTGCTGCTCGCCGCGGAGGCCGGGGACATCGAAGGCGAACGCAACGCCCGGCGCCGGCTCGAGAACCGGCTGCGGCTGGAGGCGAAGACGATCAGCGGCAAGTATATCAACCCTCCGGTGACGGTCGATTTCGCGGTGATGTACCTGCCCACGGACGGGCTTTACGTAGAGGCGGCGCGAATGCCGGGCCTGATCGAGGGGCTGAACCGCGAGCACCGCGTGCTGGTCATGGGGCCGAGCCTCGCGCCGGCGCTGCTGCGCACGATCCAGCTCGGCATGCTGACCTTGTCTCTGGAGCAGAAGGCCGACGAGATCCAACGTCTGCTAGGGGCGACGCGGACCGAGATGGGCCGCATGGACGAGGTGCTCGACCGCCTCGCGAAGCAGGCCGGCACGTTCAGCAACACGATCGACGCCGCCCGACGCCGCACTCGCGCCGT
>CAZZWN010000187.1:3564-7264 GCA_964657765.1 uncultured Acetobacteraceae bacterium
CCAGAAACACAGAAGGCCCCGGGACGAGCCCGGAGCCTTCACATTGTTCGACAGCCGCAGCCGCCGGACGTTGGTGCTCAGCCAGCCGAGACCCAAAAGGTCAGGGCCGGCGTCCAGGTCACGGGGTGCGACTGTAGGGTCAAACAATGAGACACTGGATCACCTCCTTTCATCAAGTTGAGATGCTACAATGGTGCGAGTGGGCACGGCATGCAAGCCTGGAATAAGGCCGAGTGCGGCGCTATCTGGCAGCAATGACTAATGATGACACGATCCGAACGCTCCCGGCCCCCTGGCGCAACGTCGCGATGGTCTGCGGCAAATGCAGCCGCAAGCTGCACGGCGGCTTCGGCAAGAAACGCAAGCTTGACTTGGCCCAAGCCCTCAAGGGCGCGCTGAAGGACTCCGGCCGTCGCCGCGAGCTGCGCGTCGTCGAGGTCGGATGCCTGGGCCTGTGCCCGAAGCGTGCCGTCACCGCCGTCACCTCCGCCCAGCCCGCCGCCGTGATGGCGATCCCCGAGGGCATGGACCCGGCCCTCGTGCTCGCCCGGCTCAGCCCGCAGGCAGCAGCAACGCCGTAGCACGGCCGCCCTCGATCACATGGGCCTGCAGAACGGCGTCCACGTCGGCCGGACTGTCAATCCGATACCACACGCCCTCGGGATAGATTACGAGGCAGGGTCCCAGCTCGCAGCGGTCCAGGCAGCCCGCGCTGTTCACCCGGATGTTGTCGATGCCGAGCTCCTTCGCCCGCGCCTTCATATAGTCGCGCAGCCGCTCCGACCCGCCTGCCGCGCAGGAGCCGCGCTTGTGCCCTTCCGGACGGCGGTTGGTGCAGACGAACAGATGCGCGTCGAAATAGGGCGGCGGGTCGGACGGCAGCGGGAGTCCCATGCGAAAATCCTAGAAGTATCGTAGCGTGAGGCGGATGCGGCCGCCGCCGGGCTCGAGGCGGAAGGCGGCGTCGGCGAACGTCGGCGGGCCGAACCGGAACGGCGCGTCGTTGCTGAAACCGAGGCCCGTCGTCGGAATGCCGAGGAAGTTGCGGCGGATGCGCTTGATGTTGTCCTCATCCAGATAGGCCTGCACGGCCCAGGTTCCAGGCGGCACGTCGAGGGTGACCATGACCTCGCCCGGCACCGATTTGACCTCGGCAGTCCGTTGGCAGGTGTCTTTCAGGAACGTGTCGGCGGTGCACACGGCGACCCGGACATGGCCCTTGCCGCTGCGGACGTTGGCGACGACGATCTCCAGCCTCGCCGCCTGCGCCGTGCCCGTCATCGACAAAACCAGCGCCGCTATTGCGCCGTATAGGCGCGGCCGCGCCAGGTGGCCGGCCGGCCGCGGGCGGCGCGGACCAGCGACCACCATTGCACGATCAGCAGCGCCGCAACGCCCAGCGGATGCAGCACTGCCGCGACCCAGGGCTGGCGAAACCGTATGGCCAGCAGCAGCCGGAACCCAACCGACGCCAGCAGCGCCAACCCGGCCGTCCAGCCCGGCGCCAGCAGCATCAGCACGGCCGGCATCACCTGGCCGCCGCCCAGGATCACGGTCCAGACCGGCAGCGCACGCGGCTTCGCCATCCCCTCCGTCGCGTTTTTGCATAGTCCCTCCCACACCTGCGCCGCGTTGGCATACATGCGGCATTGCGCGAAATTGCTGGCGTCGAACAGCCGGGTCATCGAGCCGACGCGGCGGAAGGCGCGGGGCAGGGTCAACCCGTCATGCAGCGACGCCCGGATCGCCGCATGCCCGCCGGCGCGGACGTAGGCGTCACGCCGGACGATGAACAACTGCCCGCAGCCTGCGCCGAGTCCGACCGCGGACGACCGCAGCATCGCCGCGATGGGCAGGTATCCGAGCAGCAGGAAGTGGATGAGCGGGATCAGCAACTGCTCCGACCAGGTTATCGTCACCTGGGCCGGGAAGCCGCTCGCCAGGCCGACGTCGTGCCGCTGCATGGTGCCGGCCATGCGGCTCAACGCCTCCGGCCCCAGGCGCACGTCGGCGTCGACGAACACCATGAGGTCGTGCTGCGCCAGGCCGCCTAACACGTGGCATGCGTGCTGCTTGCCCGACCAACCCGGCGGCAGCGGCGGCGCAGTCGCCACCCGGAGGCGCGGGTCGCCGATCCCCGCCAGAATTGCCGGCGTGCGGTCGGTCGAGGCGTCGTCGAGCACGATCAACTCGATATTCACCCCGACGCTGGCGAGCACGGCCGCGCAGGCGGGGCCGATGTTGGCCTCCTCGTTGCGGGCCGGGATCAGCACGGATACGCTGGGCCGGCCGGGCGCCGGGGCCGGCATCCGATAAAGCCGCAGGTTCCACAGCCCGAGCAGCAGCGGTCCCAGCGCCAGAAACAGCGCGAGGTCGGCCAGCACCGTCATTCCCGTTGCTCGTGCCGCGGGTCGAACCGGCGTCCGGCAATGAGCGCGCGGCTGCGGCGATACAGGTCGTAGATCCCGCCGACCCCGGCGCCGCCGCGCAGCAGGGTGCGGAATAGGCCGGGCTCGCGCTGGATCGACTCGGCCGCGAGCGTGTCCATCGAGCGCGCCAACTCGCTTTCGAGATAGTCTGTCCATTCCGCCACGCTGCGGTGCCGTCCGGCCTCGATCGGCTGGCCGAAGCGGACCAGGGCCTCGGGCCGGCTCTCGTTCCAGAAGGTGTATTCGACCGCGAGCGGCAGGATGATCGCGCCCGGCACGCGCCGTGCGAGGTGGGCGATGCCGGGACGGAGCCGAAGCGGGCGGCGGCGGATGTCGGCGAACTCGCCCTCGGCTGTGATCCACAGCACGCTTGCGGGATCGGACAGGATGCGCAGGCTGGTCGATAGGAACTGCGCCGCGCCGCGTGGGCTGTCGAGCGCGATGCCGAACACGCCCATACGCTCGAACACGCCGTAGTTGCCGAGCGCCTTTGCGTCCATTGGCCCGTAGCCGAGGCGGTCGGGAAACAGCTTGACGCAGAGTAGGATATAGAGCGCCGGGTCCCACCACGCAGGATGGTTGCCGTAGACGATCAGCGGCCGGCCCGCGAAGCCGTCCGGCAGTCCGGTGCGGGACAGCCGGACGGCGTGGAAACGACGATAGAAGAACCAGCGCAGATACCAGCCGAATGCCCAGAAGGCCCGGCCCGACCGCACCGCGACCGGGTCGGCCACCGAGGCTTCAGGCACCTACCGGCTCCGCCACCGCTTCGCGGAGCGCTGGGCCGATCGACATGTCCTGCGACAGGCTGTCGGCCGCGATCCATCCGCTCATGAGCACCATGGGCATGCCGGGTCCGGGGTGCGCGGCGCCGCCGGCGAGATACAGGCCCTTGAGGTCGCGCGAGCGGTTGCCTGGTTTGAACGCGCCGTTCACCTTGCCGTGGCTCGCCAGGCCGTAGATCGCGCCGTTCAGCACGCGGTAGCGCTCATGGATGTCCTGCGGGGTCAGATGATGCTCGAAGCGGATGCGCTCCTCGATGTCGCCCAGTCCGGCGCAGCGCTTGAGCTTGTCGAAGATCACCTGGCGATAGGCCGGGAACATCGTGGACCACTCATGATGCGGCCGCAGGAATGGGGTGTGCACCAAAACATACAGCGCCTCGCCGCCGGGTGGGGCGACGCCGGGCTCGGTGCCCGACGGGGCGGCGACGTAGCAGGTCGGGTCCGGCGCCGGCTCGCCCTTGCGGTAGATCCAGTCGAACTCCTCCT
>CAZZWN010000188.1:0-7260 GCA_964657765.1 uncultured Acetobacteraceae bacterium
CGGCGATGGATGGCGCTGTCGTGCCGCAACCGCCGCGTAGGTGGGCTCGCCATCGTAGGCACCGTCCGTCGTCACGGACGCGATCACGCCCTCAGCCTGCCCGAGTAGGGCCGGCACTTGGGCCGCGTCGTCAGCATGCCCTTCGGTTAGCACATGGGCAGCGTCTCGCCCGGTTCGGCATCGACGGCGGGATGAAGCTTGCGCCACTGCCGCCGTGTTCGGCCGTACCTCTCGGCATCCCACTCGCCCTGGCCGAACAGCTCCCGGCCCGTGCTGTCCAGCACCAAGTGGACTGGGCCAGCACTGGCCAGCACACGCGGCTGGCCTTCTGCGAACGCCCGACCGCGCCGGCTCAGCATCGAGTGGTCCGGCACCGTCAACGCCGGTTTAAGGAGGCGCAGCATGCTGCGGCTGAACGCCTCGGCCTGGCGCAGGGCCAGGTGGAACACGAGCCGCAGCGTCAGCACGAGTTCGATGTCTAGGTCGCAGTAGAGTGGCTGCCCGCCGGGACTGCCCCGCTTTGGCGCAGCCCAGCTATCCAGCGCCGCCTGATCCAGCCACAGCGTGAGGTCGCCTTGCCGCAGACCTGCCTCATACGCCGGAAAATTCATAACGCGGTAACGGGCCCGCGGAATGCGCTGACGACAGGCGGCGTTGTGCTTGAACGGCATGGACGGAAAGTAGCCGCAGGGCCGACCTGAGGCCAACAAGCACGTCCGTGCACCAATACACCGCCGCGGCAGTGTGGGGACGGCAGGACCGGCGCTGGCAGCAGCCAGGGCGGGATGGCCCTCCAGCACGGCGCGCGGCACCTGCAGGGCGCTGGCCAAGACCGCCACGCGGTCGGCGCGCCTCACCCGCTTGCCCTTCTTGTGCTGGCGGTAGTGGTGCAGCGGCACCGGGCCGCCGACCGGATGGTCGGGGCCGAAGCGCGCGTCGCCGTGCTCGACGTAGAGATCCTGGTCGAACAGCCCCGACCACAGCAGCACCGTCTCGCCGGCGAGATCGGCATCCACCTCGTAGAGCGTGCCCGCCACGCTGACTCGCGCGTTGCCGCCGACCTGAGGGCGCTCCGGCTCGCGCCAAGATGGACGGGTGTGGCCATTCCGAGAACCGTTTCAATTCTGCTCACGCCGTCCTGAAGTGCGGTGGCCACGGCCGGATCCGGCTGTTCGAACAGGTCAGTGGCGATCAGCAGCCGCGACGGGGCCTGCGCTCGTGGCAGCAGCACGGCGTCTACTCGTGCAAACACCTCCGCATCGCTCGCGAACCAGCCGGGGCAATCGTAGCTGGCCGCCAGCGGCACCGCCCGGTCCAGCGGGATCGTGCCATGGGTGGTCCGGATGCCGTGAAGGCCGCAGAGGCTGGCGGGCAGGCGGACCGACCCACCCGTGTCGGATCCGAGAGGAAAATCCACCAGCCTCGCCGTGGTGGCGGCGGCCGAGCCGCTGCTGGAGCCGCCAGGAATGCGAACAGGAGCAGCGCTGTTGATCGGCGTGCCGTATGCGCGTTCTCACCGGCGAGGCTCCAGCGTCCAGCAAATGCTGGACGACGCTGGCCGTCGTGGTCGGAACGGGGCGCGAGGCCAGGCAGTCCGGGCTGCCTGCTCCGGTCGGCAAGTCGGCAACGTCGAACAGGTCCTTCACGCCAAAGCGCAAACCGGCCTGCGGGCCGTCGTCTCGGGTCCGGCGTTCGGCCCGACCATGCTCACAGACCGCGCCGACCGACTCCTGCATGGTCTATTCGGGCCGCAGCAGGCGGGCGACCGGCCGTTCGAACGTCTGGCGGCCGCGCTTGTAGCCGCAAAGCGGAGATGCCAGCTCGGCTACGGCCTGAGCGGTGGTCTTGCAGTCAAGCACGACAACGTCCGCCGCCATCCCGGGCGCCAGTCCGTAATCGTCGAGCCGCAGGAGCTTAGCCGACTGCATCGTCACCATGTCGAGGCAGGCCGCCATTCCGTCCGGGGTCCCGACCTGGGCGATGTTGGCATACAGATTAGCCATCCGGATCAGCGAGCAGTCCCCGAACGGGGTGAACGGGTTCAGCACGTTGTTGGTGGACAGCGAGCAGGTCACCCCCTGCGCCAGCAAACGATGCGCCGGGGCAACGCCGCGCGGCACGTTGTGGTCGTGCTCCCGCCCTGTGAGGAACAGGTCGGTCGATGGCAGCACGGTAACGGCAACGCCCGAGGCCGCCAGCATGAGCCCAATTTCCGCGAGCCGTGCCGGTGAGATCGACGAGAACTTCGTCACATGGCCGACCGCGACACGCCCGCCCCAACCGAGCGCGTCGGTCAGGCGGCAGACCTCCAGCACATCGAGATGACTGGGGTCGAGACCGAAGTCGAGGTGAAGATCTATGTCGACATCAAAATGACGTGCGATGGCGAATACACGCGCGATCTGGCCGTGCGAGTCCCTGTCCATGTAGGGAGCGCCGCCGATCACGTCGCACCCGGCCTCCATTGCAGAAACAAGCACATCCTCGCAGCCGGGATCGTCCAGCAAACCTTCCTGCGGAAAGGCGCATAGCGTGAGATCGACGGCCCATGCGTAGTCGCGCTTCAGGCGCAGGAGAGCGTGGACGCTGGTCAGACCGATCCGCGGGTCCACCTCGACGTGGGTCCGCATGCGCGTCGTCCCATGCAGGATGGCCCGTTCGAGCGTCTGCGCTGCCCGGGCGTAGACGTCATCTTCGGTGAAATCGCGCTTGGCCACACTGACAGCCTCGACGGCTTCGTCGAGAGTACCGCGATTGCACGCGCAACGCTCCATGAGGCCGGACTTGTCAAGGTGGATATGGGTCTCGATCAGGCCGGGAAGGACCAGCCGGCCCTCCAGCCTGTGGCGCGGGGCGGTGCCGCCCAGTGCTGTTCCCAAAGCTGCGATCCGGCCATCGCGAATGCCGATGTCAACCGTCGACTTTCGGCTAGGAAGCCGCGCACCGTCGAGCACGAGGTCAAAGTCCATTGGCGTTCGGCGCTCCTCCGAACAGCGCCGCCAGCCTGCACGCTGCTGGGGCTAAACAGCAACTACCATGCCAGGCGTTTGGCAGTCTTCTCTTCGATTCCCGACATCGAAATGCTCCAAATAGTGGCGTCAGTGCACAATTCAGGCTCGGTTCGAGGCTTTGGCTAGGCGCGAACTGGGCGCCTAGGGCTGCTCTCTCGTTCTGCCGGATGACTGATGCCCTACAAGGCCACTGACGCGCACTGGCACAAGATTCCGCGGGCACGGCACCCAGCCAGTGCGACTGCACATCCGGATAATCGGGGACAAGGGTCGCATGGCTTGGCGAAAGGCGGTCGGCTACGGCCGGCGGTCGCACGCGGAGACGGACATGTTCGGCAATAAGGCCGTCATCGGCAGCCAGACTTCGTGCCCGAATCCTGCCGGCTCAGAAGACCGAGGCCAAGGTCGGCTTCTCGATGCTGAACCGGACGGCCAGGCTCGGCATGCCAGTCTCCGAGCGTATCCTTTGAAAACCCCTTGGGATGGGTCTCTGCGTCCACGATCTGTATTGTGCACCAAGGCCCTGCACCATGCTGTCGCCGGCCCGAAAGCTTTCCGTCGCAGATAGCTCAACTTGCCGGTGTGTCTTGCCAGTAGTCAGCCGACCGCCGGAGAAACATCTCGCGGAACTGCGCTGTACTGCGTTCAAGCACGGCGCCAGTCTCCCAATTGAGCAGCACAGCGTAGCGGCGCACTACGTCAAGCACACCGATCTCGCCGTTGCGGAAGCGCTCGGCCACACGCTGCGGATCGTCCTCAATCCAGCCCCGGCGATGTTTGCGGATCTGTTCGCGTTCGCGCCGCGTCGCCTCCGCGTCCACCTCGTATTCGGCCAAGTCGGCATCGATAACATGCAAGACCACGCCGTAATCGATGCGGGCGCGCTCGATCGAGACGTAGTCGTCGGCGACGTCGTCTCTCACTCGCGCCGGGTCGCGCAACAGCGGATCGCCGTAGCCGCCACCTCCCGCAGTCGGCCGGCTGAACACGTCGCCGGAGCGCAGCGCGACGTCGGAGAACACCGCTCCGAGCCACTCTTCCCGGCCAGTTTCGGCGCGCTTGAGGCTGAGGCCGTGCGGCATGGAGGGCAGCCCGCCGTTGATGCCCCACACGAGCGCGCGCTCGCGGTCGCAGATATAGGAGATGACGGTCTGCTCGGCCTGGCGGAGCGTGCTGGTTTTGCGCACCCCGACGCCGCCGCGCCACTGGCCGGGCCCTGCGGAGTCGGTCAGGATCTGGTATTCGTCGGTCAGGATCGGGCAGCCGCGCTCCTGGCCCTCCACCGGCTGCGACTGCAGGCCAGTGCCGAAACAGGCCGTCGTGACGTTGCAGCCGTCGCGGCCGTTGCGCCCGCCCCAGCCGCCCGGCAGCCAGTCATAGAACATGAATATCGGCTTGCTTGGCGAACGCAGGTCCCGCCCGCCGGTCAGCAAGTATTCGAGGTTGAACGCACAGGCAATGGCCCGCTCGGGCATAATCTGCGACCAGATCTCGAAGATCGAGTTCATGATCTTCTCGAACGGCATCAGAAAACCTGTCACCGCGACCGGCCAGCGCGCGCTCACTACGGTGTCCTCAGGCGCGATCACCTCGAAGCAGCGATAGAAGCCGGAGTTGAGCGGCAAATCGGGGAAGAACGTCTTCATCCCTGCGGCAACGGCCGAGAAGGTCGCGCCGAACGCGGAATTATACAGCGAGCCGATGCAGGGATGGCTGCCGGTGAAGTCGTAGATCGCCCGGTCGCCGCGCTTCGTCAGCTTGACCCGGATCGGGATCATGCCCTCGCCCTGCGACGGGTCGCGGTCGATGAAGTCCTGCGTCTCCCACTCGCCGTCCGGCAGCGCCGCCAACCGCTGGCGCATTGCGCGCTCGACATAATCCTGCACGTCGGCGAAACCGGTGACGACGGTGTCCCGCCCGTATTTGCCGACCAGCCGGATGATCTCGCGCTCGGCCACGCGGGTCGCCTCCGCCTGCGCTTGCATGTCGCCGATGATCGAGGCCGGGTCGCGCGTGTTGGCGGCGATCAGGCCGGCGACGTCGCGGCAGAACCGCCCGCCGTCCCACAGGCGCACCGGGGTGATGCGTATGCCCTCGCGGAACATCTCCTTTGCCATCACGTCGAACGAGCCCGGCACGCTGCCGCCCACGTCGGACCAGTGCCCGTTGGACTGCATGTAGGCGATCGGCTCGCCGTCGACGAACACCGGGCGGATCAGCCGCACGTCGGGGAAGTGCGTGCCGCCGGCGTAGGGGTCGTTGATGGCATAGACGTCGCCCTCGCGCATGTCGCCCTTGAAGGCGCGGATCACGTCCTTGCAGGTCCAGTGCAGGGTGCCGACGTGCACCGCGATGTCCTGGTTGCCCTGGGCGACGCTGTCGCCATTCGCGTCGTGCATGGCATTGGAGAAGTCGCGGTTGAAGATGACGAACGAATAGCACGTCCGCAGGATCTGCTCGGCCATCTGGTCGACCGCGGTGATGAACGAGTTCTTGAGCACCTCGAACGTGACGGGATCGAGCGCGAAGCCGTCCCGGGTGGCTGCTTCGGGTGCCATCGTCAGCCCTCCATCCTGATGATGAGGTTGAGGAAACGGTCCACCTCGGCCCGCGAGCCCGGCGGCACGACGGTGGTGGAGTCGGATTGGTCCACGATGGCGGGGCCGCTGAAGCTTCCGCCGGCGGGCAGGGCGTTGCGCTGGTAGACCGGCGTGTCGTGGCTCGCTGCCCCGAACCATACGGCGCGGCGGCCGATCGGCTCCGGCATCGCGCCGCCCGGCTCGTGCTCCGCCAGCGCCGCCTTCGGCACGGTGCCGACGGCGCGCAGGTTCAACCGGTAGATGTCCACCGGGGCGTCGTCGCGGCGGTAGTTGTACTCGCGCTCGTGCTGCGCGTGGAAGGCGGCGACCAGGCCAGGTATCGAGGCGACCGGGCTGCCGGCCGGCACCGCGAGCGAGCGCCACTGGCCCTGATACATCATGTCCACCGTGCGCTCCACCAGGCGGCGGTCGGGCGGAATGCCCTCGTTCTGCAGCCGCTCATGCGCCTCGGCCTCCAATACGGCGAACGCCGCCTCGATCGCGGCCGGGTCGGCGTCGGCGGCCGGGCAGATGTAGCTCTCGGCGAGGTCGTGCTGCACGTCCACCAGCAGGCAGCCGAGCGCCGAGGTGACGCCCGGATAGGGCGGCACGATGACGACGGGGATGGCGAGCTCCTTCGCCAGCGCCGCGCCGTGCAGCGCGCCCGCGCCGCCAAACGCCACCAAAGCGAAATCGCGCGGGTCGAATCCGCGGCTGATGGAGATCAATCGCACGGCATCCGCCATGTTGGCGTTGGCCACCTGTACGATCGCCTCGGCCGCCTCATGCAGCTCCATGCCGAGCCGCTCGGCCACGCCCTGCCGCACGGCTGCCTCAGCCAGCGCGGGGTCGAGCTGGACGCTGCCGCCGGCGAGCCCGCGGCCGAGCCGGCCCAGCACGACGTTGGCGTCGGTGTTGGTGGGCGTTCGGTTGCCGCGCCCGTAGCAGGCGGGGCCGGGGTTGGCCCCGGCGGATTGCGGGCCGTTATGCAGCGAACCGGCGTCGTCGATCCAGGCGAGCGAGCCGCCGCCGGCGCCGATGGTCATGACCTCGATGCTCGGGAAGCGGATCGGGTAGCCGAACTCGATGAACCAGTCCTTGGTGACGCGGGAGCGGCCCTCGTAGGCCAGCGACACGTCGCAACTGGTGCCGCCCATGTCGAGGCCGATCGAGTTCGGGAAGCCGCACTGCATGGCGATGTGGCGGCTGGCGATGGCGCCGGCGGCGATGCCGGAGCCCGCGAGCCGCGCGGCAAAGCGCCGTGCGCCCTTGGCGGTCATGACGCCGCCGCCGCTGTGCAGCAGCAGAAGGTCACTAGCGTAGCCGCCGCTGGCCAGCCGGTTGCCGAGGCGAGCGCAGTAGTCGCCCACCACCGGGGCCAGGATGGCGTTGACCACGGTGGTGGAGAAGCGCTCGTGCTCGAAGATCTCCGGCAGCGTCTCGGACGAGGTGGTTACCGGCACACCGGGCAGCTCCGCCTCCAGGATCGCCTTCATGCGCAATTCGTTGGCGCCATTGGCGAATGCGTTCATGAAGCACACCGCGACCGCCGCGACCTGGCGCTTGCGCAGCACGCGCGCGACCTCGCGTGCGCCGTCCTCGTCGAGCGGCGCGACCACCCGGCCGGCGGCGTCGACGCGCTCCCGGACCGTGAGGCGGTCGCGGCGCGG
>CAZZWN010000189.1:0-7167 GCA_964657765.1 uncultured Acetobacteraceae bacterium
ATGACGTCGCCTTCCCGGATATAGGCCGGCGGCTTCATGCCCATGCCGACGCCAGCCGAGGTTCCGGAACAGATGACGTCGCCGGGCAGGAGCGTCATGAACTCGCTGAGGTAGCTGACGAGCTTGGCGACGCCGAAAATCATGCTGCCCGTGTTGCCGTCCTGGCGATGCTCGCCATTGACCGTCAGCCAGAGCCTTAGTTTCTGGGGGTCAGGCACCTCGTCCTTGGTCACCAGCCACGGGCCGACGGGGGCGAAGGTGTCGAAGCTCTTGCCCTTGGTCCATTGGCCGCCGCGCTCCATCTGATAGGCGCGCTCGGAAACGTCGTTGACGACGGTGTAGCCGGCGACGTGATCGAGGGCGTCGGCTTCGCCGACATAGGAGGCGCGCTTCCCGATCACGACACCGAGTTCGACCTCCCAGTCGACCTTTTCCGCGCCGCGCGGGATCAGCACGTCGTCGGGACCGCCGAGCGAACTCAAGGCTTTCATGAACACGATGGGCTCGGCGGGCACGGGTAACCCCGATTCGGCGGCATGGTCTCTGTAATTCAGGCCGATGCACACGAGCTTGCCGATCCCGGCGACGGGCGGACCAAACCGGGGGCGCGGCGACACCAGCGCCAGGTCCTCCGGCGTCAGCCTCGCCAGTTTGCCGAGCCGCGTGTCGCTCAGCGTCGCGGGCGTGATGTCGTCGACCACGCCGGACAGGTCGCGCACGTCGCCGTTGCCGTCGAGAAGCCTGGGCCGTTCTTCGCCCCCGACGCCGAATCTGACCAATTTCATGTGCAATCCTCCCAATCGGAAATTTGATGGGTGACCGCAGGCCGCCACCGGGATTGATGGGGCGCCCGCCCCGAAGAGCTCGGCTCGTCTACATGGCGGCGGCGATGCGTTCGGGCGTCAACGGCAGTTCGCGCACCCGCACGCCCAGCGCATCGAACAGCGCGTTGCCGATCGCCGCGGCGGTGGGACCGGCGGCGCATTCGCCGACGCCGCTCGAGGGCCGATCATCAGCATCGAGCAGCGCCACCTCGATCGCGGGCACCTCGGAGAAGGACAGGATCGGATAGCTCTCCCAATCGCGAGTTAGGACCTGGTTCTCGTCCCATTTGACTTCCTCGATCAGCGTCCAGCTGACCGCCTGGACGATTCCGCCCTCGATCTGGTTCAGCAGGCCGTCGGGATTGACCACCAGCCCCGCATCGACGGCGGCCCAGACCCGCTCGACGTGCACGCGCTCGTCGACCCGGACCTCCGCCACCACTGCGCAATAGGCCGCGCTGTTCTTGTAGCGGGAGAAGCCGAGGCCCCGTCCGCGCACCTCGCCGTCGTCGGGAGCCGTCGGCGCGGCGTTGGCAACCGCCGTCACCCGCTCCAGCGTCGCGCGCGCTCGCTCGTCTGTGAGGTGGCGCAGCCGGAATGCTAGTGGGTCGGCATCGGACGCCGCGGCGAGCTCGTCCATAAAGCACTCGATCGAGAACACGTTGCCGAACGCGCCGAGCGCGCGCAGCGCGGAGCTGCGCAGCGGCCCGCGCTGGATGAAATGGTGGATCACCGACTGGTTGGGGAAGAGATAGGGGGGCACCGCGTTGCGATCGCCACCGCCGCCCAGCGCCAGCGACGGGTTCTCCACCGCCGGCTGCACAAACGGCTCGGCAAGATGCCACGCGGCCAATAGGCCGACACCTTCGCCCCAGCCCGGCCGCGAAAGATGCGGTGGGCTGTAAACTTGATATTTCCAGTCGACGATCGCGCCGTCGGCGGCGAGCTCTGCCGAGAGGTTCATCGTCATGGCGGGACCGAAGGGAGCGCTGACCAGCTCGTCCTCGCGCGACCAGACCACCCTGACCGGCCGGCCGAGCGCGCGAGACAATAAGGCGGCATCGAGCGCTACGTCGTCGGCGCCGTTGTGGCCATAGCAGCCGGCGCCGTCCTGATGAATGACGCGGACGATCTCCTCCGGCACCCCCAAAGCCATCGCCAGCTGCGACCGGAGCCCGAAATTTCCCTGCGTCTGCGACCAGACAGTTAGCCCCAGTACGATCCCGTCGGACTCTCGCCATTCCGCCACCGCGCAGGCCGGGCCGATCGACGCGTGGGCTAAATAAGGCTTGCTGTAGGTGGCATGGAACGACTGTGTGTCGTTCGGCTTAGACGCGGATCGCTCGGCGAGCTCCGTCGAGTCGCGCACATGACCATGCAGCCAGTCGACCATGCCGGACGGGTCTGGCAGGTCGGCGGGCGTCGTCCAGCGGACCGCCGTTTGCGCGACCGCGATCGCGCGCAAGGCGTCCTCCTCGCGCGGTGCAACGACACCGACGAATCGCCCGTTGACGACGATCTGCACCGCCGGCACGCGCGACCGCAGCTTTTCCTCGTCGACGCCCGCCAACTGGGCATCGCTAGACGGCGGCCGTATGATGCGTCCGTGCCACATATCCGGCAGGTCGAGGTCATGGACATAGGCCGCGCCGCTTAGCTTGCGCGGCAGGTCGCGCCGCGGGACGCTTCGCCCAACCACGCGGTACGCCGCGGAAGGTTTGGGCGCGACATTCCCGGTGATCTCCTGATGTAGATCGACCTCCTCGAGAAGACGCCAATAGTCGATCGATCCGCCCGTAGCCGACACGAACGAGCCGTCGCGCACCGTCAGCGTGGCGGGATCAACTCCGAGGCGCCTAGCCGCCGCTGCAGCGAACGTCTCGCGCACCTCGGCGCAGGCGATGCGAACCGCCAGGCCGCCGCGTTCGATCGAGATACTTGCCGACGTCCACCACTCGTTCGGGCATAATCCGGTGTCGCCCGACACAAGGTCGAGCACGTCGAGCGGCACCCCCAGTTCCTCGGCGGCGATCTGCGCAATCGCCGTGCCGATCCCCTGACCCAGTTCCACCTTGCCGTTACGGACCTGGACCCGGCCGCCGGGTTCGAACCGAACCCAGTCCGCCATCTTGCCATCGGGCTTGACGCCGACCCAGCTCGTCATCGTCCGATCGAGATCGGGTCGCGGCGCCAGCCCGGTCCGGCTCATGCGTGGCCCCCCGCTTGCCGCACCGCGCGTAGGATGCGGACATGAGCTCCGCATCGGCAAAGGTGCTTGTCGAGCGCCTCCAGAATCCGCCCTTCGTCGGGCGCTCCGTCCTCTTCTAACAGCGCCTTGCAGCGCATGATGATGCCGTTGATGCAATAGCCGCATTGCGCCGCCTGCATGTCGAGGAAGGCGCGCTGCAGGGGATGCGGCTGCTCGACGCTGCCGATTCCCTCGATCGTCAGGACATCGTGATCGAGCGCCGCCCACAGCGGCGTGTCGCACGACGCGACAGCACGGCCGTCGATCTGCACCGTGCAGGCGCCGCACGCGCCGACCCCGCAGCCGAAGCGCGTGCCCTTCAGCCCCAGATCGTTGCGGAGGACGTAAAGAAGGGGAGTGTCAGGTTCCGCAGCGACCCGATGAGTTTCGCCGTTGACCCGCAGTTCCCTGACGGTGTCAGAAGCCGACGTCATCGGCCCAACCTTCCCGTTTCGCGCGTCGAACCAGATACGCCCACATGTTGTCGAAGTAGAAGTCGGAATTGAGGAACTTCTTGGCTTCCTCGATCGCCGCGTCGGGCATCAGATGGAGTTCGCCGGCGGCCATCGCCTTAAGTTGTACCCCGAGCGAGGCTTCGAGCTCGATCACCCGCAGCACGGTCTGCGCGATAGAGACATGCGCTACCATGAGGCCGTGGTGCTTCAGAATCAGGCCGCTCGTGCTCGCAAACTCGCGCGCCATGATCTTGCCCTGTTCAGCGATGCTGAACGTGTCTTCGTAATCCTCGACCAGTCGCACGTCGCCGTGCCAGCGCGCCGCATTGTTGTCGATCGGAAGCAGCGAGGTGGCGATGGCGCCGGCCGCGACGCCGTTGTCGCCGTGATGATGCCCGATGCACATCACTTTGGGGTTCTCGCGGTAGACCGGGCCGTGCGCAGCCATGGTAGGATTGATGCGGGCGTCGGGATCCTTCGGTTTGCCGTCGAAATCGACCTCGCAAATGGTCGCCAAGCTGACTTCCTCGACGCTTTGGCCGAAGGTGTATACCCAGAACGTGTCCGCGTCGGGGGACCGGGCGGTGAGATGCGCGAGCAGTCCCCTGCCCAGCCCCAGCATGCCCATGATCCGGTATCCGAGGACGAGGTTCTGTTTCAGATCGTTTGTCGCGGCTGTAGCCATGAGCTCCTCCCATCCCGAGTGATGCAGCCTGCGCGGCAGGTCGACAACGATTGGAGTGTCACGGGCTCCAGCTCGCTCCTAAGCATATGACCCAGCCGCCTTGGGCATTGAAATCGAACCTTTTGCGTGCCGTTATCGACACAATGGATACCAGGACCTTCGATCTCGGATTGCTCGTGACGCTCGAAGCCTTGCTTGCGGAACGCAACGTCACACGCGCCGCGCGCCGGCTGAACCTCAGTCAGCCGGCCTTGTCGGCGCGGCTGGCGCGGCTCCGTGAGGCGCTCGGCGATCCGCTCCTGATCCCGGCCCAGCGCGGGATGGTGCTGACCCAGCGGGCACTTGAGCTGATGCAGCCACTGCACGAGGCGCTGGAGAGTGTCCGCCGCGTTATCGAGCAAGGAGCGCCGATTGATCCGGCGACCATGCAGGCAACCCTGGTGATCGCGGCGAGCGACTACGTTCAGTATGCGCTACTGGCGCGCTTCTTGGTCGCGTTGCGGGCCGAGGCGCCGATGGTCCGCATCGCGTGGCGGGCGCTCGACGTGATGGCACTCACGACGCAGCTGGAGCGTGGTGAGGTGGACCTGGCCTTGGCTGCGCCCGAACACGCGCCGGCGGCGATGCGCCAGCGCCGACTCTACGAGGAGGGTTACGCGGTCATCGCACGACAGGGGCATCCAAGCGTGCAGGGCGATCTGGGGCTGGACGTGTTCTGCGCGCTGGACCACGTCGTCGTATCGCCTCAGGGTGGCGGCTTTACCGGGCCTACCGACGCAGCGCTTGAAGCAATCGGCCGTCGTCGCACCGTCGCCTTGTCCACATCGGGCTTCCTGATCGTGCCGGAGATCGTGTCACGATCCGACATGATCGCACTGATCCCGCGCCGGATGGCAGAAGGCTGGTCGGAACGGGTGCAGGTGCTGGAACCGCCGCTCACCATACCTGGATTCGTCATCGCCAGTATCTGGCACGAACGGACGACTACCCACCCGGCACAGAGCTGGCTACGTGACCGACTTGCCGCATTGGCATGATGCTGTATCCCGATGTACCGCAGGTCCAAGCTTACTTTCCCAAAACACCATCGTTTGCAGGAAACCCCTGTAGGCAGCTTGGCTCGGACATTCTGCTGACGGTCCCGTTCGTTTGACGGATAGGCATCGTAGCGTTCCTTCCTTTGTTGAAGGAGAGTTGGGATGACGCGACGCAGGCTGCTGGGCGACGAGCAATGGACGGCGCTGTTCGCCCTGCCCACGGGCGAGCGCGACGTGGTGCGCCACTGCACGCTGACTCCTGACGACGTGGCGTTGGTCGCGGCCAAGCGCAGCGCCTCCAACCGGCTCGGCTACGCCCTGCTCCTCTGTGCCCTGCGCCATCCAGGCCGCGCCCTGGAGCCCGGAGAAAGACCGCCCGCCCCCATGGCCGCCTTCGTCGCGCGGCAACTCGGTATCGACCCGGCCGTCCTTGGTACTGGCCCTGATCGCCCCCAGACCCGGCGCGAGCAGTTAGCCGAGTTGATGCGTCGCGGAGGGTTGAAGGGCTTCGCCCGTGCCGAGGCCCGCGGCCTTGTGGCTTGGCTCACGCCCATAACGCAGGCCAACCGAAAGCCTGGCCAGCTCGCTGGCCTACTGGTCGAGGAACTGCGCCGCCGGCGCATCCTGCTGCCCACGCCCAGGGTGCTGGAACTGGTGATCCATCACGCCCGCATTCGGGCCGAGCGGGCCCTGCACCGAGCGCTGATCGGCGGAATGGAGCCGGTGCAATTGGCTGCGCTAGACGAGCTGCTGGCTGCCCCAGCCGCCGGCAGAGTGTCCCGGATCGCGTGGCTGCGCCAGGCGCCCGCCTCGCCCGCGAGTCGGAACCTGGTGGGCCTGATCGAGCGCATCCTGACCTTGCGCGCGCTCGGCCTGGACCGGAACCGCGAGGCCGCGGTGCCACCAGCCGCGTTTGACGCCCTTGCGGGCGAGGGCTTGCGCATGACGGCGCAGCACCTGTGTGACTTGGCCCAACCCCGACGTGCGGCGACGGTGGTCGCGACCGTGCTGCGGCTGGATACGGAGCTGACCGACGCCTCGCTGTCGATGTTCGACAAGCTTATGGGCGGCCTGTCGCGCCGGGCGGAGCGCAAGACCGTCGACAACGCCGCGGCTGCGCTGCGCGATGCCCAACGTCACCTGCGGCTCCTGGCCCGTGCGGGACACGCCATCATTGCCGCGCGGGAGGACGGGACGGATGCGGCTGACGCGGTGGAGAGTGCCGTGGGCTGGGGACCGTTCCTCCGTGCGGTCGCCGAGGCCGAGCAGATCGCGCGACCCGAGACGGTGGACGTGCGGGCCGAGCTAGTCCAGCGGTGGCCAGCAATGCGCCAGTTCGCCCCCGCGCTGCTGGAAGCGTTCGTCTTCGAGGGAGCGGCCAGTGCCTCCGGCCTGCTCAAGGGCGTGTCGCTGCTGCGGGATATGAACCGGGCCGGCAAGCGCACTCTGCCCGGGAATGCGCCGCTCGGCTTCATCCGCCGTGGCTGGCGGCCCTTCGTGGTGGACGCGAGTGGAAAGGTGGATCGCAGGGCCTGGGAGGTGTGCGTGCTGTCCGAGCTGCGCGACCGGCTGCGAGCCGGGGACGTGCGGGTGCGGGGCAGCCGGCGCTACCGCAACTTCGAGGACTGCCTCTTGCCCAAGCCGACTTTCGCAGCCCTGCGCGCCGAGGGGCCGTTGCCGGTCGGGATTGAGGAGGACGTGGAACGTCACCTTGCCACCAGGCGCGATGCGCTCGCGGCCGCAATGGAGGATGCCGCTGTCCTGGCCATGGCCGGCCGGTTACCCGACGCAGTGCTGGACGAGACCGGCCTGCGCATCACGCCGCTGAAGGCCGAAACGCCGCCCGAGGCGCTGCGGGCCGCGCAGGACGCCTACGGCATGCTGCCGCGACCCCGGATCACCGACCTGCTGCTCGAGG
>CAZZWN010000190.1:0-253 GCA_964657765.1 uncultured Acetobacteraceae bacterium
CCGTGCCGATGGGGACCGGCGAATTGCGCACGATCCAGCCGCGGATGTTGTGGATATTGCGCCCGGTCGACAGGTCCATGACCGTGTCGCCGCCCCAGCGTATGGCCCAAACCAGCTTCTCGACCTCCTCGGCAGCGCCCGAGGTCACGGCGGAGTTGCCGATGTTGGCGTTGATCTTAACCAGGAAGTTGCGGCCGATGATGACCGGCTCGAGTTCCGGATGGTTGATGTTCGCTGGGATGATGGCGCGGCC
>CAZZWN010000190.1:263-7080 GCA_964657765.1 uncultured Acetobacteraceae bacterium
TGCGGACGAACTCGGGCGTCACGAAGGCCGGGATCTCGGCGCCGAAGCTCTCGCCGTCGGCGACGCGCGCATCGGCCTCCGGCAGGGCGGCGGCGCGGCCCAGGTTTTCCCGATGGGCGACGTAGATCATCTCCTCGGTGATGACGCCGGCCCGGGCGAACTCGTACTGCGTCACCATCTGGCCGTCGCGGCCTTCGAGCAGCGTCTGCGGCGCCGGGCAGGCGGGCACCAGGCGGTCGACCGGGACGAACCCGTTGTCCTCGGGCTTCACCGCGCGCGCAGTGGCCGGGGCGAAGCTGCGCTTGGCGAGCCAGGCCGCACGCACCTGCGGCAGCCCGGCGGCGAGGTCGATGCTGGCGTTGCTCTCGGTATATGGGCCGGAGCAGTCGTATAGCCGGACCGGCTCCTCCCTGGCCGACGGATCGAGCACGATCTCGCGCAGCGGCACCAGGATGTCCGGGCGGTCGGCCGGGCTCGAATAGACTTTGCGCGAGCCGGTGATCGGCCCGGTCGTGACGGCGCTGGGCTTCTGCTGGTATGTCATCGTCGCCTCCCATGTGGGATGCGGGCCGGGGCCGGGTGGCAGCGACGATCATGTCAAAACTGTCCCGTCCCTACGCCGGCATGACCCGGATCAGGTTTCTTAGGGTCACCGCGCTGCCTTGTTGATGGCCTGCGGTATCTCAGCCCCCTGTCGGGACCCCCCTCGGATGCCGCAAAGTTCGGCTACGCAGCCCAATGTGTCAAGCCTTGACCAGCATCGGGCCGAGCGGGCCGCCGCCGAACAGGTGAACGTGCAGATGCGGCACCTCCTGCCCGGAGTGGACGCCCATGTTGGACAGCAGGCGGTAGCCCGGCTGCTCCAGCCCCAGCTCCCGCGCGACCCTGCCCACCGCACGGAAGAAACCTGCGATCTCGGCGTCGCCGGCATTGGCTACGAAATCGGCCAGCGCCACGTAGCGGCCGCGCGGTATGACCAGCACATGGACCGGCGCCTGCGGTGCGATATCGTGGAACGCGACCGCCCATTCGTCCTCATAGACCCGGCGGGACGGGATCTCGCCGCGCAGGATGCGGGCGAACACGTTTTGGTCGTCATAAGGCCCTTGGCCGCTCACCGGCATATCGTTCTCCGTCAAACTGCCGCGGTCCCGCCACGTTTCGGCAGCATAGAGGGCTGAGGTGACGCTTGTCACGGATGCTTGGAAGGGGTTTGCGATGCGGCTGGGGTGTTTGGCGGGGCTAATGGCTTGTGCGGTGTTGCCGGCCTGCGTGCCCGATCCCGGCGACTACTACGCCACTCCGCAGAACGGATACACCGGCAATCCGACGCCCGGCTACGTTTCGCCGGGGTATGTGCAGCCGTATTACGCCGCGCCCTATGTCGGCCCGTCCTATGAACAGCCGTATGGCTATTCCGGCCCGGTCGGCCCCGGCGTCGGTTATGGGCGCGAGCGCGAGTATCGTGACCGCGGCTTTCGCGATCGGGAGTTCCAGGACCGGGAAAACCGCGACCGGCAGTCACGCGGCGACCAGCAACGGTTCAACCAGGACCGCTTCAACCGCGAGCGCATCGAACGCGGCCGTAACGAGGGTCAGCAGGGACCGCCGCGCCCCGAGGCCCGCCCGCAGCCGCCACCGCGGACGACGCCGCCGCTGCAGGGTGGGATTTTCCCCGGCGTGCGGCGGCCCCAGCCCGTCCCGCAATGATCGGGCGAGCTGGGATGGCCGCCTAGTTCCACTTCGGCCGGCAGGCTGCTAGATGTCGACGGAACGCTTGCGAGGACGTGCCGAATGAAGCCGACCGACTACGCCCGGGTTGAGACCTATCTCCGCCGCACGCTCGGGTCCGACCGCATCAACGTCGAGGTGCCGAAACGCAAGGGTGCCTCGGTCGAGGTCACCGTAGACAAGGAGTTCCTCGGCACGCTGCACCGGGACGAGGAAGACGGCGAGGTCTCGTTTTCGCTGCACATCACCATACTGGACGAGGACTTGCCACCGCCTGCCGCTGCGAAGCGCTAGTAGCCGCGGTCAATATCGAACCGGTTCGGCAGCGGCGTTCCATCGCGGTGCGCCCGCAGGTTTTCGAAGAAAATATCCAGGCTGAGCGGGATGTAGGTCGCTGGGTCGTCGGCCGAGACATGCGGCGTCATAACAAGGCGCGGCGTCGTCCACAGCCGATGCCCCGGCGGAACCGGCTCCGGCGTGAACACATCCAGCACCGCGCCGGACAGATGGCCATCATCCAGCGCGTCGCATAGCGCCTCCTGGTCCAGCAATGCGCCCCGGCCCATGTTCACCACTCCCGCCCCAGCCGGCAGCAGCGCGATCCGCCGGCGGTCCAGCATGCCGCGCGTCGCCGGGGTCAAAGGCGGGGTGAGCACCAGGAGCTCGGCACGCGGCAGCTCGGCGTCGAAGTCGTCCAGCGTCACGACCCGCTCGCAATCCGGATGCGGCTCGGCCCGGGTGCGGAGGCCGGTGACGCGCATGCCGAAGCGGGCCGCCTGCGCCGCGACCGCGCCGCCCAGCGACCCGAGCCCGACCACGGCCACGCGCTTGCCCCGCAGCACTGATCCGTGCCGCGGCGTCCAGCGTCCGTCCCGCTGCGCCGTCGCGAACCCGGGCATACCGTTCACCAGCATCAGCAGCGCCATGATCCCATACTCGCCGGCCTTGACCGCGTGGGTGCCGCGGTTGTTCAGCAACTGCACGCCAGGCGGCAGCCAGTCGAACGGCGCCAGGCTATCGAGGCCGGCGGAGGTGCAGAAGATCATCCGGAGCTGGGGCGCCGCCGCCGAGAAGAACTTGCGAACTGCGGCAGTCTGCGCCACCAACGCTTCCGCCTCCGGCATGGCGGCCTGGAACTGCTCGGCCGTTTCGCCGAAGGTGACGGCGTGGCCGGCGGACACGTCCGGCGCGCGGGCCGCCGCCGCGGCCCAATGGGCCGGCGTGATCGCGTACATAGGGTCGTCGGACAGGCTTTGGACATGGATGCGCATGGGGGCCTCTGGAAGTTAAGCGATTTGGCTGGTCAGGATATGCAGCAGCACAGCCGCGGCCT
This sequence comes from uncultured Acetobacteraceae bacterium, assembly GCA_964657765.1. Lineage (GTDB taxonomy): Bacteria > Pseudomonadota > Alphaproteobacteria > Acetobacterales > Acetobacteraceae > CAHJXG01. Next base: position 3,328 of record CAZZWN010000190.1, read on the forward strand.
GTGCAACATTCAGGCTCTGCACGGCCCCGCTGCCGGGGATGCGGATGCGGCGGCGGCAGGTTTCCAGCGCGTCGAAGCCCACGCCGCGCTCCTCGTTGCCCAGCACCAATGCGACCGGGCGATCCCGTGGCAAGGATGACACCGGCACGGCGTCGTCGGTGAGCGTCGCGGCCACGGTGCGATAGTATGGATCGAGCGCCAACAGCGCCTTGCGCAGGTTGCGTGTCTTGGAAATCTCCAGGTATTCCAGCCCGCCCTCCGCGACGCGGTAGGCGGCGTCGGACGGCATGGCCTGCAATGGCGTCTCGTGCAGCACCATGGCGCGCACTCCGAAGAACGCGGCGCTGCGGGCGATGGCTCCGAGGTTGTGCGGATTGCCGATGCTGTCCAGGATCAGCAGCACAGGAAAACGCGGCGGACGCACGAAATCCATCATGCCCAGCGGACGCGGCGTCGCGATGGCGACCACGCCGCCGTGGTGCGGGGTGCCGGCGGCGCGCTCCATCTCCTCTGGCGGCAGCAGGCGGTAGGGCCGGCGCACCCGGGCCAGCTCGGCGCAGAGCGGGCCGACCCGCGACTTGTTCTCCTCGGTGTAAAACAGGCGGATCACGTCGTCGGGGCGGCGGGCAAACAGGGCGGTGACGGCATTCAGGCCGCAGATCCGGTCATCGGGCATACGGGTGCTTCCGCCGCGCCTGCCCCGCTGTCAACCTGTCGGCATGATCCCGATCCTGTTCCAAAGCCCGCACTTTATCGTGCTGAACAAGCCGGCCGGCCTCGCCGTGCATCCCGGACCCGGCGGCGGCGCCAGCGTCGAGGACGCGTTCCCAAGCCTGTCCCGCCGCAAGGACGGGCCGTGGCTCGCGCACCGCCTGGACGCCGACACCGCCGGCTGCCTGGTCGTGGCGCTGCGCAAGCAGGCGCTGCTGGCAGCGCAGGCCGCGTTCCTGGCGGGCACGGTGCGGAAAACCTATTGGGCCCTGGTCCACGGCGTCCCGGCCATGGCGGCCGGCGAGGTCGCCAACCGCCTGCGGAAGCGCAGCCTCCGCCCCGCATGGCGGATGGAGGCAGCGCCGGACGGCACTCCCGCCCGCACCGCCTGGCGCATCATGGGCCAAGCCGGCGACATCGCGTGGCTGGAGCTGCATCCTTTTACCGGGCGCACCCACCAAATCCGCGTGCATTGCGCTACATTGGGTCATCCGATCGTCGGCGATCCCGTCTATGGGCGCGGCGATGGCCCGATGCAGTTGCTGGCGCGCGCGATCTCGCTGCCGTTGCAGCCGCCGGTCAGCGCCATCGCCCCGCCCCCGCCTCACATGCGCGACGCGCTGCTCGCCTGCGGCTGGGCGGACGTCTAGCCGACCAGGAACCAGCAGCGGAACACCAGCGTCTCCTGCCACGTCTGCCGCGATAGCGCACACCGCTGCAGGGCGGCCAGGCGCTGCGCCAACCCGCCGCGCAACCCGGCCTCGACCACATCCAGCGCCGCCGCCGCATCTGGGGACAGCAGGTCCGGGTGGTCCCGAAGTGCCGCGACATGGCAGCGCAGCACGTTCATGAACACGCCGGGACCACGGCGCAGCGCGGCGATCGCGCGTCGGCGCTTGGAGGCCGGCGCGCCCACCGCATTGCCGCCATGCTGGCGATACAGCACCGTGGGCGTCGTATCCGCAACCAACCGGCCGCCATGGGCCGATACGACCAAGTAGCTCCACCAATCATGCAGCGTGGCGGCGGGCGGATGGCTGCCGGCCACGAGCCGCGCCGCCGCCGGGTTGAGCACGACCGTGCAGCCGGTCGCGATATTCTGCGTCAGCGCGGCCGGGAACTGCAGCGGACGGCGTGGCGTGGCCGAAAGGCCGATGCGCTGCAAGGCCTTGTCGACCAGGATCTGCCGGCTGCAATACAACGTCGGCCGCCGGTCGTCGCGCAACGCCGCAACCGCCAGCTCGAGCTTTTGCGGCAGCCAGACGTCGTCCTGGTCGGCGAAGGCCACGGCGTCCAAACCCGCGTCCGTCAGCACCGCCTCCCGCAGCAGCGCCATGAAGCTGCTGGTCGGTCCCAGCCGGCCCGGCGGGCTCGCGACCGCATGGCAGCGGCCCGCGCCGGTTCCGGCCATGAAGGCCCGCATCATGGCGACTGTCCCGTCGGTCGAGCCGTCGTCCCGCCAGTACAGCACCCAGTCCGCCAGGGTCTGCCGCAGCAGGCTTTCGAGCTGGGCGTCGAGATACTGCTCGCCGTTATAGGTGGAGAGCAGGATCGCAACCCGCGTGGCCGGCTGTATCGGGTCGGGATGAGAAGGTGCCGGCACGACAGCCAATCATCGATCCGGCAGCGCCGGGGCCAACAGCTCGGCAACGGTGCGCGACAGGCTGGAGCGCCACTCCGGCAAGCTGAAGTCGAACACTTGGCGCAGCTTGGCGCAGTCGAGGCGGCTGTCTGCCGGGCGGCGCACCGGGGTGGGCCACTCCGAAGTGGCGATGGGCTCCAGCGTCGGCGTCGGATGGCCGTAGCGGGCCGCGTCCTCGAACAAAGCCTCGGCGAGGCCATGCCACGTGGTCGAACCCGCGCCGGCCACATGGAACACCCCGGCATAGTCGTCGTGCCAGCCCTCGCGCAGCCGGGCCACAATGGCGAGGACCGCCAGTGCGAGATCGCGCGCCGCCGTTGGGCAGCCGCGTTGGTCGGCGACGATGCGCAGCCGGTTGGTTTTCTGCGCGGCGCCCAGCATGGTGCGGACGAAATTTTTGCCGACCGCCGAGTAGACCCACGACGTCCGCAGCACGATCGCGCGCGGGCAGGCGGCCAGCACGGCCTGCTCCCCCTCCAGCTTGCTGGCACCGTATGCGCCGATCGGGCTGGTCGGGTCGGCCTCGGTGTAGGGTGCGCCCTTGCTGCCGTCGAACACGTAGTCGGTCGAGATATGAATGAGCGGTATGCCGGCGTCGGCGCAAAGGGCCGCGAGCACCGCAGGGCCGTCCCGATTGGCGCGGGCAGCCGCCTCGGGTTCGGCCTCGGCCGCGTCCACCGCAGTCCAGGCGGCGGCGTTGACCAGGAACGCGGGGCGGACCGCCTGCACGGTCGCGGCGATTGATTCCGGCCGGTCGAAATCGAACATCGGGCGGCCAACGCGGCGCACGACAGCGCCGCCTTCCTGCTCCATCGCCGTTGCGAGCTGCCCGGCGCCGCCGGTGACCATGATCGATGCCATGCCCGCAACCCTAGCCTGCTTTTTCCTGAGCTAGAAGCGTCTCGGCTGCATGACCTACGTCCGGGCCAACTCTGCGCGCCCTTACAACGATTATGTCACCGCGATCTCAGCGCAGTGCCACGATCTCCACCCGGCGGTTCACCGGGCTGCGCGGATTATAGGCGTCGAACGGCTGCAGCGGGCCGAAACCCTGGGCCCGCATGCGCTCGCGCGCCACGCCGCGGGTTGCGAGGTAATCGAGGACGGCGGTGGCGCGCAGCATCGATAGGGCGATGTTGTAGCCGAGGCGGCCGGTGATGTCGGTATGGCCGTTGATCTCGAACCGCAGGCCGCCGAGTTGCGGGTCGTTGAGCGCGGTGGCAGCGTTGTCCAGCAGCGCGTAGCTGTCGCCGCGGATACGGTAGCTGTCGAAATCGAAGTTGACGGCGCTGACGATCCGGCGGTCGAGACCCATTGGATCATATCCCGCCGGCCCAGGCGCCGCGACGCAGCCGGCGACGCCAAGCAGCGTCAGCGTCGCCATGATGCGGAGCAGTCTA
>CAZZWN010000191.1:0-6954 GCA_964657765.1 uncultured Acetobacteraceae bacterium
TGGAACGACTGATACATCGTGTAGGAAATTCGATTGTTCATCGTGCCCCCGTGCATCGGATGCGGGTGCAGGATGAGCGCCAACGGGGCGCCGGTTTCTTTCGAGTGGTGGTAGCGTCCCTCGAGCCGGCCATCGGGGCCGGCGAACATCACCTCAGGCATGGCGTCCAGACTTCCTTCTCTCCGCGGCCAGGCCGGCCGTCGGTCGCTGCCGCGGCGGGCCATGCCGGGCCATGCCCAGGCGTCGCTCCGACCGCTTCCAATGAACATCCCGCACGCGGCCGTTTGCCCAGCGAGTTGACCCCGCGTTGCAAAACAGCTTAGTTCGGTTTAGCGCCGCCTTCGGAAACCTCCTTGCCGCCAGGGGGCGCTAAATCGTGGGCATTCCCTATATAAGCGGGCTGTGGGCCAAACACATAACGGAATTGTCGCATGGCATTCATGTTTCTGCGTGAAGCCATTGAAACCTATCGAGACCGTGATCCAGCCGCACGCTCCAGACTCGAAGTGCTGCTCTGTTATCCCGGCCTGCACGCCGTCATCTGGCATCGGCTGTCGCACGGGCTCTGGCGCCGCGGCTTCACGCTGCCGGCGCGGATGTCCGCCCATCTCGGCCGCTTCCTGACTGGTATCGAAATCCATCCCGCCGCGCTGATCGGCCGCCGGCTTATTATCGACCACGGCATGGGCGTCGTGATCGGCGAAACGGCCGAGGTCGGCGATGACGTCTACCTCTATCACGGCGTGACCCTCGGCGGCACCAGCAGCAACCGCGGCAAGCGGCACCCGACCTTGGGCAACAACGTGATCGTCGGCGCCGGGGCGAAGATCCTCGGCGACATCCTGATCGGCGATGGCGCCCGGGTCGGCGCAAACGCCGTCGTCGTGCAGCCGGTCGCGGCCGGTGCGACGGTCGTCGGCATCCCCGCCCGGCCCGTCGAGCGCGACCCGGCGCGTAAGCAGGTGCCGGCGCCCATCTTCGTCGCATATGGCACCCCATGCGAAGAGACGCTCGATCCGCTGGTTCGCAACCTCGAGGCGATGCGGGCCGAGATCCTCGCGCTCGAGGCCCGGATTTCGGCGTTGAGCCGGTCCACTGCGGCGGAATGACGGCCTACCTCGACGCCAACGCGACGGAGCCGCTGCGGCCCGAGGCGCGGGCGGCCACGCTGGCGGCCCTCGACCTCCTTGGCAACCCGGCCTCGGTCCACGCAGCCGGCCGTGCAGCCCGGCGCGCGCTGGAAGACGCACGGTGCGCGATTGGCGTCCGTTTCGGCGCACCGGCGGAGGGCGTGGTGTTCACGTCGGGCGGCACCGAGGCGAATGCGCTGGCGATCGCCGGGCTGTCCCCAGGGCGGCGCGTCATCATTGGCGCGACCGAGCACGACGCCGTGCGCGCTTCGGCGCCCGGTGCCGAGACGCTTCCGGTCGACGGCGACGGCGTGGCCGACTTGGACGCGCTGGCCCGTATGTTATTGGGCGCGCCGGCGCTGGTATGCCTGATGCTGGCCAACAACGAGACCGGAACCCTGCAGCCTGTGGAGGCGGCGGCGGCGCTGTGTCGCGACTATGGTGCGCTGCTGCACGTGGACGCCGTCCAGGCGGCCGGGCGCATCGATACGGACCTTGGGGCACTCGGCGCGCACAGCCTGGCGCTGTCTTCGCACAAGCTTGGCGGTCCCAAGGGCGCCGGCGCAGTGCTGCTGGCGCCGGGCCAGGAGGTCGTGCCGTCGATCCGCGGCGGCGGGCAGGAGCGCGGACGGCGTGGCGGCACTCCTGGGCTGCCTGCCATCGCCGGGTTCGCCGCGGCGGCGACGGCGACGCGTGCGGACTTGCAGGCCATGCGCGACGCTGTCGAGGCGCATGCGATCCGCTGCGGCGCGGCTGTCCTCGGCGGCAGCAACCGCCTGGCGAACACAAGCTGTTTTGCGCTGCCTGGCGTGCGCGCGGACACGCAGGTGATCGCGCTCGACCTCGCCGGCGTCGCCGTATCCGCCGGGGCCGCGTGCAGCAGCGGCAAGGTGGCCCGCAGCCATGTGCTTGACGCCATGGGCCTCGGCGCGCTGGCCGGCGAGGCGATCCGCGTCAGCCTGCCTTGGAACGCGAGCTGGGATGACGTGCAGGCATTCCAGGCTGCTTACGGCGCGATGGCGTCACGGCTGGCGAAGCGGGCGGCCTAGCGCCATATCGCAGTCCATGCGCCCGAACCGCCCCGTCTACCTCGATAACCAGGCCACCACGCCGTGCGACCCGCGCGTGCTGGCGCTCATGCTGCCCTGGTTCAGCGAGCGTTTCGGCAATCCGCACAGCGCCGAGCACCAGATGGGCCGCGACGCCGAGGCTGCGGTCGAAGTGGCGCGCGCCGAGGTAGCGGCGCTGATCGGCGCAGATGCGCGGGAGATCGTGCTGACCTCTGGGGCGACCGAGGCCAACAACATCGCCATTAAGGGCGCCGCCCGTCACGCACGCCGCATGGGCGACCCGCGCCGGCGGATCGTCACCGTCGCGACCGAGCATAAATGCGTGCTGGAGAGCGTGACCGACACCGCCGAGGACGGCTTCGAGCCGGTCGTGCTGCCGGTCAAGGCGGATGGCCGCCTGGATCCTGGCGTGCTGCGGGAGGCTCTCAATGAGCCGACTTTGCTCGTCAGCGTCATGACCGTGAACAACGAGACTGGGGTGATCCAGGACATCGCGACGCTGGCGACTGTCGCGCGCGAGGCCGGTGCGCTGTTCCACACCGACGCAGCCCAGGCCGTCGGCAAGATACCCGTCGACGTGCGCAGCATCGACCTGCTCAGCCTGAGCGGGCACAAGCTGTATGGGCCGAAGGGCATCGGAGCGCTGTTCGTCCGCCGCCGTCCGCGGGTGCGGCTGGCGCCGTTGTTCTCCGGCGGCGGGCAGGAGCGGGGGCTGCGGTCCGGCACCCTGCCCACTCCGCTTGTTGTCGGGTTGGGCGAGGCGTGCCGACTGGCGCGGCTGGAGATGGACAGCGAGGCGGCGCGCCTGACCGTGTTGCGCGACCGGCTGTTAGCGGGCCTGCTGCGTCACATTCCGGATCTGCAGGTGAACGGGTCGATGCCGCACCGCATCCCGGGCAACCTCAACATCACCTTTCCGGCGATGGCGCTGGCGATGATGCGGGCCATGCCGGAGCTATGCGTCTCGACCGGATCCGCCTGCAGCTCGGCCGAGGTCGAGCCCAGCTACGTGCTGCGCGCCATGGGCCTGACCGACGCCGCGGCAGCGCGGAGCTTGCGTCTGGGGCTAGGACGCTTTACCTCCGCGGCCGATGTGGACTACGCCGCCGAGGCGCTATCCGCCGCTGTCCTCAATTTCGCTTTCAACGCCGAGGCCTGAGATGCCCAAGATGACCTTCATCGAACGCAATGGCGCCCCGCGCGAGGTCGACGCACCGTTGGGCCTGTCGGTGCTCGAGATCGCCCATCGTCACGGCGTCGATATCGAGGGCGCCTGCGAGGGTTCGCTTGCGTGCTCGACCTGCCACGTGATCGTGGACGGCGATTGGTTCAAGCGGCTGGCGAAGCCGACCGAGGACGAGGAGGATATGCTCGACCTCGCGTTCGGGCTGGAGGCGACCTCCCGCCTCGGCTGCCAAATCGTCATGACGGCGGCGCTGGACGGCCTGGTGGTCAAGCTGCCGGACGCGACGCGCAACGCGCAAGGGTAGGGAGCCGGTCCGATGCGCATCGTCGCCGCGATGTCCGGCGGCGTGGACAGCAGCGTGGTGGCCGGCCTGCTGCATGAGGCCGGGCACGAGGTGATCGGCGTCACGCTGCAGCTTTACGATCACGGCGCGGCCGTGGGTCGCCGTGGTGCGTGCTGCGCTGGCCAGGACATTCATGACGCGCGGGATGTTGCGGACCGTCTCGGCATCCCGCACTACGTGATCGATGCGCAGGCCCGGTTTCGCAGCGCGGTGATCGGCGAGTTCGCGGACAGCTACGCGGCCGGGCAGACGCCGGTACCCTGCGTGCGCTGCAACATGTCAGTGAAATTCACGGACCTGTTGGGCCTGGCGCGTGATCTGGGCGCGGAGGCGATGGCGACCGGCCATTACGTCCGCCGGGTCGAGGGCGCGGACGGGCCGGAGCTGCACCGGGCCGCCGACCCGGCGCGCGACCAGAGCTGGTTCCTGTTCGCGACGACGCGCGACCAACTCGCTTTCTCCCGCTTCCCGCTCGGCGACATGCCCGGCAAGGACATGGTGCGCGCGCACGCTGCGCGGCTCGGCCTGGCGGTGGCGGCCAAGCCGGACAGCCAGGATATCTGTTTCGTGCCCAGCGGCTCCTATGCCGACCTGGTTGGCCGGCTGCGGCCGGACGCGGTCGAGGCGGGCGAGATCGTTGCGCAAGACGGGCGGGTGCTGGGGCAGCACGCCGGGGTGGCGCGATATACGGTCGGGCAGAACAAGGCGCTCGGGCCAGCGTCGTTTGATGGCGGGCAGCGCCAGGCCGTGCTGGCGGTGGACGCCGCACGACGCCGCATCGTGGTCGGGCCGGGCACTGCGGGGAGCGACACGGTCCGGCTGCGCGAGGTCAACTGGCTGATCGATCCGCCAGCTGGGGGGCTGCGCTGCATGGTCAAGCTGCGGGCCCGCGAAGCGCCGCATGCTGCCGTGGTTTCAGCGATGGAGGATAGCGCTGTAGTGCGGCTTGATACGCCAACGCTGGCGGCGCCGGGTCAGGCTTGCGTATTCTATGTGGGTGATCGTGTGCTGGGTGGCGGGTTTATCCAATAGTGCCTTGAACCTCTAGAAGTATGCGGGATCGAACAATCCTTCGAACTCGGGAACGCTACCTAGGCGTTCACGGAAACAAGCGCCATGGCAGAACCATACCTGCCATTTCTCGCTCGATGTCGTAACGGTGAGGCGGCAAGGATCGGAACCGGTTGGTTCAATAACCTGCGCACAGAAACAGCATGGTCCGAATGTTGCGCCTGTCTCGGCCATACATGCTTCCTAAATGTAGTTGAGTGGGTATTCTATCGCGCTACCGCATTTGACCCGGCTTGCCTTCGGCTTCGAAGCTCCCGTCATTGCGAGGCGGCTTGGGCGTGGCAATCCAGCGCCGCATGGACCAATATCTGTGCGTGTGGCCCTAGATAGCCGCGTCGCAAGCGCTCCTCGCAATGACGGACGGAGGGGCAGATGCGCTTGCTCTGGAGGCTAGCCTAACAGTCCGGACTGAATTGGCACGCCTGAAGTCATCCAGGCTGATTGACCATTGGGCGGTAGTCGGGCATATCCCGCGGCCGGCACGGCGGCGTAGCTCAGTGGTAGAGCAGGAGAATCATAATCTCTTGGTCGGCGGTTCAAATCCGTCCGCCGCTACCAAATCTGGTAACAAATACAAAGTGTTAGCGAAATAGGGTTCGGCGAAAAGCGAAATTTTATCATTCGGAAATTTCGAGTTTATCAATCTGCCCGATCCGACGCCCCGCCCGCTTGCCCATAGCCGTCTTACCCAGGGTGCGCTGGTTTGCCTGGCGGCGATATAAAAGTGTCATCTTGGGGTCGACGTGGCCAAGGATGGAGTCGATTTCTGCGTCCGTGGCTCCGGCCTCGGCCAATATGCCGGATGCGGTCTTGCGCAGTCCATGGAACGTCAACCCGACCAGCCCAGCCTTCTTTACCGCCTTCGCGAAGGCCGCGTTAAAATGGTCCTGCTTCCACGCTGCCCCGTCATCTCGGGTCAGCAGTGTGATGCCCGGCGTGGCCGGTGCCGCGTCGAGCACAAGGGTCAGGTCAGGGTGTTCGGGTATCTGTAGCGCGGTGCCCGTCTTCGCTTGCACCACGTCAAGCATGCCCCCGGCTCTCGCCGTGCGGAGCATTGCCAGGCAATCGCCCTTGCGCTGGCCGGTGTAGACGGCCAGCATCGCGGCCCGGCGTATTGGCTCCTCGGCCGACGCCATGAGTGCCGCAAGCTCCGCCGGCTTCCACATCCGATGGCCGGGGCCGGTCTCCAGCCGGCCGGGACGCACCGCCACGTTCGTCTTGACCCAGCCGCCTTGGTTCACCGCCCAGGCCAGCAGCAGGCGAAGCACGTTCACCATGCCGTTCGCACGGCGGGGCGTCTGGAGGATGACCTGGCAGCCTTTGGCGTCGAGGATGGGTTGCGGCGGATCATGGCGCGTGAACGCCGGCATGGTCGAATATTCGGTTTGCAGCTTGAACACGAATTGGCGCGGCATACCCGCCACGGGCAGCTTGCCATACCGCTCGGCTAGCGGGTTCAGCGACTTGTCGTAATCCTTGCGGCTGCCTGGTGCCAATTCACGCCACTGCGGCGAGGCGCGATAAGCTGCTACCAGGGCCGCCATAGAGCCCGGCAATACCCCCCGGCGCGGCTGGGCGACCCAGCGCCATAGCCTCCGCCATGGTGTGCGCCGCATGGTAGGCTGGTAGGAAGCCGGGGGTATCGCGACGGGGTAACTTGGTGCGCGAGCCCTGGCGCCGATAGTAAGTATAGGTACGGCCTTTGATCCGAGGCTCCCAGAGGTACGCCAGCGTGACCATCGCCATTATGGTGCCTGCATCTATGCTTCGGCCTCAGACAGCGGCACGACCCGGCCCGCCTTCCGGTCAAGATAGGCGTCTAAGTCTTCACGTAGGTAGACAATACGGCCGGGCGTAAGCTGGACCGGGTCCGGGAAGTCCCGCCGAACGCGGGCTGCCCTTATCGTCGATACGGACAACCCAACGTACTCAGCAGCAATCGATTCAGGCATGCCACGGGGCCAGCGGTCGTTCATCCCACGGCGCGCCCAGCCGGAACCTGGCTCACTCGGCCCTGATCGTGACGGAGGCCCTGAGATTGTTTCCGCCAGGCTCGTCCAATGTGCGGCCAAGAGACTGCCGCGACGCACGCTGCGTCCGATATAACGATGGCGACGTAATCCAACATACCGGGAACACGTGAGTGTGTACTGC